>CAMNRF010000001.1 GCA_946551795.1 uncultured Oscillibacter sp.
CATCCCGGAGTTCAACACCCGCTTTACCCGTCAGATGCTGGTGGACACCCAGCCCAAGGACTTCAACACCCTGGTCCGTCTCTCCGGGTTCTCCCACGGTACGGATGTGTGGATGGGCAACGCCCGTGACCTGATTGTCAGCGGTACCGCCTCCGTTCTGGAGACTGTTGGATGCCGGGACGACATTATGCTGTATCTCATCAAGATGGGCCTGGACCCCAAGATGAGTTTCAAGATCATGGAGAAGGTCCGAAAGGGAAAGGTGAAGAAGGGGGGCTTCGACGAGGGCTGGGTGGAGGCCATGGAGGAGCATAACGTGCCCCAGTGGTACATCGACTCCCTGGCGAAAATCGGCTATCTCTTTCCCAAGGCCCACGCGGTGGCCTATGTGATGATGGCCTTCCGCATCGCCTGGTACAAGGTCCACAAGCCCCTGGCCTTCTACGCCACGTTCTTCTCCGTCCGGGCCAAGGCCTTTGACGCGGAGTACTGCTGCGCGGGAAAGGACGCGGTGAAGCGGAAGATTCGGGAGATCGAGAACAACAAGGACGCCACCGCCGTGGAGCAGAACCTGCTGACCACCCTGGAGGTGTGCTACGAGTTCTATCTCCGGGGCTACCACTTTGAAACCATCGACATCTATAAGTCCGACGCCACCAAATTCCTGGTGACGGAGGACGGGCTGCTGCCGCCCTTTGTGTCCGTTCACGGGCTGGGGGACGCGGCGGCCATCGACACGGTGGAGAAGCGGGCGGGGAAGGAGTTCATCTCCATCGAGGAGTTTGCCATGTGCTGCAGCAAGCTCTCCAAGACCCACATTGAGCAGCTCAAGGCCCTGGGGGCTTTTGCCGGGATGGCGGAGACCAGCCAGATTACCTTGTTTTGACTTGACGGAAGATGAGAGAGGGTAGACAAATGAAGCGTCAACTGCGGGGAATCGCGCTGATTCTGCTCAGCATCACGTTGATGCTGGGCGCTCTGGGTGGTGGGTGGAGATACTTTTTCGATTTGGCTTTGACCTGGCAGCATGTGTTTGCGGCCCTTGGCGTTATCGGAGCCGCGATGGTGTTCTGGCCCGATAAAAAAGAAAAAAGATAACAGCCTATAATTTAAGAAGAGAGAGAACGTGCGTCCCTCTCTCTTCTTATGTACCCATGGTCCGCCGGAGCATTCGCTCCTTCATGCCTTCGCCTAAATGGCAGAGGCGGCGGCAGAGTGCCCTTGAGGTGCGGGACGAGGGACGGGGGAAAATCATTGTAATTTTCTGTGGTTTTTACAATGGACTTTTTATGATGACCGGTGTACAATCACCATGTAAAATAAGAAAGGAGCATTTTACCATGCTGAGTGAAAAAGTTTCCGCGCTGCTGAACGACCAGATCAACAAGGAGTTCTACTCCGCCTACCTCTATCTGGATTTCTCCAACTATTTTGAGGCCCGGGGGCTGGACGGCTTTGCCAACTGGTACAAGATCCAGGCCCAGGAGGAGCGGGACCACGCCATGCTGTTCTACCAGTACCTCCACAACAACAACGCCAAGGTCACCCTGGACGCCATCGCCAGGCCCGACAAGGTGCTGGACAGCGATATGACCGTCCTCAAGGCGGGGCTGGAGCATGAGCTGTACGTCACCGGCCTCATCAACACCATCTACGCCGCCGCTTACGAGGAGAAGGACTTCCGCACCATGCAGTTCCTGGACTGGTTCGTGAAGGAGCAGGGCGAGGAGGAGGACAACGCCAACGACCTGATCTCCAAGATGGAGCTCTTCGGCTCCGACCCCAAGAGCCTGTATATGCTCAACAGTGAGCTGGCCGGCCGCGTGTACAGCGCGCCGTCCCTGGTCCTGTGAGAAAATAACCTTCATACATAAAAGCGGCCCCCGGAGGAATTCCTCCAGGGGCCGCTTTTTGCAGAATCACATATTCAGTTTTCCATTGCACTTGTCCAGAAACCGCTGGCAGTTGATGACGGCCCGGGTGTGGGTGCCGCCGCCGATGGGACCCGTTTCATCCCAGGCCCGCACGGCAGACTCCACCATCTTCCCGTTTTCCGACACGCCGGTGATCTCCGCCTCCGCCCAGACCTTCATGCCGATGGGAGTGGGGGCGTCGTGGTGGATGTCCAGGCGGGTGCCCACGCTGCCCTGGCCCTCCTCCAGGAAGGTCTGCATCGCCGTCAGGGCGGCGTTTTCCATCATGGCGGCCATGAAGGGGGTTCCGAATACCGGCAGGGCGCCGGAGCCCACGGCGGCGGCGGTCAGCTCCTGGGTGACGGTCTGCTCCAGCTGGCACTTTGTTCCGATTAAAATCATAGATGATCCCTCCATATGGTAAAGTGTGTGTTGCCGTCGCGGATGTTTGAACTGTTGCCGGACCCTCAGAGCGTGATAAAGCTTTTTTGGTTACTTTTTTCTCGAAAAAAGTGACTAGATTCCCAGTTCCGTCCAGAGGTCGTTGTAGAGGGTGCGGATGTCTGGCGGAAGGACCAAATACGCCTCGCAGCGGTCCAGTATCTCTGCGGGCGCCGCCATGATCTCATAGATCTCCGGGTCCAGCGCCTCTCCGTAGACCTCCTCGTAATAGGCGGGGTAGTTCTCCAGAACGTTGGTGTTGGGGGAGGCGTAGCCGATGTAGTCCATATTGGCCATGCTGGCCTCGTCGGAGGCGATGAAATTGATCCAGGCCATGGCCTCCTCATAGTGGGGCGCGTTTTTCAGGACACACATGGCGTCCATGAACCAGTTGGAACCCTCCTCCGGCACCACAAAACGGAGGTCCTCGTTATTCTCCAGCATGGTGAGATAATCTCCGGCATAATAGGGGCCGATAGAGGCATTGCCGCCCTCCAGCTTTTGAAAGACCTCGTCCATGACGAAGGACTGGTATACCCCCCGGCTCTTGGCGTCCCGAAGCAGCTCAAAGGCCTGGCGCAGCTGGGATGGGTCCGTGGTGTTCAGCGAGTAGCCCAGATAGCTCAGGGCCGTGGCGATGGCGTCCCGGGAGTTGCGGAACATCAGCACATCTCCTGCGTACTGATCGTCAAACAGCGCGCTCCAGCTGGTGATGGGCCCATCCACCATGGTCTCGTTGTAGATGATGCCGACGGTCCCCCAGGCGTAGGGAACGGTGTACCGGTTCTCCGGGTCATAGGAGAGGTTTTTGAACCGGCCATCCACCAGGGAGAAATTGGGAATTTGGCTGTAGTCCAGCTCCGAGAGCATATCCTCCTCGATGAGCTGGGAGATCATATAGTCCGAGGGGACGATGACGTCGTAGTCTCCGGCGCCGCTTTTCAGCAGGGAGTAGAGGGCCTCGTTGCTCTCGGCGGTCTGGTAGTTCACCAGAATGCCGGTCTCCTCCTCGAACTGCGTGATGAGCTCCTCGTCGATATACTCGCCCCAGCTGCACACATTGACCACAGGCTGGGCGTTGGTGGCGCTGGTGAGGAGGACCACCACCACAAGAAAGGCGGCGGCCAGCACCCCCGCCGTGCCCCGGCGGACCCACCTGCCTCTGGGGGAGTCAAAGAAGTGAGTCAGGCGCTGGGAGCGGGGACGGCGCTCCTGCTGTCCGGTACGCTCCATGTGGGCCTCCCGGAGGTTGACCACCACCAGCAGCGCCAGCACGGTGACAAAGAGCAGGGTGGAGATGGCGTTGATCTCCGGCGTCACCCGTTTTTTCGTCATGCCGTAGATGGTCATGGCCAGGGTGGAGCTGGAGGACCCGGCGGTGAAGTAGCTGATGATGAAGTCGTCCACGCTCATGGTAAAGGCCGTCAGCGCCCCGGAGGCGATGCCGGGCTTGATCTCCGGCAGGATCACCTTCCAGAAGGCCTGCATCCAGGTGCAGCCCAGGTCCTGAGCGGCGTCCACCAGGTTTTTGTCCATCTGCCGGAGCTTCGGCCCCACGGACAAGATCACATAGGGGATATTGAAGGTGACGTGGGCGATCAGCAGGGTGCCGAAGCCCAGGGTCAGCCTTGTGGGCAGAGTGACGATGTGCTGAACACCGTTGAACCAGGCGGCGAAGCTGCTCCAGAAGGCGAAGAAGGCCACGAAGAACAGACACATGGCAACGCCGGTGACGATGTCGGCGTTCATCATGGGGATGCTGTTCACCGTGTTCAGCACGGCCCGCTGCCTGCGGCGGAGGCTGTAAAAGCCGATGGCGGCAAAGGTCCCGGCGAAGGTTGCGATGACCGTGGCCAGGAGGGACACCAGGAGCGTGGTGTACACGCTGCGCATGATGAGCCGGTTGTGGAAGAGCTGCCTGTACCAGTCCAGGGAGAAGCCGGTCCACACGGTATTGCTGTTGCCCCTGTTGAAGGAGAAGACGATCAGCAGCAGGATCGGCGCATAGAGGAAGAGAAACACCAGCGCCGTAAAGACGCGGCTCATGACGGAATTCCGGCGTTTCACAGCATCACCGCCTGTTCCTCGCCCTCGCCGAAGCGGTTCATGACCACCATGCAGACGACGACGATGACCATCATCACCAGGGAGATGGCGGCCCCCAGCTGGGGATTGTAGGCCCCGCCCAGGAACTGCTGCTCAATCAGGTCTCCCAGCAGCAGCTCCGTGCCTCCGCCCAGCATCTTGCTGATGGCGAAGGTGGACACCGCGGGCACGAAGACCATGGTGATGCCGGAGAGGACCCCCGGCAGGCTCAGGGGCAGGATGACCCGCCGGAAGACGTGGAAGCCGTTGGCCCCCAGGTCCCGGGCGGCCTCGATGAGGGAGCCGTCCAGCTTGACGATGACGGAGTAGATGGGCAGGATCATGAAGGGCAGGTAGTTGTACACCATGCCCAGCACCACCGCCCCCTGGGTGTTCATCATGGGGAAGTAGGTGAGATTCGTCCCGAAGAGGCTGTTGTACAGGCCGATGAGGCCGATCTTCTGAAAGAGCTGGTTCAGCAGGCCGTTGTTCTCCAGGATGGACATCCAGGAGTAGGTCCGCAGGAGGAAGTTGATCCACATGGGCAGCATGATGAGCACCATGGCCACCCGCTGGAACCTGGGCCCCTCCCTGCTCATCATGTAGGACACCGGGTAGCCGATGACCAGGCAGATGACCGTGGCGATCAGAGCCAGCCGAAAGGAGCGGAAGAACACCACCCCGTACAGGCCCATGCGGGAAAAATTCTCCAGGGTGAAGCCGCCCCCGGCGGCGGTGAAGGCGTAGACCACGATCATCACAATGGGCGCCACCACAAAGAGGGCCATCCAGATCACATAGGGGATGGACAGCCGGGAGAGCCTATTCTTCATCCCCGCTCTCCTCCTCATCCGGCTCCAGGCCGGCGTCGTCCAGCTCGTCGTACTCGTCGGAGAAGGAGGAGTAGTCGCCGAACATCCCGGAGTACTGGCTCTTCTTCATCACGTGGATGCCGTCGGGGTCGATCTTGATGCCGATGCGGGCCCCCTCGGGGCTGTGGTCCGTGGTCTGAATCAGCCACTTGAAGCCCTTGAAGTCCACGATAATGTCATACTGCATCCCCTTGAAGGTGACGCTGGTGACGGTACCCGTCAGTTGGCCCTGCTCCACGGGGACGATGTCGATGTCCTCGGGCCGGATGACCACGTCCACCGGCTCGTTGGGCGCGAAGCCGCCGTCCAGGCAGGGGAACTGACGGCCGTACATCTGGACCAGCTGATCGTGGACCATAACGCCGTCAATGATGTTGGACTCGCCGATGAAATCCGCCACAAAGGCGTTTTTCGGCTCGTTGTAGATGTCCTCCGGGGTGCCGATCTGCTGGATGGAGCCCTTGTCCATGACCACGATGGTGTCCGACATGGTCAGGGCCTCCTCCTGGTCGTGGGTGACATAGATAAACGTGATGCCCACCTGCTGCTGGATGCGCTTGAGCTCGATCTGCATGTCCTTGCGGAGCTTCAGATCCAGCGCGCCCAGGGGCTCGTCCAGCAGCAGCACCTTGGGCCTGTTCACCAGCGCCCGGGCGATGGCCACCCGCTGCTGCTGGCCGCCGGAGAGGGCGTCGGGCCTGCGGTTCTCAAAGCCCTTGAGGCTGATGATCTCCAGCATCTCCATCACCCGCTCCCGGATCTCCTCCTCGGGGATCTTCACCTTTTTCCGCGGGTCGGCGGGGTCCGGGCGGCGCTGCATCCGCAGGCCGAAGGCGATGTTCTCAAACACGTTCAGGTGGGGGAACAGCGCGTACTTCTGAAACACGGTGTTGATCTGCCGCTGATGGGGCGGAACGTCATTAATCCTCACACCGTCAAAGAGGACGTCTCCCGACGTAGGTGTCGTGAAGCCGCCGATCATCCGCAGCGTGGTGGTTTTGCCGCACCCGCTGGGCCCTAGCAGTGTGAGGAATTCCTTGTCATTGATGTAAAGATTGATGTTGTTTAATACAAGTTCGTCGTCAAACGCCATGCAGATGTTGCGCAGGCGAATCAACTCTTTGGACATTGATCCTCCCCCTATCCGTCTTTAAAAATTATCAGCCTCTTCTCTCTGTTGAGTTTGGGAACTTTCTCGTCGAAATTCAGCGTTATCTGCATCATAGCGGAAGCGCACGGAAAAGTCAAGGGAATTGCTGGAGGAAAACTTCTGATTTTTTATCAGTAGTTCTATTGACTTTCCGGAACAGCCGCTATATACTCTCCTTAACAGCTACTGAGAAATTTACAGTAGTAGAGAGGCGGGATTTTATGAAGAAGGACTATCTCTCCAGCCTGTCCCGGGCGGCCCGGTGGTGTCTGCCGCCGGCGGAGGCGGCGGAGGTGCTGGAGGACTACCGGGACCTGATCGAGCAGGAGCCCAGGAGCGAGGAGGCGCTGCGGCGGGATCTGGGCAGTCCCTGGAACGCCGCGCGGCAGCTGGTGCAGCCGAAGGCGTACCGGCGGTGGGTGGCGGTGTTCGCCGTGCTGGCGGCCTGTGTACTGCCTCCGGCGGTACTGCCGCTGCTGAGAGAGCTGTCGGGTAGAGCGATGTTCCGGTTTGACGCATATGGCGCGGACTGGCTGTGGTGGTTCCCCGACCTCTGCGACAAAGTGATCCCTTTTCGCACAGGACTCCTTCTGGCGGGCGTGGCGCTGGCCCTGGTCTGGTTCCGGCGCGGGAAGGGGGAGGATAAGTGCCGGACCCTGCCCAAAGGGGTTATGCCGCTTCTGCTCCTTCTGCTGATGGGGATGGCATTTCAATGGGTGAATGCCTGGATTCTTTTGAATGAACCGGTCAAGGTCTGGGAGTGGCTGACCTCCGAAATCGTGGAGGCTCTGCGGCTGGCAATGACCTTGGATATGTTTGTCATGGGTGTCATTGGAGTGTTCGCCCTGGTGAAAGCCCGAATGACGAACCGCCGCTGGCGGGCGGTGTACATTCCGGCACTGGCAGGGAGCGTCCTGGGGATGGCGATATACGCGCTGTGGTGCTATGCGGACCTATCAGCTGTTGACACTGCCGGCTGGCAGACGCCCATTTTGCTGGAATACATCGCCATCACCGTCCTGGGCCTCGTTGGAACGGGGGTATCCCTATGCTGAAACGGGATCTTCTGGAGCTCTGCCTCCTCCATGTGCTGAACCAGGGGGACCAGTACGGCTACGAGCTCCTGCGCCTCCTCCACGGCGTGTTCCCCGACGTGCAGGAGAGCGCCATCTACGCCATCCTCCGCCAGCTCTGCCGGGAGGGGGCCACGGAGCGGTACCAGGGGGAGACCTCCGGCGGCCCGGTGCGAAAGTACTACCGCCTCACAAAGGAGGGGCGGGGGAGGTATGACGCGTTGCTTACGACCTGGCGAGAGACGCGGGACGCCGTCGCCGCTCTGGGAATCCAATGAGGAAACGTCCGCCCATTCCGGGCGGACGTTCGTCAGTCTTTGGGGAAATACTTCTCCCGGAAGGGCACGTCCGAGACCGTGAACTCCCTGCCCCGCAGGTAGTTCAGGATTCCCGCGTCCGTGGGGAGGGGGAAGGCCAGCTTATAGGAGTACAGCGCCTGGCGGGTCTCGTGATACCGGCGGTTCGCATCGCCGCTGCCGTACTTGCCGTCCCCCAGCAGGGGACAGCCGATCTCCGCCATGGAGACCCGGATCTGATGGGTGCGGCCGGTGAGGAGGCGGCACTCCACAAGAGACAGCTCCCCCCGGCTCTCCAGGGTCTCATACAGCGTCACGGCGCTGCGGCCCCCGGGCACCGGGCGGCGGTAGAAGGAGACCTGCTTTTTCCCCTCGTCCTTTAGGAGGAAGCCCTCGATCCTCCCGGAGGCGGGCCGGGGATGTCCTACCGTGACGCAGAGGTAGGACTTCTCCAGCTCATGGTCCTTGATTTTTTCGTTGATGATCCGCAGGGTCTCCGCGTTTTTGGCGGCGATGACGATGCCGCCGGTGTTCCGGTCGATGCGGTTGCACAGGGCCGGGGCGAAGGCGTTCTCCCACTTGGGGTTCCACTCTTTTTTCTGATAGAGGTAGGCCTGGATGTGGTTGATGAGGGTGTTGACCTTCTCCGTCTCGTCGGCGTGGACCACCAGCCCGGGACGCTTGTCCGCCAGCAGCAGGTTCTCGTCCTCGTAGACGATGGTGAGCCTCGGCTGGAACAGGGTGAGGAAGAGATTTTCCTCATTGGGCTTGTCAAAGAACTCGTCGTTGATATATAATTGTAAAACGTCGCCGACACACAGACGCGTGTCCCGCTTGGCCCCCCTGCCGTTGACCTTGATCCGCTTGAGGCGGATGTACTTTTGCAGCAGGGCCTGGGGCAGCAGGGGCATGCTTTTGGATACGAAGCGGTCCAGCCGCTGTCCGGCGTCGTTTTTTCCAATGGTGAATTCCCGCATAAAGACCTCCCGGAAGGTGGAACTGTCTTTATCATACCTGTTCTCACCGGGCTTGTAAAGGCCGGTGGGGCAGGAATTTTGAAAACCAGGAGGGTGAGACCATGGATCTGGAGCTGCTCTGCCGGGCCTTTCAGGAGACGAGGCCCTGGATGGACGAATTCCGGAAGCGGACTTACGAAAAAGCTTTCCGGGCCTACACGGACCGGTTCGGCCCCGGCTATCTGGAGGCCGTGAGAGAGGCGGGGGAGGAGGGCCTCCGGCGTCTGGCCGGGGAGATTCTGGACGGCATTGAGGCAGGCTGGCGCCGCCAGCGCCCCTGGAACCGGGGGGCGGTCCGGGTGATGGAGAAGCAGATGGCGGTGGACTATCTCTCTCCCATGCTGCTGGAGCTGCCGGAGCCCCTGTGCCGCACCCTCTGCGAACTGCTGCGAGAGGAGTGGGCCGCCCGCTGGCCCAGGGAGGCCTACGGCACCGCCACATATGAGGAGCTGCGGCGGGGCTTTCGGGACACCATCATGGGCATTGAGCTGGGGAGAAGACGCAAAGACGGGGAGTGAGACGCTGTGGAGATCCGTTATTTGAGCGAGGCGGACGACCGCCTTGCCGTCAGCGGAATCTACGAGGCCAGCTGGAAATACGTCTACCGGGATATTCTGCCCCGGGACTACCTGGAGAGCATCCCGGCGGGGAGGTGGGCGTTCCGCCTGGACGGCGGAGAGAGGACCACCCTGGTCATGCTGGAGGAGGGGCGGTACATCGGCACCTCCAGCTGCTGCGCCTCCCGTTTTCCGGAGTTTGACGGATGGGGGGAGATCGTGTCCCTCTACCTCCTGCCGGAATATATGGGGCGGGACTTCGGAAAGCCGCTGCTGGAGGCGGCGGTGGCGGCCCTTGCCGGTCAGGGGTATCGGGACGTCTTCCTGTGGGTGCTGGAGGAGAACCGGCGGGCCAGGGCCTTCTACGAGAAGATGAATTTTCAGCTCAGCGGCGCCCGCCGCGCCGATGTGATCGGCGGAAAGACGGTGCGGGAGGCGGCCTACTGCCGCGTGGACAGCGCCCGGAGATAATCGCCGGCCTCTTCTCTGGATTTGAAAATAATGACCTCCCGGCCCTGCCGGTGTGTTTCGATCTGTTGATAGATCTGCGGCAGCTGCGTTTTGGGGAAGTCGATGATCCACTGTTTGAATTCGCCGTCAAATTCGCGCTCGATCCACGGCAGATCCTCCCGGCGCTTTCCGATGCGGGCTTCCGCGCCCGCAAGGCAGGTCTCCAGGGGAAAATCCAAGAGAAAGACGGTGTCACATCTTTTCAGCCGGGGCTCCAGGGTGCGCTGGTAGTTTCCGTCGATGATCCACCGGTCTTTTTTCAGGATCTCGTTCAGGCGCCGGTCGAATTCCTCTCTGGTCACGTTTGTTCGGTCGGGGCGGTGCCAGATCCTGTCCAGATAGTAGAGCGGAATGCCTGTCACATCTCTCAATTTCCGCGCGAATGTGCTCTTTCCCGCGCCGGGACTTCCGATGACAATGACTTTTAACATGATTTCCTCCGCAGAGCTTTTTGTTTGTCAGCTTGAGTATACCACGGCCGATTTTCGGATTCAATGGATCGTGGATGGACTTCCCGGCCTTTTCAGGGGGCCCCGGATGGAATAAAGGGAGCGATGATGGCTTGTATTTTGCGCGGATGTTTGGTATAATGCTTCTATATTTTGGGTTTTGACGACTGGGGGGCCGCATGCTGCACTATCTGGAAAACCTGTTTCAGGCCCTGGACCTGGGCTCCCTGGGGGACGCCGCGGCGCGGATGGCGGCGGTTTTGCTGTGCCTGACGGTGCACGAGACCTGCCACGGCCTGGCGGCCTGCGCCCTGGGGGACCCCACCGCCAAGTCCCGGCACCGCCTGTCCCTGAATCCCCTGCGGCACATCGACTGGTTTGGCCTTTTGATGATGTTCGCGGCGGGCTTCGGCTGGGCGAAGCCCGTGCCGGTGGACCCCAGGTATTTTCGAGACCCCAAGCGGGGGATGGCCCTGACCGCCCTGGCGGGGCCCGTGTCCAATTTTCTGCTGGCGGCATTGGCAATCGGAATCAGTAAAGGAATCTACCTTTCCGGATATTACCACCCGGCGCTGGAGGCCGTGTTTCTGTTCTGCCTCTATACGCTGGCGCCGCTGTCCGTGGGCCTGGGGCTTTTCAACCTGGTGCCCATCCCGCCGCTGGACGGGGCCAAGGTGCTGGGAGCCCTGCTGCCGGACGAGACCTATTTCCGCGTCATGCGCTATGAGCGGTACGGGATGCTGGCGCTGATCCTGCTCTCTTTCACCGGTGTGGGGAGCGCGGTGATCAGCCGGGGCATCATGGCTGTGTACAGCGGTCTTTTCAATTTGTTTTATTGAGGTGTGGCCTTTTGGAAAATCCCGTGTTCAAACTGGAAAAGGTGGTCCGCTCCAGGGAGGAGATGCAGGACTTCGAGGGGCCGCTGGACCTGATCCTGTTTCTTCTGAGCAAGAACAGGATGGAGATCCAGGACATCTCCATCTCCCTGATCTGTGATCAGTACCTGGAGTGGCTGGCGGTCCGGCAGAGCATGGACCTGGAGGTGGCCAGCGAGTTTGTCACCATGGCCTCCCATCTGGTGTACATCAAGACCCGAATGCTCCTCTCCATTGAGGACGAGGAGGCCCAGAGCGAGATGGACGCCCTGATCCAGTCCCTGGAGGAGCGGCGCCGGAACGAGCGGTATGTCCAGGTGAAGGCGGCGGTGGAGCAGCTCCAGCCCATGAGTGAGTTTGGGCGGAACATCCTGACCCGGCCTCCGGAGCCGGTGAAGCGGGGGAAAATTTACGAGTATGACCACGCGCGGGCGGACCTGATCCTGGCCATGGCGGAGATCCGGAGCCGGGCGGAGCGGGCGCTGCCCCCTCCCAGGGCGGCCTTTCAGGACATCGTCCAGCATGAGCCCTACCCGGTGGAGAGCAAGGCCCGGGAGATTTTACAGCGGCTCAAGCGATTCGGTGTCACCCGGTTTCAGCTGCTGTTCCGGGGAAACCGCAGCCGCAGTGAGGTGGTGGCCACCTTCCTGGCGGTGCTGGAGCTCTGCCGCGCCCACGTTCTGCACCTGAGCGGCTCCGAGACGGAGTGCACCGTCCGGCAGGAGGGCGAGTGGCCGGATGATCTGACATTATAATAACAAAAATCACTAGTATATCGGAAATGAGGAACGGACTTGGAAACCTTGGAGACAAAAGAGATCGAGTCCGCCGTTGAGGCAATTCTGTTTGCCTCCGGCGAACCAGTGCAGACGGAACGGATCTGCGTGGCCCTTGGGCTGGAGCGGCCCGCGGCGGAGCAGGCCCTGCAGCGGCTGACGGACTACTACGCCTACGAGCGCCGGGGCATCCGGCTGCTGCACATGGAGGACAGCTGGCAGCTGTGCTCCGCCCCGGACCACGCCGACGCCATCCGACGGGCCTTTGAGATCCGCAAGCCCGCCAAGCTCAGCCAGCCGGCGCTGGAGGTGCTGACCATCATCGCCTACTACCAGCCCACCACCCGGGCTTATGTGGATCAGATCCGGGGGGTGGACAGCTCCTACACCATGAGCCTGCTGCTGGACCGGAAGCTGATCGAGGAGTGCGGGCGGCTCCAGGTGCCGGGGCGGCCCCACCTGTACCGCACCACCAGACAGTTTCTGCGGGCCTTCCACCTGACCAATCTGGAGGACCTGCCGGAGCTGCCGGACTTCGGCGTGGAGGGCCAGATGCGCCTCAATGAGAACGGTGAGATCGTGGATACGGAGCCGGAGGTGGGGGTGCAGGCGGAATTCCCGCTGGAGGGAGGGTCTGCTCTTCCTGAGGAGGCTTGAGAAAATTTCCGGCGGTTAGCCGCGGAGAGGGGGGCTGCCTATGGTCTGGCGCTGGATACTGGGCGTTTTGTTCCTGCTGGTCCTGCTGCTGTGCCGGACTCGGGCCGGTGTGCTGGTCACGCTGGGAGACGCGGTGACCGTGGATGTGAAGGCGGGGCTGTTCCGCTTTCGGGTTTTTCCGGGGAAGAAAAAGCCCCCCGGGAGGAAAAAGTCAAAGGGGAAACCGGACGCCGGAGGGAACGGGGAGAAGAAGAGATCCATTCCAAAGCCCTCCCTGGAGGACATCCGGGATGCGGTGCGGACCCTGGCTCCGCCGCTGAAAAAGGCCCTGCACCGCACCCGCCGGGGCATCCGGATCGCCCCCCTGCGGCTGTCGCTGACGGTTGGAGGGAGAGCGGACCCGGCCGCCGCCGCCGAGCTCTACGGGGAGCTCAACGCCGCCGTTTGGACGGGGATGCCCGTGCTGGAGCGGCTGCTGGACATCCCGGACCCCCGTATCCACTCGGAGGTGAACTTTGAGGCGGAGGGGACCCAGGTGAAGGGAACCGTGGGGATTTCCATCCGCGTCGGCACGGTGCTGGCGGTGGGATTTGGCATCGCCGTCCCGGCTCTGCGGTGGTTCCTGCGCTATACGAGAGGACATCGGAAGAAGGGGCCCGCGCCGGAGGAGTCCGGGGCCAGGGCCGCATAAGGGAAGGAAGGTTTCAATATGGACAACAATATGGAAAAGAAGACCCCGCTCAGCGATCTGATGCGCTCGGCCATGGAGAAGGTCCGGGAGATGGCGGACACCAACGCCATTGTCGGCCAGCCCATCACCACGCCGGACGGTGTGACGCTGATTCCGATTTCCAAGGTCAGCATGGGCTTTGGCTGCGGCGGCGGGGACTACGGAAAGGCGCAGCCCAAGAGCTTCGGCGGCGGCAGCGGCGCAGGGGTGAACATCGCGCCGGTGGCGTTTCTGGTCATCAAGGACGGCATCACCCGGGTGCTGCCGGTGGCGGTGCCGCCGGTGTCCACCGTGGAGCGTGTGGTGGACATGGTGCCGGATGTGCTGGATCGTGTGGAAAAATTTTTTGACAAAAAAGAAGATAAAGAATTGGAGTAATGGGGGTATACTACCATCACCGTGAAAAACGAGGTGATGGTTCTTGCCAAAGCGTATACTCTGCTGCCTGGCCGCGGTTCTTCTACTGTACAGCTTTTTCCCTTGTCGGGCATATGCGGTGAATACCTCCGCGGCGTCCGCCATTCTGATGGATGTGAACAGCGGGCGGGTGCTCTATGAGCAAAATGCCGACGCGAAGATGCTGATCGCCAGCACCACCAAGATCATGACGGCGCTGGTGGCCATCCGGGAGGGGAACCTGGGGGACATCGTGACCGTGGACCGGGAGGCCACGCTGACCGAGGGGTCCTCCATGTATCTGAAAGAGGGGGAGCAGCTGACGCTGGAGACGCTGCTCTACGGGCTGATGCTCTGCTCCGGAAACGACGCCGCCGTGGCCATCGCGGACCATGTAGGCGGCAGTCAGGCGGGTTTCGTGGCACTGATGAACAAGACCGCCAGGGAGCTGGGGATGGAACACAGCTCTTTCGCCAACCCCAACGGCCTGGACCACGAAAACCACTACTCCACCGCCAGGGACATGGCCCGTCTGGCCTGCGCGGCTGTGGAGAACGAGACGTTGATGCGCATCGCCTCCACCCGGACGGTGACCACAGGCGGGCGCACCATGACCAACCACAACAAGCTCCTGAGCTGCATGGACGGCTGCATCGGTTTGAAGACCGGCTATACCCGGGCGGCGGGCCGGACGCTGGTCAGCTGTGCGGAGCGGAACGGGCAGCGGCTGGTGGCGGTGACGCTCCAGGACGGCAACGACTGGGCGGACCACCAGGCGCTCTTTGAGTACGGCTTTTCCGCCTACCCTGCCAGGCGGGCGGCGGTGCTGGGACAGACAGTTGGCACGGCGGAGGTCCAGGGCGGCGTGGCCGGCACGGTGCCGCTGACGGCGGCGTCCGGCTTCTCCTGGCCCGTGGGAGCCGGGGAGCGGCTGGAGACCCGGATCGAGCTGGAGAGACCGCTCACCGCGCCGGTGCTGGCCGGCACGGCGGTGGGACAGGCGGTCTTCACGCTGGACGGCGTGGAGGTGGGCCGGGTGGAACTGCTGTGCGGTAGGACGGTGCCGCCGGAGCTGAAGACCGCCATGGGCGCCCTGAAAACGGGACTGCCGGAGTGAGGATGTGGAAGAGATGGAAGAGCGGCTGCAAAAGCTCCTCTCCGCCGCGGGGGTCTGCTCCCGGCGGGCGGCGGAGGACTATATCGCCGCCGGGCGGGTGACGGTCAACGGGCTTCCGGCGTCGCTTGGGCAGCGGGCCGACCCGGAGCGGGATGAGATCCGCCTTGACGGCCGGCGCCTGGAGGACAGAGCCGCGCCGGTCTATCTGATGCTGAACAAGCCCCGGGGCTATGTGACCACCCTCTCGGACGAAAAGGGCCGCCGGACCGCGGCGGACCTGGTGCGAAGCTGCGGCGCCCGGGTCTACCCGGTGGGCCGGCTGGACCTGAACTCGGAGGGGCTGCTGGTGATGACCAACGACGGAGAGCTGGCCCAGAGGATGACCCATCCCAGCCACGAGGTCAGCAAGACGTATGAGGTCTCAGTGTCCGGGGCGGTGGAGGGGGCGGCGGAGCGCCTGTCCGCTCTGCGGGATTTGGAGGGCGAGGCCATCCGTCCCGCCCGGGTGTCGGTGCTGCGGTCCTCCGGAGAGACGGCGGAGCTGTCCGTCACCATCCACGAGGGGAAGAATCGGCAGGTGCGGCGGATGTGCGCCGCCTGCGGTCTGGCGGTCCGGCGGCTGCGCCGGGTCCGGGAGCACACGCTGGAGCTGGGGACGCTTCCCGTCGGGGCCTGGCGGTACTTAACGGAATCAGAGATCAAAGCGTTGAAACAGCTGTGAGAACAGCCGCCGGACGGGCGGCTGTTTTTATGTTCGGAGAATTTGTCAGACGGCGGCCGCTCGGTCCACGGCTGGAAAATCCGGGATTTTTCTGCCGGATCACTGGAAGGTATTGCGAAATCCGGAAAATTCATATATAATGAGACAATCAATTTTTTCGGTCCGGCCCTGTTTTTTGCTGGCGGGACCGGCCGGCGCGGGAACGGTGTGCCGGAAATGGAGGGCTTTTTCATGAGTGCTGGCTTGAAACTGTCGGAATTTGTGGTTCTATCCCATCTGGAGATCCTGAATAAGGGCCGGGATTACGACTCCACGCGGCTGACGATCACGGATGTGAACCGCCCCGGCCTGCAATTCCAGGGATTTTACGACTACTTTGACCCCATGCGCCTCCAGGTGATCGGCAAGGCGGAGGTCATGTACCTCAAGGGCCTGCCGGAGGAGGCGCGCCGGAAGTGCTTTGACGATTTTTTCCTCTATGACATTCCGGCCCTGGTCATCGCCCGGGAGCTGGACTGCTTCCCGGAGTGTCTGGAGAGCGCCCAGCTCCACGGCCGGACGCTGCTGCGCACCAAGGAGACCACCGTGGATTTCACCAGCCAGACCATCGAGCTTTTGAACCGGGTGATGGCCCCCTGCGTCACCCGTCACGGCGTGCTGCTGGACATCCACGGCGAGGGCGTGATGATCACCGGGGACTCCGGCATCGGCAAGAGCGAGGTGGCCATTGAGCTGATCATGCGGGGCCACCGCCTGGTGGCGGACGACGCGGTGGAGATCCGGAAGATCTCCGGCGGGCTGATGGGCACCGCGCCGGAGGTCATCCGGCACTACATCGAGCTGCGGGGCATCGGCGTCATCGACGTGCGGCAGCTCTTCGGCCTCCGGTCCATCAAAAACGAGTCCCAGCTGGACCTGGTGGTGAACTTTGAGCAGTGGGACAACACGAAGTTCTATGACCGCCTGGGGATCGAGGACCACTTTGTGGACATCCTGGATGTCCGGGTGCCCTGCGTCACCATCCCGGTGCGTCCGGGGCGGAGCCTCGCCAGCATTGTGGAGGTGGCGGCCATGAACAACCGCCAGCGCCGTCTGGGCTTCAACGCCGCGGAGGAGCTGGCCCGCCGGGTGGACCAGCGGGCGGACCTCGGCAGCGGAAAGCTCGGCTGATACAGGCATAAACGGAGGAAAAGATATGTATATCGGTATTGACGTGGGTGGAACGAACCTCAAGGCCGGTCTGGTGGACGGCGATGGGAAGATTCTGCGGGTCAAGCGGGTACCCTTGGCCTTCCAGGGACCGGAGAGCTTTGCCGGGACGCTGGCGGAGCTCTCCCGGGCGGTCCTGGAGGAGGGGGGCTCCGCCGAGTACGTGGGCATCGGCCTGCCCGGGGCGGTGTCCGGCGGCGATGTGCTCTTCACCACCAACATCCCCATGGAGAACGTGCCGCTGGAGCGGCTGTTCCGGCAGCATCTGGATCTGCCGCTGCTGCTGGGCAACGACGCGGACTGCGCCGCCGTGGCGGAGTTCTTCTGCGGCGCGGGCAAGGGGACGGAGGACTTCGGCGTTGTGACCCTGGGCACCGGCATCGGCGTGGGATTGATTTTGAACGGGAAGCTCCGGGGCGGCGCCGTCTCCAGCGAGGCGGGGCATATCGTGATGCGCCGGGGCGGCGAGCTGTGTAACTGCGGCCGGTACGGCTGCTGGGAGCGGTACGCCTCCGCCACCGGCCTGATTCGGTTGACAAAAGAGGTCATGGAGTGCCGGCCGGACAGCCTGCTCCATGAGATCGCCGCCCAGCAGGGCGGCGTGGAGGGCCGGACGGCCTTCCTGGCGGCGGAGCGGGGCGACGAGGCCGCGCTGGAGGTCTGCCGGGAGTATGTGGAGGATCTGGCGGACGGAACCGTCAGCCTCATCAACGTCGTCCGCCCGGAGGTCGTCGCCATTGGCGGCGGTGTGGCGGCGGCGCCGGAGCGGCTGCTGCTGGAGCCCCTGCGGGAGATCGTGGCCCGGGAGAGCTTCTCCAGCCACGGCGGCCGGGTCACAAAGATCCTCCGGGCGGAGCTGGGGAATGACGCCGGCATCATCGGCGCGGCCTTCCTGGGACGCGTGATGTGAGCATTTTAAGTTAAGGGGGTCCGTGGATGGACTGGGTGACAGAGCTTGACAAGTGGGCGGCGGACTACCTGCCGGATCTGAGGATCGCGGCGGAGGAGCCGATGGCGAGGCATACCTCCTTCCGCATCGGCGGCCCCGCCCGGCGGATGGCCTTTCCGGAGAGCGGGGAACAGATGGTGCTGCTGCTGTCCTTTGCCAGGGAGTGCGGGGCGCGGCCCCTTGTCATCGGCAATGGCACCAACCTCTTGGCCCCGGACGGCGGTCTGGACCGCCTGGTGATTGCCGCGGCGGGACTGCGCCGGGTGGAGGCCGGGCCGGACCCGGACACTGTTCTGGCGGAGGCCGGGGCCACGCTGGCCCAGACGGCGGAGTTCGCCTGCAAGCTGGGATTGACGGGCCTGGAGTTTGCCCACGGCATCCCCGGCACGGTGGGCGGCGCGGTATATATGAACGCCGGGGCCTACGGCGGGGAGATGGGCCAGGTCGTCCAGGGCGTGTCGGTTCTGTTCCCGGAGGAGGGTGTCCGGTGTATCCCCGGCGGAGAGATGGCGTTTTCCTACCGCCGCAGCCTGCTGTCGGATCATCCGGAGGCGGCGGTTCTCCACGTGGTGTTTCATCTGTCCCCCGGGGACCCCGCCGCGATTCGGGAGAAGATGCGGGAGCTGATGGCCAGGCGAAAGGCCAGCCAGCCCCTGGAGCACCCCAGCGCGGGCAGCACCTTCAAACGGCCGGAGGGCCATTTCGCCGGGGCGTTGATCCAGCAGTGCGGCTTGAAGGGCCTCACCGTGGGCGGCGCCCAGGTCAGCGAGAAGCACGCGGGCTTTCTCATCAACCGGGGCGGGGCTACCTGCCGCGACGTGCTGGCGTTGATCCGTCAGGTGCAGGAGCGGGTGCTGGCGGAGACTGGCGTCCTCCTGGAGCCGGAGGTCCGTATTCTGGAGGAGGACTGAGCTGTTGGAGACGGGGGAGGGGAGCACATGGATGTTTTGATCATCTCCGGCCTCTCGGGAGGCGGCAAGAGCAAGGCGGCGTCCTATCTGGAGGATATGGGCTTCTATATCATCGACAATATGCCCGCCGCCATGATTTTGAAATTTGCGGAGTTCTGCGCCGGGGCCAGCAGCCGCTACGACCGGGTGGCCCTGGTGTACGACGTGCGGACCGGCAGCTCCCCCGCGGAGCTCTTCGGCGTGCTGGACCAGCTGAAAGCCATGGAGTCCAGCTGCCGGATGCTGTTTTTGGACGCCTCGCCGGAGACCGTCATCAAACGCTACAAGGAGACCCGCCGCCGGCACCCCCTCAGCGGCCAGGCCGGCTCTCTGGAGGAGGCCGTCCTCCGGGAGCGGGAGCTCATGGAGCCGGTGCGGCAGCGGGCGGACTATGTAATCGACACCTCCCGGCTCTCCACCGCCAAGCTGCGGGGAGAGCTGCTGCGCCTCTTTGGGGACGCGGCGGAGAAAGGGGGCATGGCGGTCAGCGTCACCTCCTTCGGTTTTAAGTACGGCCTGCCCATGGAGGCGGATCTGGTGCTGGATGTGCGGTTCATGCCCAATCCCTTCTATATCGAGGAGCTGCGGCCCAGGACCGGGCTGGACAGCCAGGTGTCGGACTATGTGTTCAGCTTCCAGCAGACCCGGGGGTATCTCCAGCGGCTGGAGGAGCTGTTGGCGTTCACCCTGCCCCTGTACGCGGAGGAGGGAAAGGCGGTGCTGGTCATCGCCGTGGGCTGTACCGGCGGCCACCATCGCTCCGTGGCGGTGACCCACGCCCTGGCGGAGTTCATCCGGCAGCAGGGCTATCAGGTGACGGAGAACCACCGGGATATGGGCCGGGGCGGATAGAGACCGCGGGCTGGGAAAAGATCTGACGATGGAAAGAGGTGGGATCTCTTATGCGGCATTGGAGCAAACCGCTTTTCGGCTTTGCCCTTTTGGGGCTGATCCTGTTTCTCGCCGCGGCGATCCTGCTGATGCGCGCTCCCAGTCATTTCTACGGGAAACTGGCCCTTTTCATTGGCGGGCTTTTGCTGTCTGTCACGGCGATGACCCTGCAGGCGCGTCTCTGGTGCCGCCGGCAGGACGTTTACGAGGAGTGAGCCGGAAGGAGAGACCATGGAACAGCGAGTATCCTACCGGGTCCCCAGGGAGTATGGGCCGCGGGTCGCCGTCATCGGCGGCGGACACGGCCTCTCCAACATGCTGCGGGGCCTGAAACAATACACGGAGAATATCTCCGCCATCGTCACGGTGGCGGACGACGGCGGCGGGTCCGGGATGCTGCGCCAGGACCTGGGGATGCCGCCCCCCGGCGACATCCGGAACTGCATGGAGGCCCTGGCCAACACGGAGCCGCTGATGAGCCAGCTGATGCAGTACCGCTTCACCGAGGGGTCCCTGGCGGGCCAGAGCTTCGGCAATCTCTTCCTGGCGGCGCTGAACGGCATCTCGCCCTCCTTTGACGCGGCGGTGAGCCGCATGAGCGAGGTCCTGGCCATCACAGGCCGGGTCCTGCCGGTGACCACGGCGGACGTACGGCTGGAGGCGGAGTTTGAAAACGGCGCCAGTGTGGTGGGGGAGTCCAAGATCTTCTACTGCAAGAAGCGGGAGGACTGCCGCATCAAACAGGTGCGGCTGATTCCCGAGCATCCAAGGGCCCTGGCGGAGGCCGTGACCGCTCTGCGCCGGGCGGACATGATCGTACTGGGGCCCGGGAGCCTCTATACCAGCATCATTCCCAACCTCCTGGTGGACGGCATTGTAGAGACCATCCGGGAGTCCGGGGCGCTGAAAATCTATGTGGCCAACGTCATGACCCAGGAGGGAGAGACGGAGGGGTACACGGTCTCCGACCATATCGCCGCGATTTTCCACCACTCCGCGCCGGGGCTGGTGGACCTGTGCCTGTGCAATTCCTCGCCCATTCCCAAGAGCGTTGCCGCCCGGTACGCGGAGGAGGGAGCGGAGCCGCTGCGGGGAGATACAGACGCCTGTGCCGCCCTGGGAGTGGAGGTGGTCAGCCGCCCCATCGCCACGGTGGAAGACGGCTACGTCCGCCACCACTCCGTCCACCTGGCCCGGGAGCTGATCCTGCTCCACGCGGAGCGCAGCGTCCGGATTGCCGGGGACCGCTTTGGCCGCCGGGACGGCGGATACCGGATGGAGGACTCAAAAACTGCGAAGAGGAGAGATGGAGATGAAAAAAATTGAATTTCAGCAGTCTCTTGCGGCGCTCTTTGATCAGGCGGTTGACGGAACGTCTTTTGAGGCGCGGATGGAGCTCATAGAAAAATGCTTTTTGGAGTACCAGAAAAAGTATGACAAGGAGCGTGAACGACCCAATTACGGAAAACCCTGGAGTGACCGGGAACTACGGGTTATTTTGCAGAGTGCTCCCACAGTGGAGAACTGCCTGCGGTATGCCAAGCTGTTTGGAAGAGGGTATGGCAGCATTGAGCTGATTTACCGTTGGGCATCGACGGCGGATCAGGATATACCGGAGGAGAAGGCGAGTGATGTGTTCATTGCCCATATCAAGCGGATTGCAAAGGAAGTGGGGTGGCGGGCCTCATAGGCTGCTCTATCGCGAACTGGGGAGGTGTGCGCCGTGTCCTTTTCCTACGACACCAAAAATGAATTATGTAAACTACCCGTCCAGAAGCTGTGCTGCGCCCGGGCGGAGGCCTACGGGATTTTGCTGTACTGCAATACCTTCAACTCCATGGAGGTCCGGATTATCACGGAGAATCCCAACTTCGCCGGGCGGCTCCCCAAGCTTTTCCAGCGGGCGTTCAGCCTCCAGTTTGACCGGAGGCCGGAGCGGATCGGGGAGGGGCAGGGGAAGATGGTCTTCCAGATCACGGAGCGGAAGAAGCTGGACCGGATCATCAACCAGCTGGGATACGACCCGATGCAGAACCTGGTGCTCCATATCAATTTCGGACTACTGGAGGAGAGCTGCTGCCGGGGATCATTTCTGCGGGGGTGCTTTTTCGCCGGGGGCAGCGCCATCGACCCCTTGAAACGCTACCACCTGGAGCTGACCACCTCCCACCTCCAGGCCAGCCGGGAACTGGAGGTGCTGCTGCGGGAGTGCGGCTACCCCCCCAAGAGCATCGCCCGGAACAGCAGTTTTGTGACTTATTTCAAGCAGAGCGACCAGATCGAAGACTTTCTGACCTTCATCGGCGCGCCGGTGGCCTCCATGCAGGTGATGTCCGCCAAGATGGAAAAGGATCTGCGCAACAGCGTGAACCGTCGGCTGAACTGCGACACCGCCAACCTGGATAAAGCGGTAGGAGCCGCCCAGAAGCAGGCGGAGACCATCCGAAGGCTCCAGACGGCGGGGAAGCTGGACCAGCTGCCGGACAAGCTCCGCCGGACGGCGGAGCTGCGGCTGGAGAATCCGGAGCTGCCCCTGTCCGAGCTGGCGGAGATCTGCGACCCGCCGGTGACCAAGTCCTGCCTGAACCACCGCCTGCGGAAGCTGATGGAGCTGGCGGAGGGGCTGTGAGTTGACAGCGTCAGGAATACTGGGGTTTTCGCAGACCTATTTTGAGGAGGTATCACACGATGTCTTTTGTCCACCTGCACGTTCATACGGAATACAGCCTCCTCGACGGCGCGTGCCGCATCCGGGACCTGCCGAAGATTGTGAAATCCATGGGCCAGACCGCCTGTGCCATCACCGACCACGGCGTCATGTACGGCGTCATCGACTTCTACCGGGCCTGCAAGGCGGAGGGGATCAAGCCCGTCATCGGCTGCGAGGTCTATGTCACCCCCCAGGGCCGCACCCGGTTTGACAAGATCCACGAGTTCGACGGGGAGAGCCGCCACCTGGTGCTGCTGTGCGAGAACGAGGAGGGGTACCGAAACCTCTCCTATATGGTCTCCATGGCCTGGACCGAGGGCTTTTACAACCGTCCCCGGGTGGATCTGGAGCTTTTGCGGCAGCACAGCGGCGGTCTTGTGGCACTGTCCGCGTGTCTCGCCGGGGAGATTCCCCGCCGGCTGCGGAACGGCGAGTACGAGAACGCGAAGCAATACGCCCTGGAGCTCAGTGAGATCTTCGGGCCGGATCACTTCTACCTGGAGCTCCAGGACCACGGTATCCAGGATCAGGCTGTGGTGAACCGGGGCCTTCTGCGGATGCACCAGGAGACGGGCCTGCCCCTGGTCTGCACCAACGACGCCCACTACCTCCGCAGAGAGGACGCCGAGACCCACGACGTGCTGCTGTGCATCCAGACCGGCAAGACCCTGGACGACGAGAACCGGATGCGCTACGAGCCCCAGAACTTCTATCTCCGGAGCGAGGCGGAGATGGAGGCCCTGTTCGGGGAGTACGAGGGGGCGCTGGAGAACACGGCGAAGATCGCGGAGATGTGCAGTCTGGAGTTCACCTTCGGCAAGTACCACCTGCCGGAGTTCCAGCTGCCCCCGGGGTACGACAGCTTCTCCTATCTGAAAAAGCTCTGCGACGAGGGCTACCGGGCCCGATACGGCGAGGATGCCAGCCACCGGGCCCAGCTGGAGTACGAGCAGAATATGATCGAGAAGATGGGCTTCACGGACTACTTCCTCATCGTCTCCGATTTCGTGCGCTTCGCCAGGGACGCCGGCATCCCCGTGGGGCCGGGGCGGGGCAGCGCGGCGGGTTCCATGGTCAGCTACTGCCTCTATATCACCGACATCGACCCGGTGAAGTACGGCCTGTACTTCGAGCGGTTTTTGAACCCGGAGCGGGTGAGTATGCCGGATATTGACATGGACTTCGGCGACACCCGCCGGGGCGAGGTGGTGGACTACGTCCGCCGGAAGTACGGCGACGACCACGTGGCCCAGATCGTCACCTTCGGCACCATGGCCGCCCGGGGCGTTATCCGGGACGTGGGCCGGGTGATGAACCTGCCCTACGCCGACGTGGACCAGATCGCCAAGCAGGTGCCCAGCGGCCCCAACAACCTCCATATCACCCTGGACGAGGCTCTGCGGCTGTCCCGGTCCCTGCGGGAGCTGTATGAGACCGACGAGACGGTGAAGCGCCTCATCGACACCGCCAAGGCCCTGGAGGGGATGCCCCGCCATGCCTCCACCCACGCCGCCGGGGTGGTGATCACCCGGCGGCCCGTCTACGAGTACGTGCCCCTGGCGAAAAACGACGAGTCCGTGGTCTGCCAGTATGTGATGACCACCCTGGAGGAGCTGGGCCTCCTCAAGATGGACTTCCTGGGCCTGCGGAACCTGACGGTGCTGGATGACGCGGTGAAGCTCCTCCAGGAGGAGCAGCCAGACTTCCGGCTGGAGGACGTGCCGGAGGGGGACCGGTCGACCTACGAGATGCTCTCCGCCGGAAAGACCTCCGGCGTGTTCCAGATGGAGTCCGCCGGCATGACCGGCGTGTGCGTGGGCTTGAAGCCCCGGAGCATCGAGGACATCACCGCCATCATCGCGCTGTACCGCCCCGGCCCCATGGACTCCATCCCCCAGTTCCTGGAGTGCGCCCGAAATCCGGAGAAGGTCCGCTACGACCACCCGCTGCTGGAGCCGATCCTCTCCAACACCTACGGCTGCATCGTCTACCAGGAGCAGGTCATCAAGATCTTCCAGGAGCTGGCGGGCTACTCCCTGGGCCAGGCGGACATGGTGCGCCGGGCCATGAGCAAGAAGAAGGTCAAAGACATCGAGAAGGAGCGGGAGGCGTTCCTGCATGGTGACAAGGAGAGAAACATTACAGGCTGTCTCGCCCACGGCATCTCCGAGGCGACGGCCCAGCTGATCTACGACAAGATCTACGATTTCGCCGAGTACGCCTTCAACAAGGCCCACGCCGTCAGCTATGCGGTGGTGGCCTATCAGACGGCCTGGTTCAAGTGCCACTACGCCAAGGAGTACATGGCGGCCCTTCTGACCTCTGTGCTGGACAACTCCGACAAGGTGTCGGGATATATCAACGAGTGCAAGGAGTGCGGCATCGCCCTGCTGCCGCCGGACATCAACCGTTCCGCGGACCGCTTCACCGTGGAGGAGGGGGGGATTCGGTTCGGCCTGGTGGCCATCAAGAACATCGGCCGGAGCTTCATCCAGTCGGTGATGCGGGAGCGGGAGGTCCGGCCCTTTGACTCCCTCCACGACTTCTGCGAGCGGATGCAGGGCGCGGACATGAACAAGCGGGCGGTGGAGAATCTGATCCGCTCCGGGGCCTTTGACAGCACCGGGGCCCGCCGCTCCCAGCTGATGAAGGTCTACGAGGGGATCATGGACGCCGCCGCCGCCCAGCGGCGGGACAACGTGGAGGGCCAGATGGACTTCTTCTCCATGGGGGCCTCCGGCCAGAAGGCGGCGCCCAAGCGAGTCCGCCTGCCGGACATCCCGGAGTTCACCGCCCAGCAGCTGATGACCATGGAGAAGGAGACCACCGGCCTCTACCTCTCCGGGCACCCCATGGACCAGTACCGCAAGCAGGTGCAGATGCTGAACGCCCCCACCATCGGCTCCATCCTGGAGGACTTTGCGCAGGAGGGGGGGCCCGTCCGGTTTGCCGACAACCAGCGGATTGTCCTGGCCGGGGTCATCACCTCCAGCAAGACCAAGACCACCAAGAACAACAGCCTGATGGCCTATGTGACGGTGGAGGACGACACCGCCTCCATTGAGATACTGTGCTTTTCCAGGACGCTGGACCTCTGCGGCGCCTACCTGCGGGAGAACCAGGCGGTGGTGGTCAAGGGTAAGCTGTCCGTCCGGGACGAGAAGGCCCCTCAGGTCATGTGCGACAGCGCCTATCCGCTGGCCACTGTCTCCGGCGGCCTGCCGCCGGAGCAGGCTGCGGAATCCCCCTCGGACAAGCTGGAAAAGGGGGAGGTCCTGTACCTGAAATTTCCCAGCCTGGACGCCCCGGAGCTGCGGCACCTGAAACTGGTGTTTACCATGTTTCCCGGGGAGACCCAGGTGAAAATGGTGATGGCGGACACCCGAAAGGTCTACGGGACGCGGGTCCTGCTCCACAGGGCGCTGCTGAAGGAGGCCCGTGAAGTCCTTGGGGAAGAGAATGTTGTGGTGAAATAGGCAATATAATAGACGATTTGGACAATATAAAGGCAACCGGCACTGTGCATAGCTCACAGTGCCGGTTTCGTCTGTTTTTTGTCACTTTTCACCGGAGCGGGGCTGGTCCTCGGCCAGCAGGACATTCATGATCTCACCGTAGGTCTTCTCCGGCGCCTGGCGAAATCGTTCCGCCAGAATATTCGCCATATCCTCCCGGACCACCATCAATTTCAAATCCATCAGACTGCCCATGTCGTCACTCAGGGAGAGACGCACCGTGTAGGTCCCATTGGGACGCTTCTCACAGGAGGCCCGCACCTGGCTTTTGCGGCGGAGCTTCCGGTTGCACTCGCCAATGTTCCTGTCGCACCGCAGCCGGACGGAGTAGGGAAGGCTGGATTCACAGATCCGGCTGTTCCGCGTCCCCTTTTCCGTGATGGAGTACATACCGGCGTCGGAAACCGTCAAGTGTTCTGTCTTTACAAGATCCCGCAGACAGTCGGAGAAGTCAAAATAGTCCACGCCCTCATCGCACATGGCCAGATCCAGCATCGTATCAAAGGGGACGGGCTCGATCACCCTGGCGGCGATGTAGAGGATCAGAAATTTGATTTCCAGCTTGTCGTGGATAAAACCGGCCATGGCGCACCTCCAGTGGGTTCTGATGTCTCCCTCTCAGTATACCGCATTTCCGGTCGGATTGTATAGGGCGAAATTCCCGAAAATTGTAGAAATTTGCCTTGACGGCTTGGGCGGTGGTTGCTATGATTGGAACAACACAGGAAAGGCGGCGGTAGCTTATGAGGAGAAGGGCCCTGGCCCTCTTTTTGGCCATATGGATGATCTGCGCCCTGGCAGGGTGCGGAAAGCAGGAGCCGGAGCGGCCGGTCCCCCCGGCGGAGTCTCCGCCCGCGGAGGCGCCGGAACCGGAGCCGGAGCCGGTACCCTATGTGCCGGCGGGCACCAATCCGCTGACGGGGGAGCCCATGGAGCCGGAGTATGAGAGCAGCCGCCCCGTGGCGGTGATGCTCAACAATCTCAAGGCGGCCCAGCCCCAGCTGGGGGTCTCCCGGGCGGACATCATCTACGAGGTTCCCGCCGAGGGCGGCATCACCCGGATGCTGGGGGTGTACCAGTCCCTGGAGGGCGTGGGAAACCTGGGCAGCATCCGCTCCGCCCGGTCCTATTATCTGGAGCTGGCCCTGGGGCTGGACGCGCTGTACGTCCACGCCGGCGGCAGTCCCGGCGCCTACCGGGACATCCCGGCCTGGGGCGTGGACAACATGGACGGCGTCCGGGGGACTGAGGACGCCAAGATCTTCTGGCGGGACCAGGAGCGGCGGAAAACCAAGGGCTATGAGCACAGCCTGCTGACCTCCGGTGAGAAGATCCGGGAATATCTGGACACAGGCGCCCTCCGCACGGAGCATGAGGCGGGGTACGTCTATCCCCAGGCCTTCGTGCCCGACGGGACCCCCGCGGGCGGCAGCCCGGCGGAGCACGTGGAGGTGCGGTTTTCCGCCTACAAGACCGGAACCTTTGACTACGATGCCGGAACGGGAAAATACCTGGCGGGGCAGTACGGCAGGGAGTATGTGGACGGCGATAACGGGGAACAGGTGGCCGTCACCAATCTGCTGGTGCTGGAGACCGGCATCTCCGTGATCTCCGGGGACATGGAGGGGCGTCTGAGCGTGCGCCTCACCGGAGAGGGGGACGGGACCTTCTTCTGCGGCGGAAAGTCCGTGCCCATCCGCTGGAGCAAGGCTGACCGGAACAGCCCCTTCGTCTACACCCTGGAGGACGGGAAGCTCCTGGCCCTGGGACAGGGGAACAGCTACGTCTGTGTCATCAGCCCCAGGACCAGCCAGGTGACATTTGAATAGGAGCTCCGCCAAGGCGCGCCGGTCCGGCGCGCCTTTTTTTCACCCTCCTGCGGCGGTGGCATACACTGGATTGAAAGAAATTTTCTTTCACCAGCTACTTATTAGGAGGTATTGCAATGCCCGAGAAAGTTATGCCCGGTCCCGTGGAGGATCTCGGCGGCATCCGGGAGGCAGTTTGCATCCATACCAGGAAGATCTATGATTCCTGCCGAGATAAGGACTGCATTGAGGACCTGCGCTTCTACCCCAAGATGCAGTATGTGGATGTCATCAACCGTGCCCTGTCCGTCAAGGGCGGCTCCGCCAAGCTGCTCTATACCTATGTGGATGTGGAGCCCGTCAGCTTCAACCGGGGCTTCTACACCGTGGATATGCGCTTTTTCTACTCCGTGACTCTGCAGGCCTACCTCAGCTGCCCGGCTCCGGTCACCGTGGAGGGCCTGTGCGTGTTTGATAAGCGGGTGATTCTGTTCGGCAGCGAGGGGAACGCCAAGATCTTCTCCTCTCAGATGAGCTCCGGCGGCCCCGACGCCCAGATGGTGAAGCGGGCCAACGCCCCCATCGCCGTGGTGGAGGCCGTGGACCCCATCGTGCTGGACGCCCGCGTCATGGACTGCTGCGGCAAGCGGGACTGCGACTGCGACCTGTGCGAGGTGCCGTCCTTCGTCAACAGCTTCTTCGACTGCGAGCTCTCCAGCGGGGATGACTCCCGCCGGATCTACGTCACGCTGGGGCAGTTCTCCATCGTGCGCCTGGAGCGGGACTCCCAGCTGCTGGTGCCTGTGTACGACTACTGCATGCCCGACAAGGAGTGCTCCTGCGGCAGCGACAAGGAGGACCCCTGCTGCATCTTCCGGAACATCTCCTTCCCGGTGGGCGAGTTCTTCCCGCCCAATACCGTGCGGATGCCGGAGAACTACGAGGATACCAAGAGCTTTTGCAGCTGCTGCAACAACTGAGCGGTGACCATAGCGCCAGGAAGGGCCCGGCGGGAACATCCCGTCGGGCCCTTCCACATTCTCTCTATTTTCCGTTGCTCAGATAGGCTCCCTCCGCCTCTGCAAGAAAGGAAGCTCTCGCAGAGGGCCAGAGCGTCCGTTGGACATAAAATTCCCCGCTCCACCGGGCGGAGGCCATGGCCGGCGCATTGGGAGAAACGGTGGAGTCCTCTGTGGAGGCGTGGACATGGAAAGTCAGCGCGTCGTCTCTTCCCCAGGCCGCCTGGGGAATTTCACCCGTATAGTCGGGGAAATCGCGCGCCGTCAGCGCCGTGTTTTTACCAGGCTGGACCACGCAGGACGAGTCGCCGGGGCCGGCAGATCGGGTGGAGGAGAGTTTCCTGCCATCCCAGGTAAGGGAGGCAGACCGCAGGGTGACAGACCAGTCAGAGCTGCCCGCTGTTCCAACGTCCCGGAAGCCGGTTTCCACCCAGGGGCAGAAGAGAACCGTCTGCTCTTTCCCGGCAAAACTGGACGCGGTGTACAGATAGACTGTATCACCCTCCGACGGTCCTGCGACCTCCTGCTGCTCGAAGTATGCCCGGAGGGCGTCATAGTACTGGAAAGAGGGGTCAAAGGCCGCCTCTTGGAACCGCGGATGGACGGGGATGCAGGCCGCCGCCCAAATAGCGGCGCAAAGGCCAGCTGAAATTATAAGAGCTGTGGGTTTTTTCACAATTTCCACCACTTTTCTGGCGGCGGGGATCTTCCCGCCCGGCAAGGGGAAGCACGGTCTTTCGCACCTCGCATAGAGGACAATTTACCAAAGCATAACACACCACAGGGGGGATATCAAGGCCGTTTCGCGTCTTGCGAGACGGAATACCGGGACAATTTTTACATCTCCCGCTGATACTGGACCATCAGGCACAGCTCCAGGACGGACTTTCCGAGAAAGACCCCCACTGCCGCCAGCGTGATCCACAGCGGCGCGCCGAAGCCGATGAAGAGCCAGGCCGCCGCCATGACGCCCCACTGCAGCACCTCGCCGGAGACCGCCTGGGCCCGGCGGCGGATGGCCACGGTCCGCTCGTCATTGGCCGCGATCTCGTCCCGCCGCATCTGGACGGGGTCTCTCTCCGCCCACCGCAGCATTCTCCAGTTGGCAGCCCCCATGGCCAGCAGGCCGGAGCCCACGCCGGTGAGCATCCCGCCGAATTTGTCCGGGGCGGAGAGCTTCCAGGCCGCCAGGGCCCCCAGCAGGAAAACCATGCCGGCGGCCATCAGAGCCGTGTACAGCGTTTTCTTTCGTCTCATTTGACGTCCTCCTCATAGATGAAAATATCCTCAATGGACATCCCGAAATACCGGGCAATCTTGAACGCCAGCAGAATAGAGGGGTTGTACCGCCCGTTCTCCAAGGAGCCGATGGTCTGCCGGGAGACCTCCAGCGCGTCCGCCAGCTCCTCCTGCCGGAGCCCCCGGGCCCTCCGCAGCTCCTCCAGCCGGTTTTTCAAAGGGATCACCTCCTGAATGGAAAGTTTGCTTTCCGTGAAGAAGCATACCACACGCGGAACGCGATGTCAAGCACACTTTCCGTTTTTGACTGATTTTCCGGAGAGGAGAAAAAATAGCATACCGGGGGACAACCTCTCATAGAGTGTAGCAGTCAGAAAGGGGGAGGTCCCTTGCAAAAGGATTTGAATATTCTGCGCTACGAGGACGCGGCGGCCTGTCTGCCCGTCCGGCTGCGAAAGGCGGCCATGGCCCTGCCGGAGGAGCGGAAGGCCCTGGCGGAGGAGTTCCGCCTCCGGGCCGGACAACCCATGACCGTGCTCCTGCCCACGGGAGAGGTCTCTCTGGAGGTCCATGTGGAGCCGGAGGAGCTGGAGGCGCTGTGCGACCTGGCCACCGAGTTCTCCCGGTACGCCGCGGCGGAGACGCTGCGGGAGGGATACCTCTCCGTCCGGGGAGGCTTCCGGATCGGCCTGTGCGGCACGGCGGTGATGAAGGACGGAGCCAACACAAACCTCAAAAACCTCTCCTCGGCGGCGGTCCGCGTGGCCCGGGAGAAGATCGGCATCGCCGACGGCGTAGCCCCCAAGCTGTTCCGGGACGGGGATTTTGCCAGCACGCTGATCCTCTCCCCGCCGGGAGGCGGCAAGACCACGCTGCTGCGGGACCTGGTGCGGCGGCTGTCGGAGGGGGTGGGGGAGTACGGCCCCCGGCGGGTGTCCCTCATCGACGAGCGGGGCGAGGTGGCGGTGATGTACCGGGGGGAGCCCCAGATGAACGTGGGCCCCCGCACCGACGTGCTGGACGCCTGCCCCAAGGCCCTGGGAATCCCCATCGTCCTGCGGGCCATGAACCCCCAGATCATCGCTGTGGACGAGATCACCGTCCGGGAGGACCTGCGGGCCGTCTCCATGGCCGCAGGCTGCGGTGTGCGGCTGCTGGCCACCATTCACGCCGCCGGAGTGGAGGAGCTGCGCCGGAAGCCCCTCTACGCCCAGCTGCTCTCGGACAGGGTGTTCCGCCTGGCGGTGCGGGTGGTGCCCACGGAGGCGGGCCGGTTCTACCAGGTGGAGGAGCTGCCATGCTGAAAGTCCTGGGAAGCGCCTGTATCCTGGGAGGCGGGATATTGGCCCGGTATCTCCAGGCGGCGGAGCGCCGCCGGGAGATGGACACGCTGTCGGACCTCCTCTGGGCGCTGCGGCGGATGGCGGAGGAGATCCGCATGGCCCGGACGCCCCTGCCCCTTCTGCTGGAGCGGCTGTCCCAGGGGTGCGGGGAGACAGCGGGGGCGTTTTTCCGGGAGGTGTCCGCCGCCGCCCGTCGGGGAGAGAACCTGGGAGATGCCTGGCGGCAGGCGGCAGAAACGCTGCCGGGCACCTCCGCGCTGACGGAACTGGGAGACGGCCTCTGCGGCGACGAGGAGAGTGTCTGCAAAGCAATTTCCCTTGTCATATACTCCCTGGCACAGGATCTGGAGGAACGGACCCGCCGCCAGCCGGAGGAGGCCAAACGCGCCACCGCGCTGTGCCTGTCCGGCGCGGCGCTGCTGGTGATTTTACTGATTTGAGGATTGCACGATATGGATGTGGATTTGATTTTTAAGATTGCGGCCATCGGAATTCTGGTGGCGGTGCTGAACCAGCTGCTGGTGCGCTCGGGGCGGGAGGAGCAGGCTATGATGACCACCCTGGCGGGACTGGTGGTGGTGCTGATGATTATGGTGCAGGAGATCAGCGACCTGTTCGACCTGATCAAGGCGCTGTTCAACTTCTGAGTATGGAGCAGGTCTTTCAGGTGACCGGGCTCTGCGTGGTGGGGGCGCTGCTGGCGCTGGTGCTGAAAAAGGGGAGCCCGGAGCTGGCGCTGCTGCTGGCCCTGGCCGCCGTGGCGGCGGTGCTGCTGTTCCTGGCGGGGGCCCTGGGGGAGCTGCTGGACTTTCTCCGGGAGATCGGGGCCGCCAGCGGCCTCTCGGAGGACCTGTTCATCCCTCTGTACAAGACGGCGGGCATCGCCCTGGTGGTGAAGGCCGGGGGCAGTCTCTGCCATGACGCGGGGGAGTCCGCCCTGGCCTCGGCGGTGGAGACGGCGGGGACCGTGTGCGCCCTGCTGGTGTCTCTGCCGCTGCTGCGGGCGGTGCTGGCCCTGCTGCTGGAGCTGACGCGATGAAACAACTGATTTTTTTCATTCTGGCCCTGGCGGCGTTGACCGTCCCGTCCCGGGGGGCGGAGATCCCCCGGGACCTGGAGGAGGCTCTGCCGGAGGCGGCGGAAGAACTTCTGGGGCAGGTAGACACCTCCGGAGCGGGGGGGCTCTCCTCGGGAATCAGCGCGATTCTGAGCTGGATGGGCCGGGAGGCGGGGGACATCCTCCGCCAGCGCATCCGGGGAGCGGCGCTGGTGCTGCTGGCGGTGGTGCTGTGCGGCGCGGTGGACGGGTTCTACCAGGGGGTGGACGGCGGAAAGGTGACGGTGTTCCTGCCTATGGCGGGGGCGCTGTCCGTGACGCTGCTGACAGCGGGGAGCCTGGACTCCCTGATGGGCCTGGGGGCCAGGACCATCGAGGAGCTCTCCACCTTTTCCAGGGTGCTGCTGCCCACGCTGGCGGCGGCCGCGGCGGCCTCCGGCGCGGTGACCTCCGCCACGGTGCAGCAGGTGACCACGGTGTTTCTGGCGGACCTTCTGATCAGCCTCATCGACCGGCTGCTGATGCCCCTGGTGTACTTATACGCCGGCGCCCTGGCCGCCTCCGCCATGCTGCCGGAGAACCGGCTGGGGGCTCTGGCGGAGGCGCTGAAAAAGGTTATCACCTGGATTCTGACCACGGTGCTGCTGGCTTTTACGGTGTACCTGTCCGTGGTGCGGGTGGTCTCCGGGTCGGCGGACGCCGCGGCGCTGAAGGTAGCCAAGGCCGCCATCAGCGGCGTGATCCCGGTGGTGGGGAGCATTCTCTCCGAGGCGTCGGAGACCGTGCTGGCGGGGGCGGGGATGCTGAAAAACACCATCGGTGTCTTCGGGATGCTGGGGATTCTGGCGGCCTGCGCCCACCCGTTTTTGCAGCTGGGGGTGCAATATCTGCTGTACAAGCTCACCGCCTTTCTGGCGGCCACGGTGGGGGCGCCCAGCCTCTGCAAGTTGATCGACGGCCTGGGGGGCGCCTTCGGGCTGGTGCTGGGCATGACGGGCAGCTGCGCCTTTCTCCTTTTGATCTCGGTGCTGTCCTCCGTGGCGGCGGTGACGCCGTGATCGCCGCGGTGCGGGAGTGGCTGACGTCGGTGGTGGCGGTGACGCTGCTGCTGACGGTGGCCCAGACCCTGATTCCCGAGGGGAATATCCGGAGGATCGCCGCCTTCACCGGGGGGCTGGCCCTGCTGGCGGCCCTGCTCCAGCCGGTGCTTCGGACGGACCTGAGCCGGCTGGACCTGGATCTGGACGTGTACACCCAGGCGGTGGAGGAGCGGCAGGCGGAGCTGGAGCAGGCCAGGGAGGCGGAGCTTGCTTCGGTCATAGCTTCGCGGACGGAAGCATATATATTGGACAAAGCCGCCCAGCTTGGACTTTCTCTCTCCGTCCGGGTGGAGACGGAGACTGGGGCGGAGGGGGTGCCCCTGCCCTGGGCGGCGGAGGTGAGAGGTCCCCGGTCGGAGGAGCTGGCGGCCTATATGGAGCGGGAGCTGGGCATCCCGCGGGAGAGGCAGGTTTGGCATGAAACTGAAAGCTGAAGGAGTGCGAAAGATATGGGACAGGTACAAATACGCGGCCCTGGTGGCGCTGATCGGCGCAGGGCTGCTGCTGTGGCCGAGTGGGGGGAGCGGCCCCGGCGGGCTCTCCATCGGACAGAGGGAGCCGGAGCCGCCGGATCTCCAGGCGCAGCTGGAGGACATCCTCAGCGCCGTCAGCGGCGTGGGGCAGGTACGGGTGCTGCTGACGGTGGAGTCCGACGGGGAGCGGCAGCTGGCCCAGGACACGGAGCTGGAGTACAGCGGCCCCACCTCCTCGCCGGAGGACTACTCCAGGCGCTCCGAGACCGTGCTGGTCAAAGGGGGAAGCGGGGCGGAGACGGTGACGGTCCGGCAGACGTATCCCACGTACCGGGGGGCCCTGGTGGTGTGCCAGGGGGGAGACCGGGCGGAGGTGCGCCTGGCGGTGACGGAGGCCGTGGCGGCGCTGACCGGCCTCACCACAGACCGCGTCACGGTGGCAAAATGGCAGTAATTATTTGGAGGAGGAAAGGACCTATGAGCGCAAGACTGAAACGAAACGCGGTGGTGGTGACCATGGCGGTGCTGGTGTGCGCCGCGGCGGCGCTGAACTGGAAGTACGCCGGCCAGGAGGCCGTGGAGGACGCCCAGAACGCCGGGACGAAGATCCTGGGGGAGGCGGCGCTGGTCTCCGGCACGGAGGACGGCGAGGACGCTCCCGCCGCCGCGCCGGAGGACGAGGCCGGGGTCTACACCGGCTCGGACTACTTCGCCTCCGCCCGGCTCACCCGCCAGCAGGCCCGGGACAGCGCCATCAGCCTGCTTCAGGAGGCGGCGGCCCAGGAGAACGCCGACGCCGCCGTGGCCAACGAGGCCTCGGAGGGCATCCAGGTGCTGGCGTCCTTCACGCTGAAGGAGGCCCAGATCGAGAACCTGGTCACCGCCAAGGGCTACGCCGACTGCGTGGCCTTCATGGGGGAGGACAGCATCAGCGTGGTGGTCTCCACCGGCTCTGGGGAGCTGACAGGGGAGGACGTGGCCAAGATCACGGACATCGCCATGTCGGAGACCGGCTACGGCGCCGGCGGCATCAAAATCATGGCCGCAAATTAGAGGTTGTATTTTCCTGCGGGGTGTGGTACAATAACAACTCGGAAATGTCGCGATTCTTTACACGATGATATTACGAGTTAAGGAGAGTCAAGCCATGGGCGAGAGCAGAGAATATATGACGCTGCCGGAGGAGAACGGGAGCATCAACATCTCGGAGGAGGTCATCGCCTCCATTGCCGTGGGCGCCGTGCGGGAGGTGGAGGGCGTGTCCGGCATGATGACCGCCATGGGCAACAGCGTCACCGACCTGATGAACAACCGCAAGAACGCCCAGAAGAGCGCCAAGGGCGTGAAGATCGACGCCACCGGCGCGGCGCTGACGCTGGATCTGTACCTGACGGTGGAATACGGCCACCCCATCCCCGAGGTGGCGGAGAACGCCCAGAAGGCGGTGATGTCCTCCGTGGAGGCCATGACCGGCTGCGCCGTGGAGAAGGTCAACATCCACGTGGGCGGTGTGACGCTGAACTGAGAGAGAAAAGGACAAAAGAGTATGGTACGGAACACCGCGCGGGAGATTGCCATCCACCTCTCCTATGAGCTGAGCTTCACCGACAAGACCGTGGACGACCTGCTGAGCCAGCGGCTGACGGCGGAGTCCTTCGCGGCTCTGGCGGAGGAGGACCCCCTCTACGCCGAGGCCCCGGACGCCATGCAGGCGGGCTACATCCGCCGGCTGGTGCGGGGCGTGGACGAGCACGGGGCGGAGCTGGACGGCTACATCGCGAAGTACGCCAAGGGGTGGAAATTCGCCCGGATTCCGCTGGTGGCCTCCGCCATCATGCGGGTGGCCATGTATGAGATCCTGTATATGCAGGACATCCCCAACGGCGCCGCCATCAACGAGGCGGTGGAGATCGCCAAGAAGTACGAGACGCCGGAGACGGTGAAGTTCATCAACGGGATTCTGGGGAGCTTTGTCCGGCAGGAGATCACGGAATAAGTGAAAAAGAGGCAGAGCGGGCATGGAGCGCACTCCATGTCCGGCTCTGCCTGTTTCCGTATGAACAGGAGGCTACCGGGCGGCGGCGGACAGGCCCGCCCCGGTGCGGAGGCCCAGCAAGAAGGCGTGAATGGCCGTGAACTCCTCGCATTTCTGCAGGTCGGGGAGGAGGCTGTCGGGCAGGCTGTCCGCCACATTTTCAAAGCAGTTTGCGTATTCCCCCTCATGGATTTCGTACAACTGTGGGCGGATGTAGTTTGCGTAGAACCTGAGCATGAAGTCTGACATATGTACCACCTCTCTAAATTATGTCTATTTAGTCGATGACTAATTATACTACGTCTGTTTAGACGCTGTCAAGGTGAAATTATGAAAATAAATGAAAGAATGAAAGAACTCCGAAAAGAGCGAAGGGAATCTCAGGTGAAAGTAGCTGAGGCGATTGGCATTACGCCCCGCCAGTATCAGCGATTTGAGGCTGGTGAACAGAAGCCGGGCTTTGACAATTTCTGTGCCCTGGCGGACCACTTTGGTGTGACCCTGGATTATCTGGCGGGCCGCACCGATGAGAGATAATTTCCGGGGAGGGGCCGACCAGGGTTCGGGCCTTGCGGGGCGTTCTTTTGGAAACACCGGAGGCCGCGGGGGACGGGCGATTGATAATCGCCCCTACGGGCGGTTTACCGGGAGTGCGGAGATTGCCGGGGGACGGGCCGCCGAGGGCGGCGGCCCCTACGGGCGGTTTACCGGGAGTGCCGTGTGTCCCCGTATCCCGGCGGTAGATGAAAAGAGCACCTCGCAAGGGACCGGCTATGCGCGAAGCGCGGGGAGAGAAAAACGTCCATGCGTCCACGCGTCAAGTTTCCTCCGGTCCGTCGATGAATGGAGCGCACTTGCGCGAGGACCAAAGCGTTCTCTTTTCTCTTACACCGTGCACGGCGCATTCTCTTTTCTCTGGCAAGACAGAGAAAAGAGAATGGGGGGTGCATCCCCAGACACGCCGGAACGGCGTGTCGCCGTCCCCGGCCCGTGGCCGGAAAATCCCCGTCCCGCGCCCGAGGCGCGATCCCCCCGTCCCCGCCCGAGGCGGGAACCCCCAATGCTGTGAGCTTCACACATACTGACAAGAGGTAAGAATGGAACACCACATTTTCGGCGTCGCCGAGGTCAACCAGCTGGTCAAGTGCCTGTTGGACAACGAGCCCCTGCTCCAGAATATCTACGTCCGGGGCGAGCTCTCCAACTATAAAATGTACCCCTCCGGGCACCACTACTTCACCTTGAAGGACCCGGAGGGCGCTTTGCGCTGTGTCATGTTCCGGGGACAGGCGTCCAAACTCCGCTTCCGCCCGGAAAACGGCATGAAGATCATCGCCGCCGGGCGGATCTCCGTCTTTCCCCGGGACGGGGCCTACCAGCTCTACTGCGACTCCCTGACCCCAGAGGGGGCCGGAGACCTGGCGGTGGCCTTTGAGCAGCTGAAAGCCCGCCTCTATGAGGAGGGCCTCTTCGACCCGGCCCACAAAAAGCCCCTGCCGCCCTATCCGGAGCGGATCGCCGTCGTCACCTCCTCCGCCGGGGCGGCAGTCCACGACATGATCCGTATTCTCAACCGGCGGTACCCGCTGGCCAAGGTCATCCTGCTGCCCGTCCGGGTCCAGGGGGCCGAGGCCCCGCCGGAGATCGCCGGGGCCATCCGCTACGCGGACAGGTGGAAGATCGGGGACGTGATCATCACCGGCCGGGGCGGCGGGTCCATGGAGGACCTGTGGGCCTTCAACGACGAGCGGGTGGCCCGGGCCATCTACAGCTGCGAGACCCCGGTGATCTCCGCCGTGGGTCACGAGCCGGATGTGACCATCTCCGACTTCGTGGCGGACGCCCGGGCCTCCACCCCCTCCAACGCGGCGGAGATTGCCGTGCCGGACCAGACGGAGCTGCGCCGCTGGCTCCGGGGCGCGGGGGAGCGGATGGAGCAGAGCGAGACCGCGCGCCTGGAGGCCCTGCGGAACCGGCTGGAGGCTCTGCGCTCCAGCCGGGTGATGACGGACCAGCTGGCCTATGTGCAGGATAAGCGCATGGAGCTGGACCATGTCCAGCGGCGGCTGGGGGACCTCTCCGGCGCGCTGGTGTCCCGGAAGCGGGAGCGGTTTTCCGCCCTGGCGGCGGCCCTGGACGCCATGAGCCCTCTGAAGGTGCTGGGCCGGGGCTACGCCATGGCCCGGGGCGAGAGCGGGGCGGTTTTGAAGAGCTATCGAGATGTATCCGCCGGGGACCGGGTGTCGGTGACCTTGGGCGAGGGCGGCTTTTCCTGCACGGTGGAGGAACCATATGAGAAGGAGCGGAAGAGATGAGCGCGAAAAAGGTGACATTTGAGCAGCAGCTCCAGCGGCTGGAGGAGATCGTGGCCTCGCTGGAGAAGGGGGACGTCCCCCTGGCGGACTCCCTGGCCCTCTTTGAGGAGGGGACGAAGCTGATCGGCGCCTGTTCCAAACAGCTGGATCAGGCGGAGCAGCAGGTGGTGAAGCTGATGAAGGGCCCCGACGGCGCGCCGGTGGAGCTGCCCTTTGAGAGCGGGGAGGAGTAAGGCATGGATTTCACAAAAGAGATGGAGACGGCCCGTCAACTGGCGGAGGACCGTCTGCGGCAGTTTTTCCCCGGGGAGGGGCTGGAAGAGGCCATGCGGTACAGCCTGCTGGCCGGGGGCAAGCGCGTCCGGCCTATCCTGGCCATGAAGTTCTGCGAGGCGGCGGGGGGGACCATGGAGGAGGCCCTGGACTTCGGCTGCGCCGTGGAGATGCTCCACACCTACTCCCTGATCCACGACGACCTGCCCTGCATGGACAACGACGACCTCCGCCGGGGCAGGCCCACCAACCACAGGGTCTACGGCGAGTGTGTGGCCACCCTGGCGGGAGACGCCCTCCAGGCGGCGGCGTTTCAGACCGTGCTCTCCGCCCGGGGGACCTGGCGCCACGGCGGGCAGCTGTACCGGGCCCGGGCGGCGGAGATTCTGGCGGAGGCCGCCGGCTTCCAGGGGATGTGCGGCGGGCAGTACGGGGATACCGTGGGCGGCGGCCGGCCCCATACAGAGGCGGAGCTCACCGCCATCAACGACAAGAAGACCGGGGCGCTGCTGCGGGCTGCCTGCATGATGGGGGTGTGCGCCTCCATGGGTCGCCGGGCGGTGGAGGAGGGCTGCATGGACGCTGCCCGGGACTACGCCTCCAGCCTGGGCCTGGCCTTCCAGATCCGGGACGATATGCTGGACGTCATGGGGGACGCCGGGGTCTTCGGCAAGCCCATCGGCTCCGACGCCGCCAACGGCAAGACCACCTATGTGACCCTGCTGGGTCTGGAGGCCTGCGAGACCCGGGTGCTGGACTACACCGAAAAGGCCAAGGCGGCGCTGGCCCGGGGAAAATGGCCGGGCGGAACCGCGTTTTTGGAGGCCCTGGCCGACAGTCTGGCGGTGCGGACCTTCTGAGTGTGAAAAAAAATTTTACACTTTGCGTATACAGAATATATTGTATATTTATCAAACCTGTGCTATACTGGATACCGCTAAGCGGCGGCGCAGTATTCTAGTCAGATCTGCCGTTTCCTAGGGAGGGCCTAAAAATCCTCTGAAGGGCACATCGATGAAACCCGTGGTGCCTGCTTGATACGCCCAGTTTTGGGTGGGTGCTGGGGGGAAGCGCGATCAATACGCGCTTGCGGACTCAGGGCGTTTTCCAATGGCATGGTTTATCCGACCCTGTTTCCGTGGAGACCTGTTCTTGTGCGCGGACGTACTCCCATCGTGGTATTTCCGGCCTGCGTACGAAGCAGATTGTGAACCTGCAATGCGGTGCATCGGTCCCTCGGGGCCGTAACGCTGTGTGCAGCCGTAGCCTGCCTTGACGTGGGGCGGGTGGATCAGGGAACTACACAGGGCGGCCCCGGCCAGGGCGGCTCTGTGATCGCCCTTTGAAACCCGTTCTGCAAAAGAGGCTAAAGAAGCGGACGGACTGTGGTGGAAATCACCTAGGCTGTTCTCGCGAGGCAGAAAAGGGATTGCAGTGCGGACTAAGTGGCAATCGGGTAGCGCGGACAGGCGACGCCGCGCCGGAGTGCTGAAAGGGGAACCGCCCCCATCGGCAACGAGGGGTGCGCTCCGGGGAAATCCAACCCGTACCTAAGCCGTAAGATTTACCTTCTCTGCCGCCGCCGTCTTAGCAGTATCGTTTGCCCGTCCCCCCGGGGGACGGCAGGGAGGATCTCTTGGCGAAAAAGGGAAAGAAAAAGAGTGGACCATCCGCCCAGTACCGCTGGGCGTTTACCGTGTTTTCGATGGCGGTGGCGCTGTCGGCCGTGCTGAGCCTGGCGTCGGAGTCGATGCTGAGCGGCGCGGGGGTGGCCGCCGCTCTTTTGATGCTGGCCGCCTTTATCGGCCTTGGCATTTTGTTTGACATCATCGGTGTGGCGGTGACCTCGGCGGACCCCAGGCCCTTCCACGCCATGGCCGCCCACAAGGAGAAGGGGGCGAAGCAGTCCCTGATGCTCCTGCGGAACGCGGAGCGGGTGTCCAGCGTCTGCAACGATGTGGTGGGCGACATCTGCGGTATCGTCAGCGGCGCCACGGGGGCGGTGATCGTGACCCAGCTCCAGCGGGCGCTGAGTGTCCAGTCCGTGCTGATCTCCGTGGGCGTGACGGCGCTGATCTCCGGCATGACCATCGGCGGCAAGGCCCTGGGCAAGACCGTGGCCATCAAGAAGAGCACCCAGGTGGTCTATTGGGCCGGACGGTTTTTGAATCTGTTCCACTGGTGAGAGGAGAAGCTATGCTGTTGGAATCCATCCATTCCCCAGCCGATGTCAGAGCACTGCCGGACGGACAGCTCCCCCAGCTCTGTCAAGAGCTGAGGGAGTTTCTTGTGGGGAGCGTCTCTGAGACCGGGGGCCACCTGGCCTCCAACCTGGGGGCGGTGGAGCTGACGGTGGCCATCCACCGGGTGTTCGACACCTCCGCTGACCGGCTGGTGTTCGACGTGGGCCACCAGTGCTATGTCCACAAGGCCCTCACCGGGCGGCGGGAGCTGTTCTCCACTCTGCGGCAGTTCGGCGGCCTCTCCGGCTTCCCCAAGCCCCGGGAGAGCGGGCACGACGCCTTTGTGGCCGGACACGCCTCCAACTCCGTCTCCGTGGCCCTTGGAATGGCAAGGGCAAGGACTTTACAAAATGCCGCCTACAGCGTTCTGGCTCTGATCGGAGACGGCGCGCTCACCGGGGGCCTGGCCTACGAGGGCCTCAACGACGCCGGGGCCTCCGGGGAGCCGCTGATTGTGATTCTCAACGACAACGGCATGTCCATCAACCCCAACGTGGGGGCCCTCTCCAAGCACCTGAGCCGGCTGCGGAGCAAGCCGGCCTACTACCACTTCAAAAAATTCTACCGCCAGCTCTTCGGCCCCCATCCGGAGAGAAATAAGCTCTACCGGTTCAACCACAGGGTCAAGACGTCTTTAAAGCGGGTTCTCTGGCCCGGCAGCACCCTGTTTGAGGACATGGGCTTTACCTATCTGGGGCCCATCGACGGCCACGACCTGGACCGGCTCTGCCATGTGCTGGAGTGGGCCCGGGAGCTTCACAGCCCCGTGCTGGTCCATGTGCGGACCGTCAAGGGGAGGGGGTACTCCTTCGCGGAGAGGGACCCCAGCAAGTTCCACGGCGTCGCCCCCTTCGACCCCGATACCGGCCTTTTGAAAAAGCCGGGCGGAGAGAATTTCTCCGCCGTCTTCGGCAGGGCCCTTGCCGCCATGGCGGCGAAGGACGCCAGGGTCTGCGCCGTCACCGCCGCCATGGCGGACGGCACCGGCCTCACCGGCTTTGCCCGGGAGTTTCCGGAGCGGTTTTTTGACGTGGGCATCGCCGAGGGCCACGCCGTCGCCATGGCGGCGGGCCTGGCCAAGCAGGATATGATCCCCGTGCTGGCGGTCTACTCCACCTTTTTGCAGCGGGGCTATGATATGCTGATTCACGACGTGGCCCTCCAGGGCCTCCATGTGGTGCTGGGGGTGGACCGGGCCGGGCTGGTAGGACCTGACGGCGAGACCCACCAGGGCTGCTTTGACGCCCTGTTCCTGTCGGAGATCCCTGGGTTTACGGTGCTGTGCCCCGCCAATTTCGCCGAGCTGCGGACCATGCTGCGGCAGGCGGTTCTTGAGATCGGGGGGCCTGTGGCGGTGCGCTATCCCCGGGGCGGCGAGGGGGCCTTTCGGGAGGATACCTCGGCGGAGCCGCTGGTCTGCCTCCGGCAGGGAGGGGATGTGACCCTGCTGGCCTACGGCCTGATGGTAAACAATGCCCTGCGGGCGGCGGAGCTGCTTCACGCGGAGCATGGGATCGAGGCGCGGGTTCTAAAGCTGAACCGGATCGCGCCGCTGGACGGGGACCTTCTGGCTCCGTGGTTCCGGGGCGGGGAGGTTCTGGCGGTGCCGGAGGACGCCTTCGGCGCCGGATGCGTGGGGCAGCGGGCGGCCGCCATTCTGGCCCAGCACGGCAGGGCCCCAGGCAGGCTGGTTCTGAAAAATCTGGGCAGAACCTTTGCCCCGGAGGGGTCCATCTCCCAGCTGGAGCGCAGTTTTGGCCTGGATGATGCCGGGATTGCGGCGTCGGTTTGGGAGGCGGTGAACCATGAGCAATAAGACGCGGCTGGACGTGCTGCTGGTGGAGCGGGGGCTCCAGGAGAGCCGCCAGCGGGCCCAGGCCACCATCATGAGCGGGGCGGTGTTTGTGGGCGGCCGGCGGATGGACAAGCCGGGTGCCGCCGTTCCCAATGACGCGGAGATCGAGATCCGCGGGAATTCCCTGCGGTATGTCAGCCGGGGCGGGCTGAAACTGGAGAAGGCCATGGCCTCCTTTCCCATCGCGCTGGCGGGGGCGGTCTGCGGGGACATCGGGGCCTCCACCGGCGGCTTTACGGACTGTATGCTGCAAAATGGCGCGGCCAGAGTCTACGCCGTGGACGTGGGCTACGGCCAGCTGGCCTGGAAGCTTCGGAGCGACGAACGGGTGATCTGCCTGGAGCGGACCAACGCCCGGTATCTCAGCCGGGAGCAGATTCCGGAGGAGCTGGACTTCGCCTCTGTGGACGTGAGCTTCATCTCTCTGAAACTGATCCTGCCGCCCCTGCGCGCCCTGCTGCGGGAAGGGGGGCACACGGTCTGTCTCATCAAGCCCCAGTTTGAGGCCGGACGGGAGAACGTTGGCAAAAAGGGCGTGGTCCGGGACCCGGCGGTGCACCGGGAGGTGCTGGAGCGGTTCCTGGAGCACGCCCGGGACGCCGGATTTTTGGTTCTGGGCCTGACCTATTCCCCCATCCGGGGCCCGGAGGGGAATATCGAGTACCTGGGTTATCTGGAAAAGGGACCCTGGGTGCCCATGGAGTTTGATCTGGAGGCGCTGGTGGCGGAGTCTCACCAGACGCTTCCGGAGCACGGAGAGGGGAACTGTCAATGAACAGCAAGAAGATCATCCTGTGTCCCAACCCCAACCGGGACCAGGGGATGACGGTCACCAGGGCCGCCGAGAAGATCCTGCGGGAGCTGGGTTTCCAGACGGTGGTGTGCTCCCCCTTCAAGGACCAGCGGCCGGGGCTCTTCGCCGGGTATGAGGTGCGGCCCCTGCTCCAGGAGCTGCGGGACGCGGACCTGCTGATCACCTTCGGCGGGGACGGCACAATTCTGCACCTGGCCAAGCTGGTGGCCCTGAACAAGATCCCGGTCCTGGGCATCAACATGGGGGGCCTGGGATTTGTGGCGGAGCTGGAGGCCGGGGAGCTGGAGGCCCTGCGAAAGCTGGAGCACTGGGAGTTCGCCGTGGAACAGCGGATGATGCTGGACGTGGCGGTCCTCCGGGAGGGCCGGCAGATCTTCACCAATCTGGGGCTCAACGACGCCGTGATCCGGGAGGGCCCCATCTCCCATGTCATCCACTTAAAGATCTCCTCCGACGGGCGGCACTTGACAGACATCGCCGGAGACGGCGTCATCATCGCCACGCCCACGGGTTCCACAGCCTACTCCCTCTCCGCCGGCGGACCGGTGGTGGAGCCGGAGGCCCAGACCATGGTGGTCACCCCCATCTGCACCCACAATATGCGGTTTTCCTCCTACGTCCTGTCGCCGGAGCACACGCTGACGGTGGAGCTGGAGCGCAACGGCAGAAAGCCGGTGTACCTCTTTGTGGACGAGAGCCGCCCCTTCGCCCTGCGGTCCGACGACAAAGTGGTGGTGCGGCGGAGCAGGCACGTCACCAAGCTGGCCCGCCTGTCGGAGCGGAGCTTTTGCGAGATTTTTGCACAAAAAATGCTGCCGGGAGGGCTGAATGATGAAAAATAACCGTCAGGCGATGATTTTGGAGATCATCTCCCAGGAGAATATCGAGACCCAGGAGCAGCTGCTCTCCAGGCTCCAGGAGCGGGGGATCAACAGTACCCAGGCCACCATCTCCCGGGACATCAAGCAGATGCATCTGATCAAGCAGCCGGCGGGGCAGGGGGTGTACAAATACGCGGTTTCCGACAACCGCAGCCGCCTGAACTTCGCGGAGAAGCTGCGCACGATCTTCCGGGAGAGCATCACCAGCATCGACTGCGCCCAGAACATCGTGGTTATCAAGACCATGCCGGGTCTGGCCAGCGCCGCCTGCTCTGCCCTGGACAACATGGACCTGCCCTACATGGTGGGCTCCCTGGCGGGGGACGACACGGCGTTTTTGCTCATGCGGGACACAGAGGCCGCCGAGACCTTCTGCGAGGAGATCAAGGAGATGCTATAAATCTCCAAGGGGGACTGGCGTCCCCCTTAGACGCTGCGCCGGGCGCTGCCCGGCTCCGCTGAACCCCCTCGCCCGCATACGATGCGGGCGGCCGCTGCGGCGAGCAGAGGTGTCCCGGCAGAAATGAATTCCGCCGGGACGGAATAGACGTTTCAAAATCGTGAAGGAAGGGCCAGAGTATGCTGGAAGTGCTTCACATTGAGAATATCGCAGTGATCGAGGAGGCGGACATCCAGTTCCGCCCGGGCTTCAACGCCCTGACCGGCGAGACCGGCGCGGGCAAGTCCATCGTCATCGACGCCATGGGTGCGGTGCTGGGGGGCCGGACCTCCCGGGAGCTGATCCGCACCGGGGCGGACAGGGCCTTTGTCAGCGCCTCCTTCTCCGGCGTCTCTCCGGACCTGCCGGGACTGGCGGAAAACGGCGTCGCGCCGGAGGAGGACGGGACGCTGCTGCTCCAGCGGGAGATCGGGGCGGATGGAAAAAATGTCTGCCGGGCCAACGGCCGGCCCATCACCGTGGCACAGCTGCGGCGGATCGGCGGGGAGCTGCTGAACATCCACGGCCAGCACGACGGGCAGCAGCTGCTGGACGAGGAGCAGCACGGCGCCTATCTGGACCGCTTCGGCCGGACGGAGGCGGCGCTGAGGGCCTATCAGGCGGAGTATCAGACCATGGAGGCCCTGCGGTCTGAGATGCGGTCCCTTCAAATGGACGAGGCGGAGAAGGCCCGCCGGGTGGACAGCCTCCGCTTTCAGATCGACGAGCTGGAGCGGGCGGAGCTGGTGCCCGGCGAGGAGGAGGAGCTGAACGCCCGCCGGAGCCTCCTGCGCAACGGGGAGAAGTATCTCTCCGCTCTCTCCGGGGCGGATTACGCCCTCAGCGGCGGCGACGAGAGCGGCGGCGCCGTGAGCCAGCTCCGGGACGCGGAGGAGGCCCTGTCCGGTATCCGCTCTTTGAGTGACGATCTGGGCGAGCTGTATAAACGCCTGGAAGAACTGCGCTGTGAAGCCTATGACCTTGCGGAGACGGTTCGGGACAAGCGGACGGAGTTTGACTTCTCCCCGGCGGAGCTGGATGCGGTGGAGAGCCGCGCGGACCAGCTGTACCGCCTGAAAAAGAAGTACGGCGCCACGGTGGAGGAGTGCCTGGAGTATCTGGAGAAGTGCCGGGCGGAGCTGGACGCCATCGAGACGGCGGACGACACGCTGGCGCGTCTGGAGCAAAAGCTGAAAAAGGCGGAGAAATCCACCCTGGCCGCCGGCGCGGCTCTGACTGCCGCCCGGAAAACGGCGGCCAAGTCTTTGGAATCCCGCATCCAGACGGAGCTCCGGGAGCTGGACATGGGGAAGGTGCGCTTCTCCATCGACTTCGGGGAAAAGGCGCCCTCTCCGGACGGGTGCGACGTCATCCGCTTTTTGATGTCCGCCAACGCCGGGGAGGACCTGCGGCCCATCGCCAAGATCGCCTCCGGCGGCGAGCTGGCCCGAATTATGCTGGCGCTGAAAAATGTGCTGGCGGAGCAGGAGGCCGTGGGGACCTTGGTGTTCGACGAGGTGGACACCGGCGTGTCCGGCCGGGCGGCCCAGAAGGTGGCGGAGAAGCTGGCCCAGGTGAGCCGCCGCAAGCAGGTGCTGTGCGTCACCCATCTGCCCCAGCTGGCGGCCATGGCGGACACCCACTTCTCCGTGGAGAAGGGGGAGCGGAAGGGCCGGACCTACACGGAGGTGGTCCAGCTGGACCGGGAGCGCCGCAAGGCGGAGCTGGCCCGGATCACCGGCGGCACCAAGGTGACGGAGGCCCTGCTGGAGAGCGCCGGAGAGCTGCTGGACGGCGCGGAGGCATATCGAAAGACCTTAACCTAAGACTGCAATTGCAGCTTTATCGCCCCACATTGGCGCTGGCCTGCGGAAAGGGTTCTGTCTTTTCCTCGGTATGGGCGCTGGAGGAAACCGGACCGGAGATTCTGCACGACAGAGAGAGCGGTCTTCGTTTCTATCACTCCGCACTGCTGCACTGTCCGGTGGTGGAGATTCGGCACCCCAACCGGGCAAATGTGGCGGAGTGGTGCCGGAGACTGGAGAAATTTCGGATTTTGGTCTTATAAACAGATTGACAAGTGCGGCATTTTAGGGTACAATACCCTCTACATACGACGATGAAGAGGAAGAGTAGCCGCCCCGGCGCTGCGCAGAGAGCCCCTGTTTTGCTGAAAAGGGGAGAGGGCCGGACGGTGAATACCCCTCGGAGCCGGCACCCCAACGGCCCTTGCGGCCCAGTAGGCGTGCTCCGGGTGCGCCCGTTACCGCGCGGGAGTGTGATGGCACTCCACGAGGCCGTCTCCGCGAGGGGGCGGCGAACCAGAGGTGGTACCGCGAAGTGACTTCGCCCTCTGTCCCGGCCCGGGACGGAGGGCGAATTTTAATCAAAGGAGAACGATTGACATGACCTGTTATGACGAATTGAAAGCCCGCGGGCTGATCGCCCAGGTGACGGACGAGGAGGAGATCAAGGAGCTGATCAACGGCGGCAAGGCGGTGTTCTACATCGGCTTTGACTGCACTGCCGACAGCCTCCACGTGGGTCACTTCATGGCCCTGTGTCTGATGAAGCGCCTCCAGATGGCGGGGAACCGTCCCATTGCCCTGATCGGCGGCGGCACCACCATGGTGGGCGACCCCTCCGGCCGCAGCGATATGCGCCAGATGCTGACGCCGGAGACGATAGCGCACAACGCCGAGTGCTTCAAGCGCCAGATGGAGAAATTCATCGACTTCGGCGAGGGCAAGGCTATGATGCTCAACAACGCCGACTGGCTGCTGGACCTCAACTATGTGGAGCTGCTGCGGGAGGTGGGCGCCTGCTTCTCCGTGAACAATATGCTGCGGGCGGAGTGCTACAAGCAGCGGATGGAGAAGGGCCTCAGCTTCCTGGAGTTCAACTATATGATCATGCAGTCCTATGACTTCTATCATATGTTCCAGACGGTGGGCTGCAATATGCAGTTCGGCGGCGACGACCAGTGGAGCAATATGCTGGGCGGCACGGAGCTGATCCGCCGCAAGCTGGGCAAGGACGCCTACGCCATGACCATCACTCTGCTCCTCAACAGCGAGGGCAAGAAGATGGGCAAGACCGCCAAGGGCGCGGTCTGGCTGGACCCCAGCAAGACCAGCCCCTTTGAGTTCTACCAGTACTGGCGGAACGTGGGCGACGGCGACGTCCTGAAATGCATCCGGATGCTGACCTTCCTGCCCCTGGAGCAGATCAATGAGATGGACGGCTGGGAGGGCAGCCAGCTGAACCGGGCCAAGGAGATTCTGGCCTATGAGCTGACCAAGCTGGTCCACGGTGAGGCAGAGGCCGAGAAGGCCCAGGAGACCGCCCGGGGCCTGTTCTCCGGCGGCGGTTCCACGGAGCATATGCCCACCACGGAGCTGGACGAGGGGAAGTTCGACGGCGGGAAGATCGGCGCGGTCAACCTGCTGGTGGCCTGCGGCCTGTGCCCCTCCAACGGCGAGGCCCGGCGGCTGATCCAGCAGGGCGGCATGGCGGTGAACGACCGGAAGGTAACGGACATCGGCGAGACCTTTGACCGGGCGGACTTTGCGGGCGAGGGCGTCATCATCAAAAAGGGCAAGAAGGTCTATCACCGGGCCGTTGTAAAGGGATAGGCGCTGTGTGGCAGCCTGTACTGGTGGTCGATGAATATAAAACCGTGTATGGAGAGGGATAAACGATCATGAGAATTGGAGGTCCTTCACAGGCCTATCAGGGATACAGGAAATCCACGGATCTGTCCGCGTCATCAAGGACCTTTGGACAGGCGATGCAGACAAAAGCGCAGGACCGTTATGTTCCCAAGTATACGGATGACATCGTAAAAATGATGGAGGGCTGCATCGACCGGTTTGTTAAAGGGGTCATCGGGGACGGCATCGATCAGATGACCGGCGCGGCAGAAAAATAGCCGGGAAACTGATCCGGAGTATTCAAAAGGGGAGGGCCGCGGCCCTCCCCTGGTTTTCTGTTACCGCGCCGTTACTTCTTTTACCGCACTGTCATCTTTCTGTAACTGTACCGTGGTAGACATAATGTTGTTTTTCCCCTATACTTTTTCTATCGAGAGATATAGAGGTGGGATCACAATGAAGAGAGAACAGGTCATTGGGCTGTGTGTACTGCTGACACTGACGGCGGGTGTGATCTGCGGGGTGCCCCGCAGTCCGGCGGGAAGGGAGGAGGCTCCGTCTGACGGGGAGCGGGCGTATATGGAGATGCTGGCCGCCGCGCCCCTGGCGGCGGTGGAGGGGGAGACCATCTCCCCCGACCAGCGGTTTCTGGTCCGCGCCGTGGGGGCGACAGATATTTGCGTCAGCGGCGTCCGGGTGCCGGAGAAGGTCCAGGTGGTGGACCGCTCTACGGAGGAGGTGCTGTGGGAGACGGAAGGTATGGTGAGCCAGGAGGCTCTCTGGTCTCCGGAGAGCGGTTATCTGGCCCTGGCCCTGTCCGCCCGGACCTGGTGCTCTGTCATGGTCATCGAGACGGAGCACTGGACCAGCTGGGAGTTTACCCTGCCGGACGGGAGCCCCATCCCGGAGTACACCTTCCCGGCGTACTATGAGCCCTGGGGGGAGTGGCGGTCGGCGTACAGTCTGGACCTGACCTTTGACGACGGAAACGAGGGATATGTCCGATACACCTGCTATCTCTACACAGAGCAGGGACAGGTCACCGGCGAGACCTGGGAGCGGACAGTGGAAACCCTGCCGGGGAGCTACGATTTCAACCACGACGGACAGCCGGAGACCGTGGAGATTACCTCCGTTGGAAGCGCACATACCCTCAGCGTTTTGGATGCGGACGGCAGTACGCTGTGGGAGGAGGAGGCCCATGGCGCCCACGCCGGCTGGACGAGCATTTTCGCCTGCTCCATCGACGAACAGGACTATCTGATCCGGTACCTCCCCACTATGTATCAGGGCTGGGCGGAGTATTCCCTCCAGGTGTTTTCACTGAACGCCGTGGGCGGTGAGCAGCTCCTCCATGAGAGCGACGTAACCTGGGACTGCAATTTTCGCATGGAAGGACACCAATATGACGTGGAGGCCCTGACGGATTTTCTGTGGGAGGTCCACACCTACCTTCGGGACAGCACGCTGCTGATGAGCACCGAGGATGGGGAATTCCAGTTCAATCTCCCAGGGCTCCAGCTGGAGTACTATCCCTTTGGGGACGCCCTGGAGCTGGACAGCCGGGAGGCGCTGGAGGAGGCCGTCCGCCGGACAGAGCGGGAGTACATGGGCGAAGACGGGCTTTTATGAGCATGAGAACTGGCGGGGAAATCCCCGCCAGTTCTCATGCTTATTCCGCCGGCAGCAGTGCGTACTTCACCAGCGTCTCCCGGATGCGCTCCATGTTGGCCTCACCGGGCGGGCACAGGGGCAGGCGCAGCTCTCCCATCTCCCACCCCAGCAGGTTCAGGGCCGTCTTGACGGGGATGGGGTTCACCTCGCAGAACATGGCGTCGCAGAAGTCCTTTAGGTACAGCTGGAGCTTCCCGGCCTCGGCGAAGTCGTTGTCCAGACACAGCCGGGCCATGGTGTGCATCTCGGCAGGCAGCACGTTGGCCACCACGGAGATCACCCCCACGCCTCCCAGGGCGCAGATGGGGACCGTCTCGTCGTCGTTGCCGGACCAGATGTAGAAGTCCTCCAGACACAGGTTCCGGGTCCTCTGGATGTTCCCCAGGTTTCCGGAGGCCTCTTTGACGCCGATGATGTTGGGGTGTTTCGCCAGCTCCGCGCAGGTCTCCGGCGCGATGGAGACCCCGGTGCGGGAGGGCACGTTGTAGAGGATGCAGGGGACATTCACCCCGTCGGCAATGGTTTGGTAGTGCCGGATCAAACCGGTCTGGCTTGCCTTGTTGTAGTAGGGGGTCACCAGCAGCAGTCCGTCGGCTCCGGCCTTCTCCGCCTCCCGGGAGAGGGAGAGGGCCACCGCCGTGGAGTTGGACCCGGACCCGGCAATTACCGGCACCCTGCCCTTGACGCGCTCCACGCAGAACTCGATGACCTCCGTCCGCTCCCGGGGCGTCATGGTGCTGGCCTCGCCAGTGGTGCCGCAGGCCACGATGGCGTCCGTGCCGTGCTCCAATTGGAAGTCCAGCAGCTTTCCCAGGGTCTCAAAGTCGACGCCGTCTTTCGTGAAGGGCGTGGCGATGGCCACGCCGGAACCAGTAAAGATCGGTTGTTTCACATGCATACACTCCTTCCAACAGATGGGCAAAAAGCGGATGCCCGGTTTGGGCATCCACTTTCCTTTGTAAAGAGCACTGATTACTTTACATCCATGTATCCCTTGGCGCACAGCAGCTCCGCCAGAAGCACCGCGCCGCCGGCGGCGCCCCGGAGGGTGTTGTGGCTGAGGCCCACAAACTTGTAGTCGTACTGGGTGTCCTCCCGCAGGCGGCCCAGGGACACGGCCATGCCGTTTTCCAGCATCCGGTCCAGCCGGGTCTGAGGCCGGTCCGGCTCCTCGAAGTAGTGGAGGAACTGCTTTGGCGCGGAGGGGAGGTCCAGCTCCTGAGCGGGGCCCCGGAAGGCGGCCCAGTCGGCCTTGATCTGCTCAATCGTGGGCTTGCGGCCCTCCTTGAACTTCATGAACACCGCCGCCATGTGGCCGTCCTGGCAGGCCACCCGGAAGCACTGGGCCGTAATGGCAGGTCCGGCGGCGTTGACGATTTTGCCGCCCTCCACCGTGCCCCACAGCTTCATGGGCTCCCGCTCGCTCTTCTCCTCCTCGCCGCCGATGTAGGGGATGCAGTTGTCCACCATCTCCGGCCATCGCTCAAAGGTCTTGCCCGCGCCGGAGATGGCCTGGTAGGTGCACACCAGGGCCCGGTCCAGGCCGTACTTCAGCAGGGGGTGCAGGGCGGGGACGTAGCTCTGGAGGGAGCAGTTGGATTTCACGGCGATGAAGCCGCGCTTCGTCCCCAGGCGTTTCCGCTGGGCCTCGATCACCTCCAGGTGCTCCGCGTTGAGCTCCGGCACCACCATGGGCACGTCGTCCGTCCAGCGATGGGCGGAGTTGTTGGAGACAATGGGGCACTCCAGCTTGGCGTACCGCTCCTCCAGGGCCCGGATCTCCTCTTTTTTCATATCCACGGCACAGAAGCAGAAATCCACCAGCTGTGCCAGCTTCTCCGCGTCGGCCTCCGCGTCCAGGATCACCAGTCCCTTTGCCTCCTCCGGCACGGGGACGGACATGGCCCAGCGGCCCTCCACGGCCTCGCCGTAGGTCTTCCCGGCGCTGCGGGCGCTGGCGGCCACAGCCGTCAGACGGAACCAGGGATGGTTCTCCATCAACGTGACGAACCGCTGGCCCACCATGCCCGTGCAGCCGATGACGCCCACTTTGTACTGTTTCATCATATGCTCCTCCTGCTGTCTTTGTTCCGGCGTCTTTTTCTGTTGCTTCCGGCGCCGTTTTGTACTATAATGGCTATTATTCAGGAAAAATGGGCCCTGTATCTGCAAGGCGGACATTTGTATGTATAGTAACATACTTTTGCGGTTTCGTCAAGGCCAGGGCCATAGGGAGGTTCCATGAAAAAGCTGCTTTTCACAGCCTTGTTCGTTGTGACTTTTTTCTCGCTGTCCGCCGCCCCGGCCTCCGCGGTGGTGAACGACAGAGTGAAGGTGGGCCTCTGGTACGGCTCCAACGCCCTCTTTTCCGCCAACCTGGAGAACAGCCTGGGAGAGGGCTTTGAACTTGGCTGGTTCGACGAGGACCGGGCGTTCTGCCCCCTGGGCAGGACGGAGGAGACCCAGATCTCCATGACTGCCGCCGGTGATATTTATATGAACGGCAGCGGCGCTTATTCCCCGGACATCCCCTCCGGGGGCTACCGCCTTCTGGGCGGCTGGCACGTGGAGCTCCGGGGCTTCCGGGACTACGAGGAGGCGGAGGAGACCGCCCGGGAGTACGGCGGTTATCCCGCCTGGATCTCCGGCGAGTTCGTGGTGCGCGTCGGCAGCTACCAGTCCCGGAGCGAGGCGGAGGACGACGTGGATCGCTTCGGCGGGGACGGCGTGGCTCAATCCTCCTCCACCGGCATCGTGGTGACGGTGACCAGGACGGACAAGATCCTCTTCGAGTTCGACTGCGGCGGTGCCCGGAACCTGGGCGTACAGCCCGAGGGCTGGAGAGGGGAGACCGCCACCTGGTTCAAGGGCTACAAATACGCCGGAGGCTTTGAGTACGCCCGGGTCACCGGCGGAAACATCAACGTCTCCAACGTGGTGGACGTGGAGGACTACGTCAAGGGCGTCATCCCCTATGAGATGAACGGCGACTGGCCCCTGGCGGCGCTGGAGGCCCAGGCGGTCTGCGCCCGGACCTTTGTCTACGGCAACAGCAAGCACACCTCCCTGTACGGCTTTGATGTCTGCGGCGGTGCCGACTGCCAGGTCTATCACGGACTGGGCAGCGGCGGCGCCGGGCCCAGTGAGCGGAGCAACGACGCTGTGGACAACACGGCGGGGGAGTGCCTCTACTACCGGGGCGAGTTGGTGAAGGACGCGGTGTACCACTCCTCCAACGGCGGCGCCACGGAGGATTCCGCCAATGTCTTCGGCGGAGACCCGGGCTATCTCCTGGGCAGAATGGACCCCAACGAGGCCCGGATCACCATTCCCAGCTACAGCTACTCCGTCACATACAGTGCCGACGAGCTCACCTGGATTCTGGAGCAGAAGGGCTACTCCATCGGCACGGTTCGAAACGTCTATATATCCGAGTACACCCCCCTGGGAAACGTGAAAAAGGTGACCTTTGAGGGCAGCCGCGGGTCTACCACCGTCAGCGGCGACACCTGCCGCACCGTGTTTTACAGCAGCACCTACAACAAATCTGTCCGCAGCATGCGCTTTGACATCAACGGCAGCAGCGCGGGCACCGGCGGCGTCTATGCCAGCGGCGGCGGGCAGCTGGCATCCCTCAGCGGCGCCTCTGTGATCTCCGGCGGCGGGACCATGGGGACGCTGTCGGGCAATTCCGCCTCCGTGATCTCCGCCTCCGGCATCTCCACGGTCACCGGGGGCGGGGGGACGGTCTCCCAGCCTGGCACCGCCTCCCCCAACGGCAGCTTCACCATCACCGGCACCGGAAACGGGCACAATGTGGGGATGAGCCAGTACGGCGCCCGGTCCATGGCGGAGCAGGGGTACACCTACCAGGATATTCTGGAATTCTACTACACAGACATCACCATCCGGTGAGGAACGGACACGATATGAAAACCAGCGATTTTTACTATGACCTTCCCCAGGAGCTGATTGCCCAGACGCCCATCGAGCGGCGGGACGCCTCCCGCCTGATGACGCTGAACCGCTCCACAGGGGAGACTGGGCACTACCATTTCTATGATCTGCCGGAGTTTTTGTGCCCTGGGGACTGCCTGATCCTGAACGACTCCCGGGTTCTGCCTGCCCGCCTCCTGGGACAGCGGCTGCCCGGCGGCGGGGCCTGCGAGGTTCTGCTGCTGACGGACCGGGGAGAGAACACCTGGGAGTGCCTGGTACGTCCCGGCAGGAAGATGCTCCCCGGCGCGAGGCTGTCTTTTGGGGACGGGGAGCTGACGGCGGAGGTCACCGGCGAGCTGGCGGACGGCGGCCGCCTGGTCCGCTTCCAATATCAGGGCATCTTTCTGGAAGTGCTGGAGCGGCTGGGTAAAATGCCCCTGCCGCCCTACATCAAGGCGGAGCTCCGGGACCGGGAGCGGTATCAGACGGTCTACTCCCGGCACACCGGCAGCGCGGCGGCCCCCACGGCGGGCCTCCACTTCACGCCGGAGCTGCTGGAGACCATCCGGAAAAAAGGCGTGGAGATCGGATATGTGACCCTCCACGTGGGGCTGGGCACCTTCCGACCCGTAAAGGAAGAAAACATTACAGACCATGCTATGCACAGAGAGTACTGCGTTCTCTCCCGGGAGACGGCGGATCTCATCAACCGCGCCAGGGCCGCCGGCGGGCGGTGCGTGTGCGTGGGCACCACCTCCTGCCGGACGCTGGAGTCCTGGGCCGGAGAGGACGGCCACATGGAGGCCAGGAGCGGCTGGACGGACATCTACATCTACCCCGGCTACCGCTTCAAGGTGACGGATGCCCTGGTGACCAATTTCCATCTGCCGGAGAGCACGCTGATCATGCTGGTGTCCGCCTTCGCCGGGCGGGAACGCGTCCTGGCGGCCTATCAGGAGGCCGTCCGGGAGAGATACCGCTTTTTCTCCTTTGGCGACGCCATGTTTTTATACTGAGAGAGGAGGCGTTTGCATGGAATTGACCGATCTGCCCAACATCGGACCCAAGCTGGCGGACAATCTGCGCCGGGTGGGCGTCAGCTCTGCGGAGCAGCTGCGGGAGCTGGGGACCCGGGAGGCGTTCCTCCGCATCCGCGCCCAGGTGGACCCCGCCGCCTGCTTCCATCAGCTCACCGCTCTGGCCGGCGCGGAGGCAGGCGTTCCCAAGAAGGCGCTGTCCCAAGAGGAGAAGAGGGCCCTGCGGACCTTCTTCGACAGCCTTTGATCAAATAAGGAGTAACTGCCCATGTTCCAAGTTCTCAAAACCGAGGGCCGCGCCCGGCGCGGCCAGTTCTCCTGCGCTCACGGCGGCATTGTCCAGACCCCTGTCTTTATGAATGTGGGGACCCAGGCGGCCATCAAGGGCGGCGTCTCCGCCTTTGACCTGCGGGAGGTGGGGTGCCAGATCGAGCTCAGCAACACTTACCACCTGCACCTGCGGCCCGGTGATGAGCTGGTGCGGCGGATGGGGGGACTGCACAAATTCATGAACTGGGACGGCCCCATCCTGACGGACTCCGGCGGGTTTCAGGTGTTCTCCCTGGCGAGCCTCCGGAAAATCAAGGAGGAGGGGGTGTCCTTTTCCTCTCACATTGACGGCCGGAAGATCTTCATGGGGCCGGAGGAGTCCATGCGCATCCAGTCCAACCTGGGCAGCGACATCGCCATGGCCTTTGACGAGTGCGTGGAGAACCCCGCCCAGTACGACTACGCCAAGCAGAGCTGTGAGCGGACCCTCCGCTGGCTGGAGCGGTGCAAGGCGGAGCACGACCGCCTGGGCAGCCTGCCGGACACGGTGAATCCTAGTCAGATGCTCTTCGGCATCAACCAGGGAGCCACCTTCGCGGACCTCCGGGCCTGGCACATGAGGGAGATCGCCAAGATCGACTGCGACGGCTATGCCATCGGGGGGCTGGCCGTGGGGGAGCCGGCGGAGGTCATGTACGAGATGATCGACGTGGTGGAGCCCCATATGCCCAGGGAGAAGCCCCGCTACCTCATGGGCGTGGGCACCCCCAGCAATATCATCGAGGGTGTCAGCCGGGGAGTGGACTTCTTCGACTGCGTCATGCCCTCCCGCAACGGCCGCCACGGCAAGCTCTTCACCTGGGAGGGGACCGTTAATATTCTGAATGAGAAGTACGCCGCGGACCCAAGGCCCATCAGCGGGAGCTGCGGCTGTCCCGTGTGCCGGCGCTTTTCCCGGGCGTATCTCAGGCACCTCTTCAAGGCGGACGAGGTGCTGGCCCTGCGGCTGGCGGTGCTCCACAACCTGTATTTCTACAATGAGCTGATGGCCCGCATCCGGCAGGCCCTGGACGAGGGGACCTTTGCGGACTTCCGCGCCCGGTACAGCGGGCGCCTGGAGGAACGGGCATAACCATACACGGACGTATCCGCTCCGGATACGTCCGTGCTGTTGTTTTGCGTGTTCTTTCAGCCCCGGTGTTCCGCCAGAGCCATCAGGGTCTCCAGATCGCCGTGCTGGATGGCCTCCAGCCCCGCCGCAATTCGCTCCGGCGGCCAGTCCCACCACCGAAGACGGAGGAGAACCTCCGCGGTCTCGTCTGAGAACCGCCTTCGGATGGGCCGGGCCGGGACGCCGCCCACGATGGTATAGGGCGGCACGTCCCTCGTCACCACGGCTCGGGCGCCGATGACCGCGCCGTCGCCCACGGTGACGCCCGCCAGGATCACGGCCTCATAGCCGATCCACACGTCGTTCCCGATGACGATGTCCCCCTTGTTGTCCCAGGCCTCCGCGGGGCTCATACCGTGGCCCCAGGCCTCGTAGAAGATGGGGAAGGTGTAGCTGGAGAGGGAGCGGAGCGTGTGGTTGGCACTGTTGAAGAGGAAACGGGCTCCGCAGGCGATGGAGCAGAATTTTCCGATATACAGCCGGTCGTGGTTGATGGGGTAGTGGTAGAGCACATTGTTTTTCTGAAAGTCCCTGGGGTCGTGGACAAAATCGTTGTAGATGGTAAATTCTCCGATCTGGATTGCCGGGTCGTCCACCACATTTTTCAAATAGACGGTCTGGGCATCCCCGGTCCTGGGGTATACTCTGGTATGGTCTGGAATCGCCATAATCAAACTCCTTTTCTAATTACTCGACGATCCCAGATGCCGCAATACAGCGTTTCACAGGCGTGTCCACCTCTTTTCAGCGGTTTTGGGCGCAGCCGCCAAAAAAATTTTACCACCAAACCCCTCGCCTGACAATCCTTTTTGAAGACCGACAGGGCAGCTCCCGGCCGGTGGAAAGAAAGTTCTTGCAATACCGGTTAATTCTGGTATAATAATATCATTCTGAATTTACGAAGGAAAAGGAGTTTTTTCAACATGGAACCTATTATTATGATGGTCGCGATGCTGGCGATTTTCTACTTCATCCTGATTCGCCCGGAGAACAAGCGGAAGAAGCAGGCCCAGGAGATGCGGGACAACCTGAAAAAGGGCGATACCGTCACCACCATCGGCGGCATCGTGGGCAAGATCGTCCTCACCACCCCTAACACCATCGTCATCGAGACCAGCGAGGACCGGGTCCGCATGGAGCTGACCCGCTGGGCCGTCTCCACGGTGGGCGTCCAGACCGGCGAGCAGCCCGAGAATCCCAAGAAGAAGAAAGAGGAGAAAAAGGAAGAGGCCGCCGAGCCTGTCAACGAGATTCCCGCCCCGGAGGACGAGGAAAAATAATCCCAGACAATCATAAAAACCACCTCCCTTGCAATATGTTCTGGTAGGAACGACTGCGAGGGAGGACTTTTTTATGGGCAAGGGAAAAAAACAATCGCCGAACGGGCTGGTATTTCTAAAGGGGCTGTTTCTGTCCCTCGGGATCTATCTTCTGGGACTGCTGCTGGTAACCCTGCTGGTGGTGAAGGGCGCGCTGACCGAGGGGGGGATGTTTCCCGCGGTGGCGGCGCTCTGTCTGCTGGCCGCTCTGGCGGGAGGGATTCTCTGCGCCCGGCGGCCCGTGTGGGGACCGCTGCCCAGCGCCATGATGTGCGCCGTGCTGTTTGCGGGTATTCTGGCGGCGGCGGGGATTCTCTGCTGGGAGGAGGGGATCGCCTGGACCGGCCACGGCGGTATCCTGGTGCTGTGCGCCCTGGCAGGCGGCCTGCTGGCCGGTGTGCTGGGCGGCGGACGCAGAAAAAAGAAGAAGCGCAGGGCGGGGACGCTGTGAGATTTCACAAAAATAAACGGATCGCAATTTTTCAGACAGTTTTGACTTGACAAATGGACCCGCGGGGGAGCGGGGCAGATATAGGGGCGGTATCCGGAGGCAGAACACCAGATGTCGACCTTTTGGGAAAACCGGATTTCCGGCAGCCCGCCGTTTTCGAAAGTTTACATAACGCTGTTTACATAATATTTGTTCATAAATTACAAAAAAGAGTTTTTTTAGCCAATTTCCTTGATAATCCTGGAAAATTGCACTATTATTGAATAGTAGCCGGTTTACGTCAACCATCTCATAAACCGCCCGCCTCGCTCATAGAATGGAGCGAGGTGAGGCGGTTTGAATTGGAAAAAACAAGGAAGGGATGGGCAGTCCGCTCCGCTGCCCCGCCTGGTGCTGCTGGCTCTGTGTTTCCTGGGCGGCGTGCTTTTGGGACAGGTCCTCTCCGGCCGGGTGCCGGACGCCACAGGAGAGGAGCTGGGCCGCTATCTGACGGATTACCTTCGCCTGGACGGCGGCACGGAGCGGACCGCCGCCGCGGCGCTGTCCGCCGCGGTGATCTACTTCCGCTATCCGCTGCTGGCCTTTCTGCTGGGCTTTACCTCGCTTGGGGTGCTGCTGCTGCCCTGTGTCACCACGGCCTACGGTTTTTTTCTGTCTTTTTCTGTCTGCTGCTTCACCGCCGCCTTTGGGGCCGACGGCGTTTTGCTGGCCTTGGCGGTCTTCGGCCTGCGGTGCGCGGTAACGCTGCCCTGCTATCTTCTGCTGGCGGCCCCCGCCTGGGGGACCAGCGCGGCGCTGGCAAGTCTGTCCTTTGGAAAGGGCCGGCGGGCCGCGCCGGTAGTCTACGGACGGAGCTGCTGGGTCCGGTTTGGCGCCGTGATGGCCGCTTTGCTCATGGGAATGTGTGTGGATCTGTTTCTCTCGCCCTGGCTGCTCCGGCTGGTCCTGGAGCGGATTCTGGGCACTGTTTGAAATTTAAAGAGAGAGGGGGGTGTTTCTCCGGACATGGACGATGTGACACGGTATGGTACATATTTAACTGAGGAGAAACGGGCCTCCCGGAACACCGTCACCTCCTACCTGCGGGACGTGAACCAGTTCGCGGACTATCTCCAAAACCACCAGGACTGCGGGCTCCGGCAGGCCGACGGCGAGATGGTGCAGGACTACATGGACTGGATGCTGGGCCACGGAAAGTCCGCCTCCTCTGTCACCCGCTTTCTGGCGTCGGTCAAATCCTTCTACAATTTCCTCCTGGCGGAGGGCTCAGTGGCCTCCAATCCGGCCAAGGGCCTGACCGCCGCCAGGACGGAGCGGAAATACCCGGAGATTCTGACCTCCCGGGAGGTGGAGCTGTTTCTGGACCAGCCCCAGTGCGTGGACGCCAAGGGCTTCCGGGATCATGCCATGCTGGAGCTCCTCTACGCCACCGGCATCCGGGTCAGCGAGCTGATCTCCCTGAATCTGGACGACCTGAACCTCTCCGCCAGCTTCATCCGCTGCCGCAGCAAGGGGAAGGAGCGGATCATCCCCCTGTATCACGGCGCCGTCAAGGCGCTGCAGGACTATGTGAAAAACATCCGCCCCCAGCTGATTGCCGACAGCGGGGAGGAGGCCCTGTTTGTCAACATGAACGGCGAGCGCATGAGCCGCCAGGGCTTTTGGAAGATCATCAAGAGCTACCAGGAGAAGGCGGGAATTGAGAAGGACATCACGCCCCACACCCTGCGCCACTCCTTCGCGGTGCACCTCTTAGAGAACGGGGCGGACCTGCGGTCCATTCAGGAGATGCTGGGCCATGCGGACATCTCGTCCACCCAGATCTACACCCACGTGATCAAACGGCAGCTGAAGGACGTGTATCAGAAGGCGCATCCCAGGGCGTAGGTAAAGGGGGGACCAGTCCCCCCTTTAGATTCCCCCTCGTCTACCAGAGAAATGGGGGCGGACGAGGGTGCGGCCTTTCTACCGGTAGTACCTCCTGACACCAGTGAGGTCCGCTCACTGGTGTGTTCGCCCCTGGGGCGAACGGGTCAAGGTATTTTCGCCACGTACACGCCGCGGCGAAAATGATTTGAATTTCTTCTTTCGCCTTTGGCGAAAGAACCGGGGAAACGGAGTTTCCCCTGGACCCCTTTCCGGGCAGCACGGCGGAGCCGTGCTGTTTTTGTATGCTGGAAAAATTATTTCTGTTCGGGAAAACAAAACAGGGACCGGGAAACTCTAATAGACAAAGAGAGAGGAGGCGGTGCTTTGGATCGGGAGGAATTTGCCGGCAGGGTGGAGGCCGTCAAGGCGCGGCTGTACCGGGCCGCGTACCTGTACCTGGGCAGTGAGGCCGACGCCCTGGAGGCCGTGGACGAGGCGGTGTACCAGGCCCTGCGGAACCTCAAAAAGCTGCGGCAAGTGGAGTTTTTTGAGACCTGGATCACCCGCATCCTGATCAACGAGTGCCACCGGGAGCTGCGCCGCCGAAAGCGTCTGGCGGGGGAGGAGGCCCTGCCGGACACCGCCGGACCGGATCAGTACGACGCCCTGCCCCTGCGGGAGGCCGTCGCACGGCTGCCGGAGGAACTGCGGCAGGTGGTGGTCCTGCGGTTTTTTGCCGGGTACACCCAGGCGGAGACCGCCGCTGCCCTGGACATCCCCCAGGGGACCGCGGCCACCCGCCAGCGCAGGGCTCTGGCCCTGCTGCGGCTGGAGTTGGGAGAGGAGGAGTGCGTATGAACCGGAACGCGGAGTATCAGTCCCTGCTGGCGGAGCTGGAGACCGTGCCCGATGGGCTGCAAAGCACAGTGCAGAGAGTGTATACAAGGAAAAAAACTTTACAGAAAAGGCGGCGCCTGATTCTGACTCCGATCCTGGGGATGGCCGCCTGCTTTGCGGCCTTTGTGTTGCTGGTGAACCTGTCCGTCCCCTTTGCCAGCGCCTGTGGGCGGGTACCCTGGCTGCGGGAGCTGGCCAAGGCCGTGGCCTTCTCGCCCTCCCTCTCCGCCGCCGTGGAGAACGAGTACGTCCAGCCCATCGGACAGAGCCAAACGGTGAACGGCATCACTGCCACGGTAGAGTATGTCATCGTAGACCAGAAGCAGCTGAATATTTTCTTCACCCTGAATTCCAGGGACTACGACAATCTGTCTGCCGAAATGCCGGAGTTTTTGGAAACTCAGCAGTGCAGCGTGATAGGCGCCAACTTCCGTCAGCCGCCGGGAACATTGCTGCGCTATACTCTGGACTACGTGGACCACGATGTGCCGGAGGAGCTGACTATGACCTTCGGCGTTACCACCTGGGAGGAACCCAATTACACAGAGAATATCCCGCCTTCCAATTCGATCTATGAAGATGATATGCTGGAGCCCCGGGAGGAGCCGGAGGCGGAGATCCTGGCGGAATTTACCTTCACCCTTCACATCAACCCTGATCTCACAGCCAAGGGAGAGATCGTGCCGGTAAACGCGGACTTTACCCTGGGTGGTCAGGCCCTGCGTGTTACCGATGTAGAGATCTATCCCACTCATGTGCGGGTAAACGTAGCCGCAGAGCCGGAAAACACCGCATGGCTGAAGGATCTGGAGTTCTATCTGGAGGACGAAGCAGGCACACAGTTTGAGCCCATCTCCAACGGCGTCTCTGGCACTGGGGAAGAGGATTCACCCATGATAATCTCCTACCGTTTGGAGAGCCCTTATTTCGCCGACTGTCAGCATCTGACCCTCCACATCACCGAGGCACTATGGCTGGACAAGGACATGGAGCAGGTGAAAGTGGATCTGGAGAGGGGCCTTGCGGAGCGGCTTCCGGAGGATGTGACCCTCCAACGGGCGGAGCACCGGAAAGGCGGGTGGATTCTGATTTTCCTGGTGAAAGAGGAGGAGGGAAAGGGCCACCGAAGTCCTATGAGTATGACCTTCTATGACGAGGAGGGGAATGAGTTTTACGCGGCCAGCTCCGGATACTCCACCAATGACGAAACCGGAGTCGCGGAACAGATGCTGCCCCTGCCGGATTTCCACGGGGATATTGTCTGGCTCTGCCCAAATTACAGCCGGTGGACCAGGGAGGCAATTCCTGTGACCATCCCGGTCAAATGACGAAAAAGAGCGCCCGCCGGGCGCTCTTTTTTATGGTTGCGCTTTTTTCAAAAATTTGCTATACTATTAAAGTATGCAATTTGAAAGGGGAGCGCCATGCGCATCTTAGGCATTGACCCCGGTTTCGCCACCATCGGCTTCGGGCTGATCGAGGCGGAGCGGGCACAAGTCCACATGGTGACCTACGGCGCCATCACCACCCCGGCGGGACTGCCCCTCAGCCGCCGCCTGTACCAGATCAGCTGTGACGCCGAGGAGCTGATCGGCCAGCTGAAACCGGAAGTGATCTCCATCGAGGAGCTGTTCTTCAACACCAACATCACCACCGGCATCGCCGTGGCCCACGGGCGGGGGGTCCTCCTCTGCGCCGCGGAGCGGTGCGGCGTCCCCCTCTATGAGTACACCCCCTCCCAGGTGAAGCTGGCGGTAACGGGCTACGGCAAGGCGGAAAAGCGCCAGGTGATGGATATGACCCGGCGGCTTTTAAAATTGAAGGCGGTCCCCAGGCCGGACGACGCCGCGGACGCCCTGGCGCTGGCCCTTTGCCACGCAAGGAGCTTTACCTCGCGGCTTCCCCAGGAGGGAGCCGTGCGGGAGACCATTTGAGGAGGTCCCTATGTTCTACTATCTCGACGGTACTGTGGCGGAGCTTCTGCCGTACCTCGCGGTCATCGACTGCGGCGGCGTGGGCTACGCCTGCAAGACCACCAACAACACCCTCTCTGCCCTGAAAAAGGGCCAGCGGGGGAGAGTCTATACCTATCTGAACGTGGGGGAGGACCTGTTCGACCTCTACGGCTTCGCCACCCAGAGCGAGCTCAACAGCTTCAAGCTGCTGATCGGCGTCTCCGGCGTGGGGCCCAAGGCGGCCCTGGCGATCTTGTCTGTGGGGACGCCGGAGTCCCTGGCCATGGCCATCGTCACCGGGGACGAGAAGTCCCTGACCGCCGCCCCGGGGGTGGGGAAGAAGCTGGCCCAGCGCATCATTCTGGAGCTGAAAGACAAGATGGCCCGGGAGAGCGGCGGGAGCCTGGACTTCTCCAGCGGCCGGGGCGTGCCCGCTCCGGCGGTGTTTGCCAGCAAGGCCGCGGAGGCGGCCCAGGCCCTGGCGGTGCTGGGCTACTCCAGCCAGGAGGTCTCCGCCGCCCTGAAAGGCGTGGACATGGAGAACCTGCCTCTGGAGGAGATCATCCGCCAGAGCCTGAAAAAGATGCTGCGCTGAGGGCGGATCAGTGCCGCCGCGGCGGAGAGGGGGTCGTCCTTTGCGTTTTTCCGATTTGATCGGCTGGTGCTTTGTGGCCAGCATCTTCATGATGTGGCGGTTTTCCAAGTACAGCCGCATCCTGATTCACAACAAGAGTCTGGAGCCGGAGGAGCAGGCCCGGTACCGGAAGAAGGCCCAGATGGCGCTGGGGGCGGCGGGGAGCTTCCTGGCCCTGAGTGTTCTCTGCATCATCCTGGCGGTCCTGTTCCAGTGATCCGCGGTAAAGAGGAGGCGGCGTTTTGAGTATCGACTTTGGAAACGACATCTATGAGGAGCCTATCGTGGCCAAGACCTTCCTCCAGGAGGACGCGCAGGAGGGCTCTCTCCGGCCCAAGCTCCTGCGGGAGTACATCGGTCAGGAGAAGGCCAAGGAGAATCTCGCCATTTTCATCGCCGCCGCCCGGAAGCGGGAGGAGGCCCTGGACCACGTTCTGCTCCACGGCCCCCCGGGGCTGGGCAAGACCACGCTGGCGGGCATCATCGCCCAGGAGATGGGGGTCAACATCCGCATCACCTCCGGCCCCGCCATTGAGAAGCCCGGGGACCTGGCCGCCCTTCTGACCAACCTCAACGAGGGGGACATCCTCTTTGTGGACGAGATTCACCGGCTGAACCGCTCTGTGGAGGAGATCCTGTACCCGGCCATGGAGGACTATGCCCTGGACATCATCGTGGGGAAGGGCCCCAGCGCCAACTCCATCCGGCTGGACCTGCCCAGGTTCACCCTCATCGGCGCCACCACCCGGGCGGGTCAGCTGTCCGCACCGCTGCGGGACCGCTTCGGCGTGACGCTGCGGCTGGAGCTGTACACGGCGGAGGAGCTGGCGGAGATCGTCACCCGGAGCGCCGGCATTTTGAATGTGGACATCGTTCCGGAGGGAGCCTATGAGATCGCCCGCCGCAGCCGGGGAACCCCCCGGATCGCCAACCGGATGCTGCGCCGGGTCCGGGACTTCGCCCAAGTGAAGGCCGACGGCGTCATCGCGAGGGATGTGGCGGACCAGGCCCTCTGCGCCCTGGAGATCGACTACCTGGGCCTGGACCCCGTGGACCGGCGGATGCTGGGGGCCATCATCGACCACTACAACGGCGGCCCGGTGGGACTGGAGACCTTGGCCGCCACCATCGGCGAGGAGTCCGTGACCCTGGAGGACGTGTACGAGCCCTATCTCATGCAGCTGGGATTCCTGACCCGGACCCCCCGGGGCCGGTGTGTCACCCAGAAAGCCTACCAGCACCTCCACAAAGCCATCCCCGGCGGCGCCGCGCCGGAAAATCCCATGGAACAGCTGACGCTGTGAGGGGAGAGGCGCCATGGCGGATTTTCTGTTCTGGCTGTTCACACTGGTGACGGCACTGCTGATCCCGGTTTGTATGCTGTTTCTTGGCCGGCACTTTCAGAAGAAGCCGCCCAGGGAAATCAACAGCGGCTATGGCTACCGGACCACCCGCTCCATGCGGAGTCAGGAGGCGTGGGATTTTGCCCAAAGGTACAGCGGACGGTTTTGGGTCCGGGCCGCCCGGCCCACGCTGGCGGTCTCTCTGGTGTGGATGCTCCCGCTCCTCGGACGGGACATCGGCACGGCGGGTGCCTCCGCCACAGTATTGATGGGGCTCCAGATGTTTCCATTTTTGGCGGTGATTCCCGCCACGGAGCGAGCCCTGCGGCGAAAATTCGGCTGATTGGGGAAAAATAACAGCCGGTCCCCTGAAAAGCGGCTGTTGAATTCCATAAAATCCCTGATTTTTTCAGAAATTTCCTTGTTAATTTTGATAATTCCCTTGACATTTCTATCGAGAAACAGGTATAATACAATATGTGTAAATCTTATGAGTACTCACAGCCCTTCATAGAGCGAATGACCGACGAGGACCTGTGTGGTCTGGCGGCCTCCGGAAACCGTGTGGCGGAGGAGGTCCTGGTCACCCGCTACAACCGCTTGGTCCGCACCTGCGCCCGCCCCTTCTTTCTCTTCGGCGGCGACAGCGAGGACCTGACCCAGGAGGGTATGGTGGGTCTCATCAAAGCCGTTCGGGAGTATGACGCCTCCAAAGAGGCATCCTTCCGGACATTCGCGGAAATCTGCATTCGCAGCCGGCTGTATTCCGTTCTCCGCGCCGCGGCGCGGGATAAGCACGTACCGCTCAATCAGTCGGTTCCTCTGGATACGCCCTTCTTTGACAGTAATTCCTACACCTCTGGTACCAGTAATTTGGCGCAGCGGGACCCTGAAGACGATCTGATCGACAGGGAGCACACGGCAGCCCTCTTATCCGGTGTCCGGAAACAGTTGTCCGAATTTGAAGCGAAGATTTTGGGGTACTATTTAGACGGTCTTTCATGCAGGGAAATTGCCAAGACGGTTGGCAGGCCCCCAAAGTCCGTGGACAACGCCGTGCAGCGCATCCGGCGCAAGGTAGCGCGGCAGTTACTTTCCGGCGATGTCAGCGAGAGCTGAGCGCAATATTTTTTTCTTTTCAAAGAGAGGGTAAAATCATGTACGAAGACAAGACTTTAGTGTGCAAAGAGTGCGGCCAGGAGTTCGTGTTCACCGCCGGCGAGCAGGAGTTCTACGCTGAGCGCGGCTTCCAGAACGAGCCCCAGCGCTGCAAGGCCTGCCGTGACGCCCGCAAGAACGCCGCCCGCGGTCCCCGTGAGTACTTCACCGCCGTGTGCGCTGCCTGCGGCGGCGAGGCGAAGGTTCCCTTCGAGCCCAAGTCTGACCGGCCCGTCTACTGCAGCGAGTGCTTCGCCAAGATGCGCGAGGAGCAGAGATAACGACAATTTCGTTTTGTCTCTTGCGGAACAAAACCGGCGTCCGTGTATACGGACGCCGGTTTTTTGCGAAAACGCCAAGGTTTTCTTCGGTTTTCTATTGAACTTGCGCAGATAATAGAGTATAATAGCACACAAGCGGTTTTGCGCCGGAAGACCACCGCCTTTTTTCGCTGAAAAAGCGGGTGGAGCTCCGGCGCGAGGATTAAAATCAAAGGAGACATCTCTATGGTTACCATCACAAAAGATACCGTCATCGGCGATATTCTGGACATCGCGCCCCAGACGGCGCCCATCTTCCTGTCCATCGGCATGCACTGCCTGGGCTGTCCCTCCTCCCGGGGGGAGACGGTGGAGGAGGCCTGCATGGTCCACGGCGTGGACGTGGATAAGCTGCTGGCCCTGGTGAATGAGGAGGCCAACAAGGCCGCCCAGTAAGACCACTCTTGCAAGGACGCATACGGGAACCCGTATGCGTCCTTCCGCGGGATATTTCAAGGAGGTTTCCCATGAGGCACCTGGAGCTCTCCCCCCGGCTGCGGCTGCTGGCCGGCTGGGTGCGGCCCGGCGCTCGGATCGCTGATGTTGGCACAGATCACGCCTATCTGCCCGTGTGGCTGGTGCTCCACGGCTGTGTGGCCTCTGCCATTGCCAGCGACCTGCGGGAGGGACCTCTGGCGCGGGCCCGGGAGACCGGACGGATCTATGGGGCGGCCGGCGTGGACTTCCGCCTGTGCGGCGGCCTCTCGGGGATTCAGCCCGATGAGGCGGACACCGTCATCATCGCCGGCATGGGCGGGGAGAACATCGCCGCCATTCTGGCCGCCGCGCCCTGGACGGCCGACGGCGGTCATACGCTGCTGCTGCAGCCCCAGTCCAAGGCGGAGGATCTGCGGCGGTTTCTCTCGGAACACGGCTACCGGATCGTCCGGGAGGCGCTGGTCCGGGACCGGGGGATTCTCTATCCCTGCATGGAGGTCACGGCGGGGCAAGAGGCGCTGACGCCGGGTCAGATCTACGGCGGAGCAAAACTCCTCCATGACCCTTTGGGAGAACCGTACATCATCGCGAAGATCATTCGCCTGCAGGGCGCCGTGGCGGGGCTGAACCGGGCCGGTGGCCCGGAAAATCAGAAAAAAGCGGACGGACTGCGGGAGGTTTTGACCGCGCTGCTGTCCATGAGAGAGGAGTGGCGCCATGCCAACTGTCCGTGAGGTGGAACAGGCCCTGTTCGACTGGGCGCCAAAGGAGCTGGCCGCCGGCTGGGACAATGTGGGGCATCTCCTGGGGGGGCCTGATGACCGGGTCTCCCGTGTCCTGGTGGCGCTGGACATCACGGAGGATGTGGCGGACGAGGCCCTGGCCCTGGGCTGCCAGCTGATCGTATCCCACCATCCGGTGATGAACTGCAAGTGGCTGCCGGTGCAGAGCGTCCGGGAGGACCGGCCCCAGGGGCATCTGCTGTTGAAGCTCCTGCGAAATCGCATCTCCGCCGTCTGTATGCACACCAACCTGGACGCCGCCCAGGGGGGCGTCAACGACCTGCTGGCAAAGGCCCTCCATCTGGCGGACCCCGTCCCGCTCCATGAATCCGGGATCGGGCGGCACGGCTTTCTGCGGTCGCCCATGGCCCTGCCGGAGTTCGTCCGATTCGTCTGCAAAACCCTGCAATGCAACGGCGTCCGCTACGCCGGGGCCGGGAGGCCGGTGTCCCATGTGGCGGTGGGCGGCGGCGCCTGCGGGGACTTTGAGGCCGACGCCATCGCCGCCGGGTGCGACACCTTCGTCACCTCCGACCTCAGCTACCACCAGTTCCTGGACGCGGCGGGGAAGGGGATCACCCTCATTGACGCGGGCCATTTTCCCACGGAAGACTTGGTCTGCGGCGAGATCGTCTCGTATCTGTCGGCCCGCTTTCCTGAGCTGGCCGTTACAAAATCCGCTTCCCACCGGGAAGTGATCCAGTACTATATTGAAGGAGAGTAATACACTATGTCCGGACATTCCAAATGGCATAATATCCAGAAGACCAAGGGCGCGGCCGACGCCAAACGCTCCGCCGCCTTCACCAAGATCGCCCGGGAGATCATCGTGGCGGTGAAGGAGGGCGGCTCCGGCGACCCCAACAACAACTCCCGCCTGGCCACCGTCATCGCCAAGGCCAAGGCCGTGAATATGCCCAACGACAATATCAAGCGCACCATCGACAAGGCCCTGGGCTCCGGAAACACCGACAACTACGAGTCCGTCACCTACGAGGGCTACGGCCCCGGCGGCGTGGCCGTCATCGTGGACGCCCTGACCGACAACCGCCAGCGCACCGCGCCGGAGGTCCGCCACGCCTTTGACAAGTGCAACGGCAACCTGGGCGCTCAGGGCTGCGTCAGCTGGTCCTTCGACAAAAAGGGCGTCATCATCATCGACAATGAGGAGGGCGAGCTGGACGAGGACACCGTCATGATGGACGCCCTGGAAGCCGGCGCGGCGGACTTCGAGGCCGACGGCACAGCCCTGGAGATCACCTGCGACCCCGATGCCTTCAACGACGTGGTGAAGGCCCTGGAGGAGAAGGGGTATACCTTCGCCAGCGCCGAGGTGGAGATGGTCCCACAGAATTACATCCAGCTCTCCGGCGAGGGCGACGTGAAGAACATGGAAAAGCTCATTGATATGCTGGAGGACAACGACGACGTACAGAACGTCTGGCACAACTGGGACAACGACTGAGGCAGAGGGGCGGCGGGAGCCGCCCCTCTCTTTTTGGCCTATAATTAAACAAAACCTAGTTTTTGTGTATATTGTGGGGCGTAATAGGACTCTCGACCGCTGGTCGGTTGCTTTTTCCGGCGGGGAGGGGTAGACTGAGGGCGAGGTGATACCATGACAAAAGAACAGCTTGGCGCGTTTATCGCGAAAAACCGACGGGACCGGGGACTGACCCAGCGGGATCTGGCGGAGCGGCTCCACATCACGGACAAGGCCGTGAGCAAGTGGGAGCGGGGGTTGAGCTACCCGGACGTGACGCTGCTGGAGCCCCTGGCGGAGGTTTTTGGCCTGGGGGTGGAGGAATTGGTGGCCTGCCGCAGGGCGGAGGAAAAGGAGGCGGCAGAGCAGCCCATAAAAACCATTCTGGAGATTTCCCGGGAAAATATACAGTCGGATCGCTGGAAGACAATGCTCCGGACGGCACTGTCAGCATTGGCGATGGTGGGGATCGCCCTGCTGGTGGTCTGGTATTCCGCCACATTCGTCCATGAGGTGCGGGAGGACAGCATTTTCTTGATGGAGACGGTGGGAGATGTCCATTATATCTACGTGGAGCATGAGGGGCACCTTCTGCGGCTGAGATGTGGAGACAGCGTGGACTTCCATGCCATTTCCCCCACAAACGAGCGGGGAGACGAAATTGTATACCGTTTGGACTGCCGCTGGAACCGGAGGACCTACCAGGGGACTGTCAGCTCCTGTGAGATGACAGATATGTACGTTTTGGGTGGCATGATGGATGTTGAGACCACAGCTATGTCACCGGAACATATCAATTTTTTGTTCGGCCATACGCTGGTGCTGTATACCAGGGAAAAGCCCTACCCGGACCCCTTTGGTGAGCCAAGAGGCCAGGTATGGCTCTGGGACTACCGCTTTTACACCGGCGTGCTGAATGAGAAGACGGGCGTATGGGAGACTGGAGAGGAACTGTTGGTAATCAAAGACTGCGTGGAAGTGACGGCGGCGGACTTCGACGGCGACGGGGAAAATGAGCTCATCGTCCGGACCCGTTACCCGGAGAAGCCCTACACAGTGTACAAAGAGGTGGACGGTGAGATCGTCTCCACCTGGCCGGAGGAGGTGCCGGAGGACATTGGGGAGGCCCTGCGCGGTATATGGGAGGAATGATTTTATAAAAGAAAAGGACACGGCTGCGTATTACGCAGCCGTGTCCATACTTTTACGAGCAAAACTGTAAGCCGGGTTCTGTATTTGACAGTCATCTATCTAGGCGTACCGTTGCCGGCACGCTCAAGCCACCTCCTGAGGACGGCCGGGCCAGCCTGTTGAGTCCTCCCACGGTGTTGCTCCGGATAGAGTTTACAGCGACGGACAGTTCCCAGCCGTCGGGTGCGCTCTTACCGCACCTTTCCACCCTTACCATTACGGCAAAACCGCAATGGTAAGGGTGGAAAGGTGTCCGCCCCCATAGGGGGCGGTCCGCTGCGGCGGGGTTGATTGAAATCGTGAAAGGCGGGCCTCGCCGGCCCCCTTTCACACTATCCCCCGCTTCCCGGCTCCGCTGCGCGATTGCCGGGAACGCAGTGATCCATGTTCCTTATCAGCACGGTTTTACCGCAATGGCGGTATATCTCTGTTGCACTTTTCCTGAAGTCGCCTTCGGCGGGCGTTACCCGTTATCCTTGCCCTGTGGAGCCCGGACTTTCCTCATGGACGGCCTTTCGGCCTGCCCACGCGACCGTCTGTTTTACTCGCCCGTCTATTTTACAGGAAAGGAGGGGGATTGTCAACGGATAAAATCCCCGCCTGTCTCCCGCAGCCAGCCGGTCAGGGCGGACAGGTCCGACTGCGTGTGAAACCAGTGCTCCGCGTGTTCCGCCGTCCGCAGGCGGCAGGAGAACCGCTCCGCGAAAGCGGCCGTCACAGCCCGGTCGCACAGTGTATCCCGTTCGCCCACCAGAATCTCCGTGGGAATGGGCCAGCGGCGGATAGGGTGGTCCCGCACATAGCAGAAGTAGTCCCAGTAGAGGGTCTGTCCCATGGGGGTGGGGACGGCTCCTTCCCGCTCCAGCCGCTCCGGGGTCACATCGAACCAGGTCATCATGCTGTGGATCAGCGCGCCCATATCCACCACCGGGGAGAGGAACCAGGCCCGCTCTATCCGGCGGCCTCCATAGGCAAGCAGGCTGAAATAGGCGCCCATGCTGACGGCGAACAGCCCAACATGCTTCCACCGGTCCTCGGCGTAATCCAGCACGGCTGTGAGATCCCGGACGCAGGCAGGGGGCTTGCAGAGCGTGGGCTTTCCCTGCCGCGCTCCATGTTCCGGCAGGTCGAAGCTGAGAATCTGACAGCCTCTGAATGTATCCGCCAGGAGGCGGAAGGGCGTATCCTCCTTGTGGGACTGGGCTCCGTGGACGGCCACCAGCACACGGTCCGACTCCGCGCCCCAGAGGGCGCAGGGGATGGCCTGGATTTGAAAGAGATGGGGATTCATAGCGGTCCTTCCTTTTTCAAAGTGTTGCCACATCATCATACCACGGCAGTCCCATCTCCGCAAGAGGGCGAGGGGAGGGAGAAAATTTCCGCGCCTCGTTGTAATTCGCCGCCGCTTGCGGTATAATTTCACTGTCTATTTTTCCGAACACGTAAGGAGCGGTTTCCATGACATTTGAGGAGTACTTAAAAAGTTTACAGGGCAGGAGCGTGGCCGTCATCGGCATCGGCGTGTCCAACCAGCCGCTGATCCAGCTGCTGCTCTCCCGGGGCATCTCCGTCACCGCCTGTGACAAAAAGAGCCGGGAGACCCTGGGCCCCCTGGCGGAGGAGCTGGAGAAGCGCGGCTGCCGCCTGCGCCTGGGAGAGGACTATCTCCAGGGCCTGAACCAGGACATCATCTTCCGCACTCCCGGGATGCGCCCGGACCTGCCGGAGCTGACGGCCGCCGTGGAGCGAGGAAGCCTCCTCACCAGTGAGATGGAGGTCTTTTTCCAGGTCTGTCCCTGCACGAAGATCGCGGTGACCGGCAGCGACGGCAAGACCACCACCACCACCATCATCGCGGAGCTGCTGCGGGCCGCCGGGAAAACCGTCCACCTGGGGGGAAACATCGGCCATCCTCTGCTGGCGGAGACCGGGGAGATGAAGCCGGAGGACGTGGCGGTGCTGGAGCTGAGCTCCTTCCAGCTGATGACCATGACCCACAGCCCCCACATCGCCGTCGTCACTAATCTGGCCCCCAACCATCTGGATGTCCACAGAGATTTTGCGGAGTATATTTCCGCAAAGGAAAATATCTTTACACACCAGTCTGTGGAGGATATTGCCGTCTTTAATGCCGACAATGACATCACCCTTGAGGAGTCGTGCCGCGTCCCGGGCCGGGCCAGGCTGTTCTCCCGGCGGCGGGAGGTGGAGGACGGCGTGTTCCTGCGGGGAGACGCTGTTATCGCCCGGAGCGGCGGCTCGGAGCGGGAGGTCCTGAAAGTCTCCGGCATCAAGCTGCCCGGCGTCCACAACGTGGAGAACTACATGGCGGCCATCGCCGCCGTGGACGGCCTGGTCCCTGACGAGATCATCCGGAGATTCGCCGCGGAGTTCGGCGGCGTGGAGCACCGCATTGAGCTGGTGCGGGAGCTGGACGGCGTGCGCTGGTACAACGACTCCATCGCCTCCAGCCCCAGCCGCACCATCGCGGGGCTCCGCTCCTTTGACCGGAAGGTCATCCTCATCGCCGGCGGCAAGGACAAGGGGATTCCCTATGACGCCCTGGGGCCGGAGGTCAACGACCACGTGAAGCTGCTGATCCTCTGCGGCGCCACGGCGGGCGTGATCCGCCGGGCCGTGGAGGAGGCGGAGAACTACGACGGATTGGAGATTGTGGATGTGTCCGACTACCGGGAGGCGGTCTCCCTTGCCCGAAGCCGGGCAGGGGAGGGGGACGTGGTGATGCTCTCCCCGGCCAGCACCTCCTTTGACCGCTTTGCCAATTTCATGGAGCGGGGCAGGGTGTTCAAGGAGATCGTCAACAGCCTGAAATAGTGAGATAGGGCCAAGCCGCCGCCGCATAGGATTGCCGGAGGGGGTGGCGCTCATGAGGCCCGGATTTTTCTACTACCGCCGCTGGCTCAACCGCCGGACGCTGCTGCGGTCTCTTCTGTTCTCTCTGGCGGTGCTGGTGCTGGCGTCTCTGATTCTGACAACGGCCCACCTGCGCCCGGTGCTGGAGAGCCTGGCGACGACCAGGGTCTCCTTTGTGGTGAACTCCATCATCTCCCGGTCCGTTCAGGAGGCGATCGACAGCGGCGAGATCAGCTACGAGAAGCTGGTCTCCTTTGAGAAGGACTACGAGGGCAGGATCACCGCCGTCCACAGCAACATGGTGGCCTGCAACCGCCTCCAGTCGGAGATCCTGGACATCATCCTGACCAGGATCGACCAGGTGCCGCCTCAGGACCTGTCCATCTCCATCGGCAGCCTCAGCGGCTCTGTGCTGCTGGCGGGGCGGGGGCCGGAGATCTCCGTGCGGATGGAGTCGGTAGGGAGCTCCTCGGCCTGGTTTGAAAACGAGTTCATCTCCGCCGGCATCAACCAGACCAAGCACCAGATCATTTTGAACATCGAGGTCTATGTCAGCATCCTGCTGCCCGGCTTTACGGCGGACACCCAGGTGTCCAACGCCGTCACGGTGGCGGAGACCATCATCGTGGGCTCTGTGCCGGACACCTACACCTATTTCGCCACCAATCCGTCCAACTATGACGAGTACATTCTGAGTACCAACTGATATGGAGGAAGTTTCCCATGGACTACCGCGAGGAGATCAGACAGCTGCGCGACGTATTGAACGAAAACGGCTACCGCTACTATGTTCTGGACGCGCCCACCATGAGCGACCGGGAGTATGACCTGCTGAACCGCCGCCTGGAGGAGCTGGAGACGGCCCACCCCGAGGAGATCACGCCGGACTCGCCCACCCAGCGCATCGGCGGAAAGCTCCTGGAGGGGTTCTCCACCTACACCCACAAGGTGCCGCTGGAGAGCCTCCAGGATGTGTTCAACGCCGGGGAGGTGGCAGACTTCTGCCAGCGGATGGAAGAGGCCCTGGGGGGAGCGGCTGAATACTCCGTGGAGCCCAAGGTGGACGGCCTCTCCGTGGCACTGGAGTACCGGGACGGCGTCTTCGTCCGGGGCGCCACCCGGGGCGACGGCCTGGTGGGGGAGGATGTGACGGAGAATCTCAAGACCGTCCGCTCCATCCCCATGACGCTGCCGGAGAAGCTGCCCCGGCTGATTGTCCGGGGAGAGGTCTACATGGCCCGGTCGGTGTTCGAGGAGATCAACGCCATGCGGGAGCTGCAGGGAAAGCCCCTGATGGCCAACCCCCGGAACGCCGCCGCCGGCTCCCTGCGTCAGCTGGACCCGAAGATCTGCGCGGAGCGGCGGCTGGACATCCAGGTGTTCAACCTGCAGCTGGCGGAGGGACGGGAGTTTTCCACTCACGCCGGGACACTGGACTATCTGGCCTCCCAGCGGTTCAAGGTCATCCCCCACACCACCCTCTCCGGTATCTCCGCCTGCCAGGCGGAAATCAGCCGCATCAACGACCAGCGGCTGGACTACCCCTTTGATATTGACGGTGCGGTCATCAAGGTAAATACCTTGTCAGACCGCACGGTTCTTGGCAGTACCGCCAAATTTCCCAAGTGGGCGGTGGCCTATAAGTACCCGCCGGAGAAAAAGCCCTCCCGGGTGCTGGACATTGTGGTCCAGGTGGGGCGCACCGGCGTTTTGACGCCCAAGGCCGTGCTGGAACCCGTGCGCCTGGCGGGCACCACCGTTACCAATGCCACGCTCCACAATCAGGACTATATTGCGGAAAAGGACGTCCGGATCGGCGACACAGTGATCGTCCAGAAAGCGGGGGAGATCATCCCGGAGATTGTGGAGGTGGATGCCTCCAAACGCCCGGAGGGCACGAGGCCCTACTTTTTGCCGGAGGTCTGCCCGGTCTGCGGCGCCCCGGTCCGCCGGGATGAGGACGGTGCCGCCCTGCGCTGCACCGGCGCGGAGTGCCCCGCCCAGTTGCTGCGGAACATCACCCACTTCGCCAGCCGGGACGCCATGGACATCGAGGGACTGGGCCCCGCCGTGGTGCAACAGCTGGTGGACAGCGGGCTGATCCATACCGCCGCGGATCTGTACAGCCTCCATGCGGAGGACGTGGCCAAGCTGGACCGCATGGGCGCGAAGTCGGCAGAAAACCTGATCCGGGCCATTGAAAAATCCAAGGCCAACGACCTGAGCAGGCTGATCTACGGCCTCGGCATCCGCCAGGTGGGGGAGAAGGCCGCGAAGGTCCTGGCCTCCCACTTCAAGACTCTTGATGCCCTGGAGGCGGCCTCCGTGGAGGAGCTGACGGAGATCGACGACGTGGGAGAGATCACCGCCCAGTGCATCAATGACTATCTGGCCCAGCCCCAGTCCCAGGACCTGCTCCGCCGTCTGCGGGAGGCCGGCGTCAACACGGAGAGCACCCGGCAGCTGGTGGACGAGCGGTTTGCCGGGATGACCTTTGTCCTCACCGGCACCCTCACCCGGTTTGACCGCAAGGCCGCCCAGGCCATGATCGAGGAGCGGGGCGGCAAGGCCGCCGGTTCCGTCTCCAAGCGTACCACCTATGTGGTGGCCGGAGAGGCCGCCGGCAGCAAGCTGAAAAAGGCCCAGGAGCTGGAGATCCCCGTCCTGACGGAGGAGGAGTTTGCGAAGATGCTGGAGTGACGGTGCAAACCGTGCTGCCGGCAGGGAGGGGAGAGAGATGGATGCTATGGAACACAGGGATGCCGGAGAGGTGCTCCGGCAGATCGACAGCACCCTTTCGGAGATCGAGCGCACCCTGGACCAGATGCTGGCGCTGGCGGAGCTGTCCGCCAGCGACCTGAACCTAGACCGGGCCGCGCTGCAAAAGACCCTGGAGCGCCTGGGGCAGAAGATCGACCGTCTGGCGGACGGTCTCCCGTCTCCGTGAGTGCAAAGGCGCTGAAAAGAGGGCCGGGACGGCAGTGCCGTCCCGGCCCTGATGCTTTCTCCGCGGATTTACAGCGGGGAAAAACCTCACTTGTCAAACGCCGGATTCATATAGTAGACGTTTTTCTCGTTCATCTTATCCTTTGCCAGCCGCAGGCCCTCGCCGAACCGCTGGAAGTGGACCACCTCCCGGGCCCGCAGGAACCGGATGACATCGTTGACATCCGGGTCGTCGCTGAGGCGCAGGATGTTGTCGTAGGTCACGCGGGCCTTCTGCTCCGCCGCCAGGTCCTCCGTCAGATCGGCGATGACGTCGCCGGTGACCTGCATGGTGGAGGCGGACCAGGGGTAGCCGGAGGCGAACTGGGGATAGACGCCGGTGGTGTGATCCACAAAGTAGGTGTCAAACCCGGCGGTCCGGATCTGCTCCTCCGTCAGGTTCCGGGTCAGCTGATGGACAAGGGTGCCCACCATCTCCAGGTGGCCTAGCTCCTCCGTGCCAATATCGGTCAGCAGCCCCTTCAGCTCGGCGTAGGGCATGGAGTACCGCTGGCTCAGATACCGCAGAGAGGCCCCCAGCTCCCCGTCGGGACCGCCGTACTGGCTGATGATGACCGACGCCAGCTTGGGGTTGCTGTTCTTGATTTTCACCGGATACTGCAATTTCTTCTCATAGATAAACATCAGTCATTCCCTCCAAAATCCCAGGGCCAGGGGTCTTTCAGCCAGGCGTAGCCGTCCTCCGGGGTCAGATCGGTCTGGAGCAGGGGACCGTGCATCTTCTGGTACTTCTCCTGTCCCTCCTTCAGCAGCTTGACATAGGACCAGTACAGCTGCAGCGCCTCCTGGTCCTGGGCGTGGGTGGTCAGGTACAGGCCCAGCTCGTCGACGGCGAAGCTCAGAGCCATCAGCTCCACCAGGGCGGTGTTGGCCAGCTTGGTCCTGGCCTGGATGGCCGCCTTGAAGGGCAGGTTCAGTCCGGGAAAGAGGGTGCCGGTCTCCAGCGCCTCCATCCGGCTGTACCGGGTGGGATTGTTCTCCTGCATGGGGATATAGGGAAACGCCAGCTGGGCGCAGCCGGGCAGGGGACCCTGGCCCACGCCGCAGGCGGAATTCTCAGGCCTGTTCTGTTCAGGTTTTTCCATTTGTTATGGACGCCTCCTTCTGAGTGAGGCGCGCAAATGAAAACAGCCGCGCTCTGATTTGCGCGCCACGCGTTGGCACGATCCGCCGGAAAGACGGGATGGGCCGCGCCACGCGTTACTCCATTGTATGCCGGGAGGGGGAGAAGGGGAACGCGGTCAAAATTAGCGTTTGCTTTCACCGGGCGGAAACGGTATAATGGAGATAAGGTGCGGCGCTGTGAAGAATATGGGATAAGCCGTCCGGCATAGCCTCCAGAAGGGGGTGCTGTCTGTGATTATTCTGATTCGTAAACGCGTATTTCTGCTCTCCGCGTTCTTTTGCTGTTTTCTCGCGGGATTGGCCGCCGTCCTCTTTTTCGGCCATACGCCGGCGGCTCCGGTCTTTGCCGCCCGGGACGGCGTGCCGGTGACCGTGGTGGTGGACGCCGGGCACGGCGGGGAGGACGGCGGCGCCACATCGCCGGACGGCGTGGAGGAGAGCCGCCTCAACCTGGAGATCGCCCTGCGGGTGAACGACCTGCTGCGCTTTGCGGGGCAGCGGACGCTGCTGACCCGCAGCGAGGATGTCACCATCGCCGACCCGGACCTGGGCACCGTCCGCCAGCGGAAGGTCTCCGATCTGAAAAACCGGGTGGCGATGGTGAACGGCACGGAGAACGCCGTACTGCTGAGCGTCCACCAGAACAGCCTGCCCTCCTCCGTCGTGACCCATGGGGCCCAGGTGTTCTGGAACCGGCAGGAGGGGGCGGAGACGCTGGCGGAGACTGTGCAGGAGGCGCTGAACGAATCCATCAACGCGGGAAATGAAAAACATCCGAAGCCAATCCCCGCCACCATCTACCTGATGAAAAATATCACGGCTCCGGGAATCATTGTGGAGTGCGGCTTTTTGTCCAACCCGGAGGAAACCGTCCAACTGCAGCAGCCGGACTATCAACTGAAGCTGGCCGCCGCCATTGCCGCCGGGTATCTGCGGTGCGCGGCGGGGGAGGAAGTGCCATGAAACAGAAAACCATGTTCTACTGCACGGAGTGCGGCAACGAGACGGCGAAATGGGCGGGGAAGTGCCCCGCCTGCGGCGCCTGGAATACCATCGTGGAGCAGCCTGAGACGCCCCGGGCGGCAAAGGGCGGGAAGGCGGCCCGCTCCCCGCTGCCCGGCCGCCGGGCCTGTCCGGTGACGGAGCTGGAGACCGACGAGGAGATCCGGTTTCCCACCGGCATGGGGGAGCTGGACCGGGTCCTGGGCGGCGGCGCGGTGAAGGGCTCCCTGGTGCTGGTAGGCGGCGCGCCGGGCATCGGAAAGTCCACGCTGATGCTGCAGATCTGCAGCAAGCTCAGCGAGACCTGCAAGATCCTGTATGTATCCGGTGAGGAGTCGGAGCACCAGCTGAAGCTGCGGGCCCGGCGGCTCCGTGTGGAGAGCGGAAACCTCTACGTGGTCTCGGAGACCAGCCTGGGTGCTGTTCTGGAGTCCGTGGCGGCGGAACAGCCCGATGTTCTGATCGTGGACTCCATCCAGACCCTGTACAATGAGTCCCTGGACTCCCCGGCGGGCAGTGTCAGCCAGGTAAAGGACTGTACCATGGCACTGATGCAGCTGGCGAAAGGACAGGGGGGGACCACGGTCTTCGTCATCGGCCATGTAAACAAAGAGGGCTCCATTGCCGGCCCCAAGGTCCTGGAGCACATGGTGGACTGTGTACTGTACTTTGAAGGTGACCAGCACACCTCCTACCGCATCCTGCGGGCGGCGAAAAACCGCTTCGGCGCCACCAATGAGATTGGCGTCTTCGAGATGCGGGACGAGGGGCTGACGGAGGTGGAGAATCCCTCGGAGATGCTGCTCTCAGGCCGTCCGGAGGACGCGCCGGGCACCTGCGTCACCTGCGTCATGGAGGGGATGCGCCCGGTGCTGGCGGAGATTCAGGCCCTGGTGGTGACCTCCGCCGGGGGCAATCCCCGGCGCACCAGCAACGGCTTTGACTACAACCGGGCGGCCATGCTGCTGGCCGTTCTGGAGAAGCGGGGCGGGCTGAAGGTCTCCGCCTGCGACGCCTACCTGAATATCATCGGCGGCCTCTGGCTGGACGAGCCCGCCGCGGACCTCGCGGCGGTGGTGGCGCTGGCCTCCAGCTATCTGGACAGGCCCGTCCCCAACGACCTGGTGGCCATTGGGGAGGTGGGCCTGACCGGGGAGCTGCGGACCGTCAACCAGCTGGCCCAGCGGATTTCCGAGGTGCGGCGGCTGGGCTTTCGGAAGTGTGTCATTCCGGCCCACCGGGCCGGGAGCCTGGGGGCGTTTCCCGGTCTGGAGCTGCTGCCGGCTCGAAATATCGGTGAGGCGATCCGAGCCGCTTTGCGTCCGCGGGAATGAAGTGGACGCAGGCGCCTCCCAGGGCGGGCACCCCGGCGGCGGCCGCGCTGTCCAGCGTACAGACACCGTCGGACTGATAGACGCAGGAACTGGTGCAGGGAATCAAGCTCATGGCAATCATCCATTCTCCTTGAATTTTTCTTAGCTTGACCCGCCTGACGGAATTTCATGCAGAAGGGGAGACCATGGATATGAAGACGTGGCTCTATTTTCTAACGGCCGGCTCTGCGGTCTGCCTCGTGGTTTACCTGCTCTATTGCCGGGGGATCGCGGTGACAAAAAGGATCACCGCCGTCTTATTCGTCTTTCGGACGGGAAAAATGGGGACAGAGCCTCTGAATTCCTGCACCGGCTGGGTACGCCGCGTGGAAAGATTCCGGACTAGCGGGATCTATACATTCACCCTGGATTGTCAGCTGTCAAAGGGAGATGCGGCAGTATCGCTGCTGGACAAAGACAAGCGGGAACTGCTGCGTCTGGACCGAATCTCAGCCGGCGGAACAGTCGCGCTCTGTCGGGAAAACAGGTATTATCTGTGCTGGAGGTTTCACGGCGCCACGGGAACGTGCGGGCTGCACTGGAAAAGTGGTTCCGCGATATGAGGTAAAGCATGATTATTTGGATAAATGGGGCGTTTGGAGCGGGGAAGACCCAGGCCGCGTATGAACTGCGGCGCAGGAGCGGGAACGCGTATGTATACGACCCCGAAAACGCGGGCTGTTTTATTCGGAAAAACCTCCCCGCGTCCGCCTGTACCGACGATTTTCAGGACTATCCTATGTGGCGCACCGTCAACCTGGAGATGCTGCGTTATATTATGGACCACTATACGGGAGATGTCATCGTTCCCATGACCGTCACCAGCCGGCAGTATTATGACGAGCTGATCGGCGGCCTGTCGGCGAACTATGACGTCAAACATATCATCCTGTCCGCGGGGAAAAAGACACTTTTGAAAAGGCTGGCCTCCAGATTGGAGGGCCGCCGGTCCTGGGCCGCGCAGCAGATCGACAGATGTATCACGGCCTTTGACAGCACTATCCCCGGGCACCAAATCGACACCGACCACATGGACATCGACCAAGTTGTCGAGGCGGTCGCGGCGGCTGCCGGGATCGCCATACCGGCGGATGACCGGAGCGTTCTCCGCCGTTGGTTCGACAGGCGGGCGGTCCAGTGGCAAAACATCCGGTAACCGGGATGACCTTTTGATTGACAGGCCGTCCAGAACGTGGTAAAATGCCAACAGTCTGCGGATTTTGTATCACGCGTCCGTAGCTCAGCAGGATAGAGCGTCCGCCTCCTAAGCGGAAGGCCAGCGGTTCGAATCCGCTCGGGCGTACCAGAAGAAAGAGACAGCCATCGGCTGTCTCTTTCTTCTGGTACGCCGCCTTTTGCCTTTTGCAAGAGGCGGTCGCTGCGGCGGGTTGATTTCAATCATGCGGAAAAAACCCGCAAAGGTTTTTCCCGCACACACCCTTTTCCTCGCGTAATCGGGGAGTTTTCTAAAATACCAAAGGTCTTCGCGGTGTTGGCGGCTGGACTTGTCGGGAAAACCGTGATATAATTGCTTTAGAACTCGGGGAGGAGGAATTTGCGGGGATTGACACAATTGAACAAAATAAAAATTTTGTTCAATTCAGGGGAGCTGAAAGCGCCCGGATGCACCTGAGGAGCCGCTTTCAGCCGATCCGCAAAACAGCAATATGGCCGATTACCGCACCGAAGCTCCGCAGATCCTGCGGGACTTTCTCTCGTATCACGAAAACGTCAAGGCCCACTCCAAGCGCACCGTCGACGAATACTTTCTGGACCTTCGGAATTTTTTCCGCTATATCAAGCAGATCCGTGATCCGGCTCTGGCCGGCAAACCGCTGGATGAGATCGACATTATGGATGTGGACATTGACCTGATGGCCACTGTATCCCTGACGGATATTTACGGCTATATGACCTATCTCAGCCGTGAGCGTCCGCAGCACCCCAACAGCCGCCACTCCGACTACGGCCTCAATGCCTCGTCCCGGGCCAGAAAAATCGCCACCATCCGGTCGTTTTACAATTATCTGACCAACAAGGCCCACCTACTTCGTGAAAATCCTGTCAAAGATATGGATTCTCCCAAATTGCGGAAATCCCTGCCAAAATACCTGACTCTGGATGAAAGCCTGAATCTTCTGTCCTCCGTAGACGGCAAGAATCAGGAGCGGGACTACTGCATTTTAACGCTCTTTCTCAACTGCGGCCTTCGGATCTCCGAATTGGTGGGCCTGAATCTCAACGACATCCAGGGCGACGCCCTGCGGGTCCTCGGCAAGGGCAACAAGGTCCGCATCATCTACCTGAACGACGCCTGCCAGGACGCCCTCTCCCGGTACCTGGCGGTGCGGCGGAATATCACCGGCCGCCATGCCAACGCCCTGTTTCTCTCCGCGCAGAATGAGCGGATCAGCCGCTCCACCGTCCACGCCATGGTGAAAAAACGCCTGACGGCGGCGGGGCTGGACAGCACCCAGTACTCCTCTCATAAGCTGCGCCATACCGCCGCGACTCTGATGCTGCAAAACGGCGTGGACGTCCGGGCCGTGCAGGAGGTCCTGGGACACGACCACCTGAACACCACTCAGATCTACACCCATATCGACAACGAATCCTTACGGGTAGCCGCAAAGGCAAATCCCTTGTCACGTGTTAAGAAATCCGGGAAACAGGAGACATAGTTGAGAAGCGCCGCCCGTAAAAGGCGGCGCTTTCTCTTTCCTGCCGTTCAGCTCACCAGCAGATTCATCCAGTTAAAGCTGGCTCTGGTGGGAACGATTCCAAGGCGCCAGATGGAGACGTCCGTGATCCCCAGCAGCTTGGCCGCATTCAGCTTTATCTGAACGCTGGTGCTGTCGTCATACCAGGTGAAATACCGCTCACCGCTCTCCGTCGTGTAGATGGCGTAGCTGGTCTGGTAGCTGTCCGACCAGCCGCGGATGGTATCCGGCTGCTCCAGCCGCTTGTACAGGGTCTCGTTGGAGGGATACAGCGGCTTGCCGGAGACCAGCCGTTCATTCTCGTCGATCTGCCAGGCGATGTTCTTGCAGCTGAACCCCAGCGCGATCTTCCCGGGGTCCTGGACCGCGGCGGTGATGGCCTCCAGGGACATGAACACCTGGTCGATGGGTGCCTGGGCAATATTTTTATAGTACTCCGTCCCCTCGAAGCCGGAGAGGTCCCGGGCATCATAGTCGTAGGCCATCAGGATCACCTGATCCGCCAGGGCGGCGATGGCGCGGTAGTCGTATCCGTCGTAATAGGGGCCGGAGGACAGCACCGGGGAGACACAGACATACAGCGTCTTGCCCATTCCGTGGACCTCCCTGCCGAGGTCCGTCAAAAAGGCGGTAAAATCGCCGCGGGAGGCGGCCCGCAGGCCCTCAAAGTCCACCGTGACGCCGCTGTACGGGTTCCGCCCCAGCTGGCGGTAGGAGATGGTCAGCTCGTTGACGATTTCCGATACGGCCTGCGCGCGCCCCTCCGGGCTGGCCAGCAGCTCCCTGGGGGCGCCGCCGTCCATATAGACGTTGAGGTGCAGCCGTTTTCTGCCGTCCTCCAGATAGGCGGCCACCTCCTGGTAGCCGTTGGGAATATAGTATTCGTTGCCGCTGACGCTGGTGGTGGAGAGCCGGGCCCGCTCTCCGTCCCAGGTCATCCGGCTCCAGCCCACGCTGACGGCGTCCAGGTAATCCGTCAGGGACAGCTGGCCGTATGACCCGCCGGTATAAAAGCCGTGGACCCATCCGTTTTTCTGATGGAGCTTTTCATAGATCCGCACCAGCATGGCAGCGGCCTGGGCCCGGGTGGCAGTGCTGTCCGGAGAGAATGTATTGGCGGAGGTGCCGTTGGTCATGCCGATGGTATAGGCCACGGCGATGTATCCCCGGCGGCTGGTGACGTCGCCGAAGGGCAGGGCGATTCCCTTTTCGGCCAGCGCCGCCGCGCTCTTCAGCCCCAGGGCCCGCACCAGCATCTCCGACATCTCCGCCCGCGTGATCCGATCGCCGGGCCGGAAGGGAACACCAGTGTCCACCACATCGTTTTTCACGGCGTAATTGACGGCGTTCCGATAGGTATCAGAGAGGCCCGCCGGCAGTTCCATGGCGGCGGTGACCCGATTTTCCGCCGGAGAGGCCGCCCAATCCATCATCCGGCCCAGCACGGTGACAAACTGAGCCCGGGTCATGGGGTCCCCATAGCCGAACCGGGAGGCGCTGTAGCCCTCCATCAGGCCGTATTGCACGGCTTTTTGGACCTCGCCCGACAGAACGCTCCCTGCTGGAATATCCCCATAGGCGGCTCCCGCCGCCGGAACAGCAAAACTCGCCGCCAGCGCCGCCGCCAGCAGCCACGAAATCACACGTTTCATGGGTTCCTCTCTCTTTCTCAAAGCTCCTGAACATTTTCTCTTCCGTCGACGCAGGCGCGCGAACAGTGATAGTCACCGCGGTTGAAAAGAAGCAACCACTCCTTTTCAATGGCGCGGCAAAAAATGCTGCGGCAGGCCGCAAAGCGGCCTGCCGGTAGACTTCCCAGACAACGCACGGCGCATTTTATGCGCCGCCGGGCTCCGGCCGGCTTGAAAACCGTTTACCGGTTTTCAAGTGCGTTGACCATACAATAGCCGCATTGCGGCTATTATAGCACAGATAACATCTGTATGGTAACTCTTTTATAAAATTTTTGAAAATAAATTTAGGGCCAGATGATTCCGGTGATGTGCACGAATCGGATGTCCCGGTATTCATAAGTGACCAGCGGCCGGTTATCGGCGTCGTAGCTGTGGGCGGCAATGAGAATATTCTTCGGATCAGGGTGCTCGCCTACGGACACCACGATGGGCGAATGCTGAAACTCCTCTCCCTTGAAGGAGAGCTGGATCAGATCCCCGGGGCGCAGGTCCTCCATGGCGCAGGGCTCCCCCACCGGCCCCACGGAGGGTCCCCGGCGGGTCAGGAAATTGTAGAGATACGGCACGCCCGTCCAGGCCGGTGCCTTTTGGTTGGCGTCGATGTAATACCATCCGATGTCCGGCGTAAAGTTCATGACGCCGCTTCCGGCGTAGATGCACTGGGAGGCGAAGTTGGTGCAGTCTCCGCCGAGGGTCTCGTAGTCGTAAAACCGGGGATTCCGCCCATAGGCCCACTTGTGGGCGTACATCACCGCCGCGGCGCGGTTGTAGTTCTGGATAAAGCGCATGGTCTCCCCCTCCTCTTCCCCACATCCTATGCGGCGGGGGCCGGGGCGGATACAAAAGGACCGGAGGCATTTCATGCCTCCGGTCTCTGTAAACTGGCAGCTTACGCCTTACCGTTGCAGCCCAGAACGTCCACCAGCTTGTGGCGAACCAGTTCCTTGATGTTGGCGCGGGCAGGCTTGAGATACTCGCGGGGATCGAACTTGTCGGGGTGCTCGTTGAAGAACTGCCGGATGGTGCCGGTCATGGCCAGGCGCAGGTCGGAGTCGATGTTGATCTTGCACACGGCGCTGCGGGCGGCCTTGCGGAGCTGCTCCTCGGGGATGCCCACGGCGTCGGGCATCTTGCCGCCGTTGGCGTTGACCATCTTCACATACTCCTGGGGCACGCTGGAGGAGCCGTGGAGCACGATGGGGAAGCCGGGCAGACGCTTGACGACCTCATCCAGGATGTCGAAGCGCAGCGGGGGCGGAACCAGCTCGCCTTTCTCGTTGCGGGTGCACTGAGCGGCGGTGAACTTGTAGGCGCCGTGGCTGGTGCCGATGGCGATGGCCAGGGAGTCGCAGCCGGTCTTGGAGACGAACTCCTCCACCTCCTCGGGACGGGTGTAGTGGGACTGCTCGGCGGAGACGTTGACCTCGTCCTCCACGCCGGCCAGAGCGCCCAGCTCGGCCTCGACCACCACGCCGTGGTCATGGGCGTACTCCACCACCTTCTTGGTGATCTCAATATTCTCGGCAAAGGGCTTGGAGCTGGCGTCGATCATGACGGAGGTAAAGCCGCCGTCGATGCAGGACTTGCAGGTCTCAAAGCTGTCGCCGTGGTCCAGATGCAGCACGATGGGGATCTCGGGGCACTCGATGACCGCGGACTCCACCAGCTTCACAAGATAGGTGTGGTTGGCGTAGGCCCGGGCGCCCTTGGAGACCTGGAGAATCACAGGGGCCTTCTCCTCGCGGCAGGCCTCGGTAATGCCCTGCACGATCTCCATGTTGTTGACGTTGAAGGCTCCGATGGCGTAGCCCCCGTTATAGGCCTTCTTGAACATCTCGGTAGAAGTGACCAGTGCCATAACAATCATCTCCTTGTTTTATTGCGTCCGCCTCTTCCCCTCCTGTTCCCGCAGGGCGGGCGAATCCCCGCCAAATTGGAAAATTCAGTATTTGAAAAGGCGAAAACGTTTTTCTCCCTAGATAATATCACAAAAAAATTAAAATGCAAGTATTTACAATTCTTTTTTTCAATGATATGATAAATCATACCATTGACCGTCATTATATAATCAGGGACAACACAAATTTTTAGGAGGTTTTTCCCATGAGTGAATTGAAAGGCGCCTGCATCTTCGGCCAATCCGGAGGTCCCACCTCTGTCATCAACGCCAGTGCCTACGGCGTGATCAGCACCGCCCTGAAAAATCCCAATATCACCCGGGTGCTGGGCGCGGAGCACGGCATCAAGGGCGTTCTGAACGACCGCCTCTTCGACATGGGCCAGGAGGACCCCGCCGAGCTGGAGCTGCTGAAGTACACCCCCTCCTCCGCCCTGGGCTCCTGCCGCTACAAGATCGCGGACCCGGACGTGGACGACACCGACTACAAGCGCATTCTGGAGATCTTCAAGAAGTACGACGTCCGCTATTTCTTCTACAACGGCGGCAACGACTCCATGGACACCTGCAACAAAATCAGCAAGTATATGCAGAAGGTGGGGTATGACTGCCGCGTGATGGGCGTGCCCAAGACCATCGACAACGACCTCTTCGGCACCGACCACTGCCCCGGCTTCGCCTCCGCCGCCAAGTATATCGCCACCTCCTGCATGGAGGTCTACCAGGACGCCCGGGTCTATGACACCGGCATGGTCTGCGTCATCGAGATCATGGGCCGCCACGCCGGCTGGCTGGCCGGCGCCGCCGCCTTGGCCACCGCCTACGGCGCGGGCCCCGACCTGGTGTACCTCCCCGAGGTGGACTTTGACATGGAGCAGTTCCTCAGCGACGTGGACCGCATCTATAAGGAGAAGGGCAACTGCATGGTGGCCGTCTCCGAGGGCATCCACTATGCCGACGGCTCCTTCGTCTCCGAGGCCAAGACCAGCGCCACCGACGGCTTCGGCCACGCCCAGCTGGGCGGCCTGGCCGCCACTCTGGCCGAGGCCTGCAAGCAGAAGACCGGCGCCAAGGTCCGGGGCATCGAGCTGAGCCTGCTCCAACGCTGCGGCGCGCACCTGGCCTCCGAGACCGACATCGAGGAGAGCTTCATGTCCGGCAAGGCCGCCGTGGAGAACGCCGTGGCCGGCATCACCGACAAGATGGTGGGCTTTGAGCGCAGCTATGAGGGCGGGCAGTACGTCTGCAAGACCAAGCTGCTGGGCCTCACCGATGTGGCCAACACCGAGAAGAAGGTGCCTCTGGAGTGGATCAACGAGACCCACAACGGCGTGAAAAAGGAGTTCATCGACTATGCCCTTCCCCTGATCCAGGGCGAGCCCAAACTGCCCAAGCAGGACTCCCTGCCCCGGTTTGCCAGGCTGAAGAAGGTTCTGGCAAAGTAAATCATCCGCTGAACAGCCCCTGCCCAAATGAGCAGGGGCTGTTTTTATCACCGCCAGGCCAGGCAGTAGATCAGGGCGCAGACACAGATGACATCCACAAACGCGTACAGGCAGATGAATATCACAGGGAGCGACTTCTCGCCGTCTGTAAAAGAAATATAGGGCGTCTTGTTGTATTGATTGCTCATAACTTGCCACTCCGCGTCATACAGAGAGGCCGCCAGGCGCTTTTCAATCAGGCTGATGATCTTCATTTTGCTGCTGTTGGTGATCCCATAGGCCACCAGTATCTTTTTCCAGGAGTGATTCAGCAGAATTCCGGGAACTGTCAGCGCCAGCGTGATGAGAATCTTGGAGAGCACATCGCCGTTCAGCGAAAAGGCCGTAGCCGCGATCGTGATCAAGGCGGTATTTGCCGTGATATAAAAACTGTTCACGTTCTGCCGCCGGTTGACCAACGCCTCCGAGGTCTCCGTGAAGAGCCTGTACTGTTCAAAAAGCTCCGCCTGCGTCAGCTCCTCTTCCCTGTCGTTGGCATTGAAGATGTTGATATAGCGGCCCTGCTCGTAGTTCATCACGATGTCCGCCACATGATCGATGCTCTCCACCTCCTCGGCCAGCAGGATCGGCTCATGGGTAAAGGGGTCCCTGGCCCGCAGGACCGCGTTGAGGCTGTACGCCGGGTCCAGCTTACAGCAGACGATCCCCTTGCCGTATTTCAGCGCCTTTTTTAATTCCCAATCGATGTTTCGGCTCTTCGCGGAGTTCCGGCCCACAAGATAGAGGATCATCTGGGCCTGACGCATCAGGCGTTTTGCCTCCCTCTTCCAGAACGGTCTGCGATATTCCAGAAGCAGTACCCTCGCCTTGCCGCATTTCGCGCACAATTCGTCCTTCTTTTGCCGGATGAGCTCCAGATCGTCTCCGGAGTGTATGATAAAAATGTTCAACCCGTCTCCCCCATCTCACCGGTTTTTTTGATAGATGGTCCAGAGCCCGTCCATCAGCAGGAATTTGTCATATACGATGGGATTCCGGCAGTACCGCACGATCACCGGGGCGTTGCCGCCGGTGGCCACCGCGCTGACCTCCTGCCCCGGGAACTCCTCCCGGATGCGGTCGATGATGCCGTCCAGCATCCCGGCGGTGCCGTAGACGATGCCGGAGCGCATACAGTCCTCAGTGGTCTTCCCGATCAGCGATTTGGGGTGCTGGAGAGAGATGTCCGGCAGCTGGGCGGCCCGGCGGCTCAGGGCCTCCAGGGACACATTGACGCCGGGGAGCAGCAGCCCGCCCTCGTAGTTCCGTCCCTGGGAGATGACGCCAATGGTGGTGGCGGTGCCCATGTCGATGGTGATGATGGGCGGGGAGAACTTCTCCAGCGCCGCCACGGCGTCCGCCACGATGTCCGCCCCCACCTGTGTCTGGACCGTCAGACGGATGTTCAGCCCCGTCCTGACGCCGGGGCCCACCACCATGGGCGGGCGGCCCAGGAGCCGCGTCAGGGCCTTCTCCATCATAAAGTTCAGGGGCGGCACCACGCTGCACAAGATTGCGCCGCTGACCTGGGTGTAGTCAAAGCGGTACAGGGTGAACAGGTTCATCAGGTCCACGCTGATCTGATCGGCGGTCTTCCGGCTGTCCGTGTCCAGGGAGGCCAGGAACCGCAGCTTCTTTCCACTGTCAAACAACCCCACCGAGGTGTTGGAATTGCCCACGTCAATGGCCAGCAGCATAGAGGTCGCCCCTTTCCAACTCATGTTTTTATATATAGTATCACGAGTTTGGCCGCCTGGCAAGAGCGGTGAAAAAATGGCTTGTATTCGTACATCTGTTCTGCTATAATGGGAATATCAAACGATGAGGAAGGTGCCGCATATGACGTATCGGACAACACTGGCCTCCCCTGTCGGCCCGCTACTTCTGGCCTCCGACGGGACAGCCCTCACCGGGCTCTGGCTGGAAGATCAGAAGTACTTTGCCGCCGGGCTGGACCCCGCGGCGCAAAAGGCGCCGGCCCTTCCGGTCTTCCGGGAGACCGAACGCTGGCTCAGGGATTATTTTGCCGGGAAGCGCCCCCCTGCCCTGCCGCCCCTGGCCCCAACGGGAACCGTCTTCCGGCAGTCCGTATGGAAGCGGCTGCTGGAGATCCCCTACGGGCAGACCTGTACATACGGGGCTCTGGCGGCGGAGCTGGGTTCCTCTCCCCGGGCGGTGGGAAGCGCGGTTGGGCACAATCCCATCTCCATTCTCATTCCCTGCCACCGCCTTCTGGGCGCGGACGGCAGTCTGACGGGCTATGCCGGCGGCCTGGAGAAAAAGCGGTTCCTGCTGGCACTGGAGCAGGCGGGACTGGAGCGGCGAAAAAAGGCAATGATTCTGCCGGAGGCCTCCTCCACGCCTTCCTCTGAGCCCCGGGAACCGGAACCGCCCGTCCCGGGAACGTTCCCCTGTCCCTGCTGCGGCTACAGAACCTTCCCCGTTCCCAGAGAGGACGCCATCGCTTTTATCTGCCCGGTCTGCTTCTGGGAAAACGATGTGTTCGACCCCGGCGAGGATCAGCCCAGCGACGAGAACCGCGGCATGACCCTCCGCCAGGGCCGGGAGGCCTTCCAGCGGCTGGGGGCCGTCAGAGAGGAATTTTTGCAGCACGTCCGGGAACCTCTCCCGGAGGAAGTTCCATAAGGAGAGCGGGCATTGGAAAACCAATGCCCGCTCCTCTATTTATAAATATTTATAAAATGATGCAGATCAGCCCGCCGCTGCCCTCGTTGATGATGCGGGTCAAGGTCTCCTGGAGCTTCTTCCGGGCGTCCTCCGGCATCCGTTTGAGCTTGGCCTGGAGGTCGTCGTTCACCAGCTCGTGGAAGCTGCGGCCAAAGATGTTGGACTGCCAGATCTTGCTGGTGTCCCCCTCGAACTCCTGGAGCAGGTAGTTCACCATGTCCTCCGACTGCTTCTCGTTGCCCACGATGGGCGAGACGGCGGTCTCGATGTCCGCCCGGATCATGTGGATGCTGGGGGCGCTGGCCTTCAGCTTCACGCCGTACCGGCCTCCCTGCTTCATGATCTCCGGCTCCTCCAGCTTCAGCTCGCTGATACCGGGGACCACGATGCCGTAACCCGTCTCCCGCACGTCCCGCAGGGCTCCGGCCACCTTGTCGTACTCCGCCTTCACCGCCGCCAGACGAGTCAGCAGGCTCATGAGGTCGCCGTCGTCCCCCACCTCAAAGCCGGACTGCTCCGACAAGGTGTGGTAGAACAGCTCCCTGGGCAGGCTCAGCCTGGCCGTGGCCACGCCGGTGCCCAGGTCGATGCCGGTGATCTTGGCCTCGCTGATATTCTCGCCGCCGCCCAAGGCGCTGATGACGCCCTCGATCTCCCGGATGTGGCGCAGCTCCGCCGTCCCCTGGCGGATGGCGTCGTACAGCCCCGCTTTGATGGGATGGTCCGCCGGCAGCGCGTCCACCCAGGGAGGCAGGAACAGGTCCAGCTCCTGCATGGGGAACTCGTAGAGGACGGCCTTGAGGATATTCGCCACGTCCTCCTCTCCCAAGTCCAGACAGTTCACCGCCGCGCAGTTCACCTCATACCGGGAGGCGATGTCCCTGGCGATGGCCTCCGCCCGGTCCCCTTTCGGGTCCGCGGAGTTCAGCAGGACGATGAAGGGCTTCCCCAGCTCCTGGAGCTCCCGGATCACCCGCTCCTCCGCCTCCAGGTAGTCCTCCCGGGGAATGTCGGACACCGTGCCGTCGGTGGTGATGACAATGCCGATGGTGGAGTGCTCCGAGATCACCTTCCGGGTGCCGATCTCCGCCGCCTCGGTCATGGGGATCTCGTGGTCGAACCAGGGGGTGGTGACCATGCGGGGGGCGTCGTCCTCAAACTGGCCGATGGCCCCCCGGACCATATAGCCCACGCAGTCGATGAGCCGCACGGAGAAGGAAACGCCGCCCTCCAGCTGGATCTGGGCCGCCTCCTCCGGCACGAACTTCGGCTCCGCCGTCATGATGGTGCGGCCGGAGCCGCTCTGGGGCAGCTCATCCCGGGCCCGCTCCTTGCGGTAGACGTTTTCGATGTTGGGGATCACCTGGGTCTCCATAAAACGCTTGATAAAGGTGGATTTGCCCGTGCGCACCGGCCCCACCACACCGATGTAAATATCCCCCGCCGTGCGGGTGGCGATATTCTGGTAGATCGTGGTATTCATAGCATCCCGTCCTTTTTCCGCTCCATATTCATGCTTCACTCTATGTCCCAGCAAGAGAAAGTATGACAGCCCGTCTTGTTTTGGCAAAAGCGCACAAAATGAGCCCCGTTTCTTTTTGCGGTTTCCGGTTGTTTTTTGTATTTACAGGGGCGATTTAGCGTGATAAACTGCTAATGTACTAAACGGACGGACAGCCGTCCCAATTTGGAGGATGAAATGATGAACAATACAAAGAAGTTTTGGACCCTGCTGCTGGCCCTGGCCATGGTATTGTCCCTGGCCGCCTGCGGCGGCAAAAAGGACGACGCCGTCATCGGCGGAGCGGACGGCCCCACCGACATTCAGGTGACCGACAGCGACTTGGCCTATGTGAAGGACAAGGGCACTCTGATCGTGGGCATCACCGAGTTTGAGCCCATGGACTACCAGAATACCTCCGGCGAGTGGATCGGCTTTGACGCCGACATGGCCAAGGCCTTTGCCGATAGCCTGGGCGTAAAGGCCGAGTTCCAGGTCATTGACTGGGACAACAAGGTCTTCGAGCTGGACGGCAAGACCATCGACGTGGTGTGGAACGGCATGACCCTCACCGACGAGGTGAAGAGCGCCATGGAGTGCTCCAACGCTTACTGCAACAACACCCAGGTGGTGGTGGTTCCCGCTGCGAAGGCCGCGGACATCCAGAGCAGGGAGAGCCTGGCGGGACTGAACTTCGCCGTGGAGTCCGGCTCCGCCGGTCAGGCCCAGGTGGAGCTGCTGGGTGAGAGCTACACCGAGGTGCTGGACCAGGCCACCGCCCTGCTGGAGGTCAACTCCGGGACCGCCGACGCCGCCGTCATCGACTCTCTGATGGCCGGCGCTATGGTGGGCGAGGGCACCGGCTACGCCAATTTGACCTACACCGTCTCCCTCAACGAGGAGGAGGGCGAGCAGTACGGCGTGGGCTTCCGGAAGGGGTCCGACCTGGCCGCCGCGCTGAACGACTTCTTCAAGGCCAGCTACGCCGACGGCTCCATGGTGGCCTGCGCCGAGACCTACGGCATCCAGGCCGCCCTGATCGAGCAGTAAAGAAATCAAACCGCAGACAGAGAAACGCGGAGGGGAAATCTGCCCCTCTGCGTTTCCCGTCTGTCAAAATCAACGACGAGGTGGGAGAACCGTGTTTGAAACCGTCCTTGGCGCCCTGACCATGGGCTTTCTCCAAACGCTGAAACTGTTTGCCGTTACCCTGATCGGGGCCATTCCCCTGGGACTGGTGGTCTCTTTCGGCTCCATGAGCCGCTTCACCCCCCTGCGGTGGCTGACCCGGACCGTGGTGTGGGTGATCCGCGGAACGCCGCTGATGCTCCAGCTGCTGATCATCTTCTTCATCCCCGGCCAATGGATGGGCTCCAGCCCCTGGCCCAGCGGGGAGTCCGGCCGCTTTCTGGCCGCCGCCATTGCCTTTATCATCAACTACGCCTGCTACTTCTCCGAGATCTACCGGGGGGGCATCCAGAGCGTCCCGGTGGGACAGCAGGAGGCCGGCCTGGTGCTGGGCATGACCAAACGCCAGATTTTCTTCAAGGTGACGCTGCTGCAGATGATCAAGCGCATCGTCCCCCCCATGTCCAACGAGATCATCACCCTGGTGAAGGACACCTCCATCGCCCGCATCATCTCCCTCCAGGAGGTCATCTGGGCGGGGTACGCCTTTTTGAAGGGCTCCCACGGGTACTCCGGACTGACCTGGCCCCTGTTCTTCACCGGCGTATACTACCTGGTGTTCAACGGCGGGCTGACTCTGCTCTTCGGCTGGGTGGAGAAGAAGCTGGACTATTTCAAGTGAGGGGGCGCGGTTATATGTCTATTTTGGAAGTACATCACATCGAAAAGCACTTTGGCGCCACCCATGTGCTGGAGGACATCAGCTTTTCCCTGGAGCAGGGCCAGGCGCTGGCCATCATCGGCTCCTCCGGCAGCGGCAAAACCACCCTTCTGCGGTGCCTGAATTTTCTGGAGGTCCCGGACCAGGGACGCATCCTGGTGAATGGTGAGACCCTCTTCGACGCCGCGGACCCCGCGACGCAGCTGGAGAGCGAGATCCGGAAAAAGCGCCTCCACTTTGGTCTGGTATTTCAGAACTTCAACCTCTTCCCTCAGTACACGGCGCTGCAGAATGTCACCCTGGCCCGGGAGCTGCTGGCCAGGGAGCAGGGCGGCGAGAGCCGGGAGCATATCCTGGAGGCCGGCAAAGAGCTGCTGGCTCAGATGGGCCTCGCGGACCGTGCCGGCCACTATCCCCACCAGCTCTCCGGCGGACAGCAGCAGCGGGTAGCTATTGCAAGGGCATTAGCTTTACAGCCGGACATCCTCTGCTTCGACGAGCCCACCTCCGCTCTGGACCCGGAGCTCACCGGCGAGGTCCTGCGGGTCATCCGAGGACTGGCGGAAAAGAAGACCACGATGATTATTGTCACCCACGAGATGGCCTTTGCCCGAGATGTGGCGGACCAGGTCATCTTCATGGACGGCGGTATCATCGTGGAGCAGGGTGACCCCCGTCAGGTCATTGAGCACCCCCGGGAGGAGCGGACCCGGCAGTTCCTGTCCCGGTATGAGGAAGGCTGACATGGATGCGCTGAGGCTCACCAGCCCCGCCTTTGAGGAGGGCTGTCCCATTCCCAAGCGGCACACCGGCTTCGGGGAGGACCTCTCCCCTGCCATGCACTTGTCCGGTCTCGGCCGGGAAGCCGTCTCCCTGGCCCTGATTCTGGAGGACTTGGATGTCCCCTTTTGCAGGACCTGCTGCCACTGGCTGATCTGGAACCTGCCGCCCATGGCGGAGATCCCGGAGGGGATTCCCCACGGCCCGTCGGTCCTGTCTCTGAGAAATGCCGCACAGGGTGTTGGATACGGCCGCCACCGCTACCGCGGGCCCTGCCCTCCGCCGTTTCTGCGCGGGGCACACCGGTATGTTTTTCGGGCCTATGCCCTGGACTGCAAGCTGGACCTTCCGCCCACTGCCCGCCGGCGGGCACTTTTGAAGGCCATGTCCGGACACATTTTACAGGAGGCTTCCCTCGCCGGGACCTTCCAAAGGCCCTAAATCGAAAAAGAGCGTGGAGCGCACCGTGAGGCGTCTCCACGCTCTTTGATTATGTCCGCTTTCTGGGAATCAGCAGCAGCTTTTCCCGGGGGATGTCCTGCTCCGTCTCCAGCTGGTTGGCCGACAGGATGGTGGGGATGGTAGTGTTGTACTTCTTCGCCAGATCCCAGGCGGTCTCCTGCTTTCCAAGGCACCGCAGCACCAGGGACGGCGCTCCGCTGAGGTCCTTGGCGGACTCCGTGTCCAGCTTGGCGGAGGAGATGCAGATCTTCTTCACCCTGGCCGTGGCCTCCACCCGGAAATCCACCGGGAAGCGCACCTCGATCCCCCGGTCGCCCAGAGTGCCCTGCACCTCCTCAGCGCAGACGGCCCGGGCAACGATCCGGCAGTCCTCCGGCAGATCCAGCTGACAGGCCACGTCGATGCACCGCTCCGCCACCAGCGGCACACCGCCCTCGTCCAGATACAGTGCCTGAACGGAGGCCCCGGTCCGCAGGGTGACCCCCTCTCCCTCCCGGCTGACAGACACCGGACCGCAGCTGACCGACAGGGACAGAATGGACTCCGCCACCACGCCGATCTCCAGGACCTCCCGGACAGTCTGCCGGCGGACCATGGTCTCACAGAAGCTGGTCAGGTTCAGCGGGGCGGCCTCATAGGTCATGTCGTAGGCGGTGGAATAGAGGTCGTTCAGCACCGTGACCTCCTCCTCCACCCGCAGAAGGGCCACGGCGTGGAAATACAGCGTCACCGCGATCTGGCGGCCCTCGTCATCCGCGCCGTCGATCTGGAAGTCTGTCCCGGTGAGCTGCAGCTGCACGGAGGCCGCGGCTCCCTCCGACGCGCCCTCCATCTCCATGATCTGGGAGAAGGGCAGCTCCGCAGAGGAGGTACAGCAGCGGCCCTCCGCCGTGCGGTAGAGCAGGGTGACGCTGAACATCCCCTTGAAGACCAGCTTGCTGCCCACCACCTTCGCCTCGGTAACCGTGCCGCACACCCGGCTGGTCAGCAGCTCCGCCGCCCCCTCCCGGCCGGGAGAGAGATTCATCTCCTCTGAAAAGGTATAATCCTTTTCAGCAATGTGGGTCAGCAGAATGGCGTGCTGCTGCTCCTGCCGCTTCTCCACACACAGCTCCGGCTCCGCCTCCACATCCGCGCAGAAGTCCAGCGGTGCCCGCTGATAGCCGGTGAGGCGTGTCACCAGCTTGCAGTGGGTGAAGACCTTCCTGGGATTCAGCATCCGGGTCTCCAGAAACTCCGACTCCGTCTCCGCCGTCAAATATGTACAGCCCGCCAGGAGGCGGTTGTCGCTCTCCACGGTGAAGGGAATGGCAAATTCCAGTGTGCGGATACCGCTCTCCCCATCCGGCGTGTACAGCACCGTCACCCGGATGGTGCCGGATACTTCCGCCTTTCCGTCCCGCAGCTCCCGGCTGTGGAGGAAAACCTTTCCCTCCGTCTCAATGATTCGCGCGATGTCCGGGCAGTAGTCCGGCACAATGGTCTCCGTCGTCTCCTCCTGGGTCAGCGCCAGCTCCCCGCCCACCTCATAGGCGTCCAGACCGGCTCTTTTCAATTCCAGCTCCATATTGGCAGTCCTTCCTTTCCCGGCAGTTCATGTCCCAGTCTATGAGCCGCCGGAATCGTTTATGCCATCTTTCAAAGGACAGACCGCATCCCTCAGTCCTTGATCTTGAACAGCCTGCGCAGGATGCCCCGCAGGGCCTTGGGGGATTTCCAGACAACAATGTTCATATCCATACTCCTTTCTACCGCTTGCAGCAGGCAAGGCCGCAGGCGATCAGCACACAGGCCACCAGGAACATCAGCGCACCCACAGGAAAAATCGCCGCGATCAAAATCCCGGCCCCCAGCGCCACCGCGAAAACGCCGATGAACCAGCCTCCTCCCGGCCCTTGATTGCACACAGGTCCTGCCCCCTCTCCTGATATGGTCAGCAAATTTGGAAAACACCCAGTTGGTACCTCTCGGTTATCCGCTGTTAAAGAGTTCCTTCTGATACTTTTCAAATTTGCTGGCTATCACAGTATATCCATGGAGATTGTCCCAGGTGCGGGAGTATAAAAAAAACCGCCGGAGATTTGATCTTCAGGCGGTTTTTAAAGGTTGCAATATAATAATTATTTTACTCAATATAATGGAATCACTTTTTTTCCTTCCGCGCCTGCCAATCCTGGAGTGGTTTCAGCTCCTCATAGAGCCGCAGATAGCTTCTGTGGCGGCTCCTCTGAATCTTTCCCTGCTCCAGGGCCTCCAAAACGGCGCAGCCCTTCTCCCTGGTGTGGCTGCATCCCACAAAGCGGCACTTGCCGAGGTACGGCCCAAACTCCAAAAAAGTCTCCGGCAGGCGGTCTTTCAGCTCCAGGTTCAGCTCCTCCGTCTCGAAGGAGGAAAAGCCCGGGGAGTCCACCACCTCGGCCCCGCAGCTGAGCTTATAGAGCTCCACATGGCGGGTGGTGTGGCGGCCCCGTCCCAGGGCCTGGCTGACCTCCCCCACCTGAATGTGGAAGGCCGGGTCCAGGGCGTTCAAAATGCTGGATTTTCCCACGCCGGAATTCCCTGTAAAGGCAGAGAGCTTTCCAGCGATCAGAGCCTTCAAATCCTCCAATCCCTCCCCGGTCTCCGCGCTGACGCGGAGGGTTGGAAAACCGGCGGCCCGGTAGATCCCGTATAATTCATCCGCCCGGTCCAGATCGCATTTGTTCAGGAGGACCACCACCCGGCACCCTTTCAGCGCCGCGATGGCCGCCACCCGGTCAATGAGGTACGGGTCCGTCCTGGGAATGGCGGCAGAGGCGATAACCACCAGCTGGTCGATATTGGCCACGGCGGGCCGGGTAAAGGTGTTCCTTCTGGGGAGGATCTGCTCCACGAATCCCTCCCCATTGCCCAGCTCCCGCACCTCCACCCGGTCCCCCACCAGGGGGGAGATCCCGTCTCTGCGGAATTTTCCCCTGGCACGGCAGGTGAGGATCTGTTCGCCGGCATCCACATAATAGAAGCCGCTGAGGGCCTTCTGAATCCGTCCCTCCGTCATCATGAGCCGAACGTGATGTCCTCATCCTGCTTGATCTCGCCATCGATATAGACGGTCACATGGTGGACCGCTCCGATCCCCTCCAGAAGGCGGAAATAGCTGCCGGGACGGCAGTCCACATACTCATTCAGCAGACACTCCTCATCCTGGAAAATCTGGAGCAGGGCGCTGTCCCGGTCCGTGGGCAGGGACACCGTCAAAGGATAGGTCATGAGGTCGCCCGATCCGTCCTCCGGACCGCTGCTGACCACCACGTTGACCTTGGTGCCTGGGGCAACTTCGGCCTCGTTGGCGGGGTCCTGGCGGATAATCAGTCCCGCCCGTACCTCCGTGCTGGCCTCGGGTGTGACCTCACCGAGGTCCAGGCCGCAGGCCTGGAGCAGCGACTTCGCCAGATCCGTTTCAATACCCGTCACGGAGATCACAGAAACCGGTTGAGGTCCCTTGCTGAGAACCACCCGGACCGTATCTCCGTCCTTCAAAACCGAGCCCTCGGCGGGCTCAAAGGAGATCACATGGCCCTCGGTCACCTCGTCGTTGAACTCCCTCTCCCCTTCCTCGATGGTCAGATTGAACTCCTCCTTCAGATCCTGCATCATTACCGTGACCTCCGCCATGGAGCGGTCCTTCAGGTTCAGCATGGTTCCGGTCTTCTGGCCGGCGCTGATCCAGACACGGATCTCCAGGCTGTCGCCTTTGCGGGTATCTCCCGCCGCCGGCTCCTGTTTGGCGATCTCTCCCGGGGCGTAGTCGTTGGAATAGACGGCCTCGTCCTGCTTTTTAATGGTAAAAATTCCCTTGACCTCCGGCAGTTCGGCGGCGGTCTCCAGGGTCTCACCCAGCACACTGGGCACGGTATAGTGCTCCGGCGCCACCGGCTGGAAGGAGCTCAGGATCGAGCGGAACAGCACCCCCGCCAGGGCCAGGGCCAGCACACAGGCCACCACGATCAACGCCACCCGGCCCTTGCTGACGCCGGGCTCCGGCGGATCGTAGTCGGCGTAATCCCGCCGGCGCTCCCGCTCCCGGACCGGAGTGGAGCGGTGGGAAACCGCGATGCTGCCGCCGTGGGACCCGCCGGTCCGCACTTTCATGGTGGGCTCATCCACCTCCTCGGGCCGCAGGTCCTTCATCTCGAAATCCAGGTTGGTATCGGGGTTCTTGCGGAAGGCCTCCAAATCCAGAATCATCTCCTCCGCGGAGCTGTACCGGCGGTCGATGTCCGGGGCCATGGCCTTCATGCAGATCAGCTCCAGCTGCTCCGGAATCTCCGGGTTGACCTCCCGGGGGGCCAGGGGGATGGAGCTCAGGTGCTGAATGGCCACGGACACGGCGGAGTCCCCCTCAAAGGGCAGCCGCCCCGCCAGCATCTCGTAGAGCACCACGCCGGCGGAATAGATGTCGCTGCGGGCGTCGGTCCGGTCGCCCCGGGCCTGCTCTGGCGAGATATAGTGGACGGAGCCCAGGGCCTCCTGGGTCAGGGTCTGGGCGGAGTTCTCCAGGCACGCGATGCCGAAGTCGGCCACCTTCACACTGCCGTCCCGCAGGACCATGATGTTCTGGGGCTTGATGTCCCGGTGGACAATGCCCCGGCTGTGGGCATGGGAGAGGCCCCGCATGATCTGGGTGATGAAGTGCAGAGACTCCCGCCAGTTGAGATGGCCCCGCTTCTCCATATACTGCTTGAGCGTGATGCCGTCAATCAGCTCCATGACGATATACTCGATGTCGCCGCCCTTGGACACGTCGTAGACGGACACGATATTGGGGTGGGACAGCTGGGCAACGGCCTGGGACTCCGCGTTGAAGCGGCGGCGGAAATCCGCATCCTGGGCCAGGTCGCTCTTTAAGATCTTGATGGCCACCAGGCGGTTCAGCCGGTGGCACTTGGCCTTGTAGACCACCGCCATGCCGCCCATGCCGATCCGCTCTAAAATCTCGTAGCGGTTATCCAGCATTCTTCCGATGTACTGATCCATACGTCTCCCCCTCTCTTACAGCACTTGCAGCAGCACGGCCGTCACGTTGTCCGGCGCGCCGTGCTCCTTGGCGATCTGAAACAGCCGCTCCAGAGACTGCTCCAGATCCTCGCCCCGGAGGATCTCGGAGAGCATCTCCTGGTCGGTGACGGTGTTGACCAGACCGTCGCTGCAAAGCAGCAGAAATTCCCCCGCAGCCAGGGGGCAGATGTACCCGTCGCACTCGGCGTCGATGTCCGGGCCCAAGGCCCGGGTGATGAGGTTCCGGTTGGGGTGGCGGCGGGCCTCCTCGGCGGTGATGTCCCCCCGCTCCACCATGCTCTGCACCAGGGAGTGGTCCCGGGTGACCCGGGTGATCTCCCCGCCGGCGATGTGGTAGGCCCGGCTGTCCCCCACGTTGGTGATGACCGCCCCGCCCTCATAGACCACGGCGGAGACCAGTGTGGTTCCCATGCCGCTGTACTCCGGCGACTCCCCGGCGGCGGCGCGGATGGCCTTGTTGGCCAGGGAGACGGCGTAGGACGACGCCTCCCGCAGCTGCTCCGGGTCCATGGAGGCGGAGAGCACCTTCTCCAGCTCCTCCAGATAGGTGGTGACGGCGATGCGGCTGGCCAGCTTTCCGCCGGCGGCGCCGCCCATGCCGTCACAGACCACGCAGATGGTGTGGCCGGAATCGGTCTCCTGCCTCACCGCGTAGGCGTCCTGGTTCTCCTTTCGGACCAGGCCCACGTCGGTGATGCCCTGTACTCGAATCATTGGGAATCCTCCCCTTTCTGTGCTTCTTCCATCGCCTTCCGGCGGAGCTGTCCGCAGGAGGCGTCTATATCTCCGCCCAGACTCCGCCGCACGGTGGCGGTGAGACCGTGGGATTCCAGACGCTTTTGAAAGGCCGCCAGATGCCTGGAGGGCCTCCAGGGGCTCTCCGCCACGTCGTTCAGCGGGATCAGGTTCACGTGGCCGGGCATCCCCCGGAGCTTTTGGGCAATGAGGTCCGCCTGCCAGTCGTAGTCGTTGACGCCGTCGATCATGGCGTACTCAAAGGAGATCCGCCGCCCGGTCTTTCGGAAATAGTCGTGGCAGGCGTCAAACAGCTCCTCCACGTCATAGGCCCGGTTCACCGGCATGATCCTGGAGCGGGTCTCGCTGTCCGGCGCATGGAGGGAGACCGACAGCGTCAATTGCAGCTCCAGCTCCGCCAGGCGCCGGATGCCGGGTACCAGCCCGCAGGTGGACAGGGAGATGTGCCGCATCCCGATGTTCAGCCCGTCGGGGTGGTTCACCAGCTCCAGAAAACGCAGCACCGCGTCCAGATTGTCCAGCGGCTCGCCGATGCCCATCAGCACGATGTTGGAGACCGTCTCCCCGGAGTCCAGCTGAGTGAAGATCACCTGGTCCAATATCTCGGCGGGCGTCAGGTCCCGCACCTTTCCCGCGATGGTGGAGGCACAGAAGGCGCAGCCCATCCGGCAGCCCACCTGGGTGGAGACGCACACGGTATTGCCGTGGCGGTAGCGCATGAGGACGGACTCCACGCAATTGCCGTCCGCCAGCTCCCAGAGGTATTTGACGGTGCCGTCCAGCCGGGAGACCTGCTTGCGGGCAACCCTCGGCGCGGCAAGGGGATCGGTCTGGGCCAGCTTCTCCCGGAGGCTCTTGGGGACATTTCCCATCTCCTCATAGGATTGTATCCCCTTATGCAGCCAGGTAAACACCTGCTTTCCCCGAAAGGCGGGCTCCCCCATGGATTGCAGAGCCGCCGTCAGCTCCTGGAGGGTCATTGATTTCAGCTCGTTCATGGCTCCCTCGCTTGACGCCGCATGCGGCAGATGTAAAAGCCGTCGGTCCCGTGGCGCTGGGGCCACAGGGTGATCTCCCCCGGGACCTGGCCCAGGGACGGCAGAGAGAAAATCTCCCGGGAGAAGTCCGGGTGCTCCGCCAAAAAGGTATCCGCCGTCTGGCCGTTCTCCTCCGGCAGAACCGTACAGGTGGAATACACCAGCAGGCCGCCGGGACGGACACAGGCGGACGCGCTGTCCAGAATGTCGTGCTGCACCAGCGGCAGGGAGAAGAGGTCATCCGCCTTCTTATAGCGGACGTCCGGCTTTTTCCGGATGATGCCCAGGCCGGAACAGGGGGCGTCCACCAGCACCGCGTCAAACTGTCCCGCCCACTCCGGCGGGCATCTCCTTCCGTCGGCGGCGGCGGTCTCAAGGCAGGTGAGGCCCAGCCGCGCCGCGCCGTCCCGGATGCGCTTGAGCTTTTTTTCGTGGAGGTCACAGGCCAGCACACGGCCCTGATCCCCCATGGCGATGGCGGCGGCAAAGGACTTTCCCCCAGGCGCGGCGCACACGTCCAGCACCCGGTCCCCGGGCTTTAGATCCATGGCCATGACCACGAGGCGCGCCGCGGGGTCCTGAATGTAGAACATCCCCTTACGAAAAGCGTCCAGGCGCTCCAGATCCCCGGTCCCGGACAGGAGCAGGCAGTCCGGGAGCCAGGGGTGGAATTCCGCCTCCACGCCCTCCGCCTCCAGGGCCTCCCGGAGCTCCGCCGCCGGTCCCCGCAGGGGATTCACCTGGGCCGCCGCGGGCGGCTGGCTGTTGCCGGCGGCCAGGAACCGCTCCGCCTCCTCCCTGCCCAGCAGGGACAAGAGGCGCTTTACCAGCCACCTGGGATGGCTGTATCGAATGGAGAGGTACTTCGCCTCATCCCGCTCCGGGATGGGCGGCAGATTGTCCTTGTTCTGAGAGAGCTTTCGCAGAACGGCATTTACCAGTCCGGCGGCCTGTCCCCGTCCCGCCGTCTTCGCCAGCTCCACGGAGGTATTCACCGCGGCACTGTCGGGCACCTTGTCCAGAAACAGGATCTGATACGCGCCGATGCGGAGGATGTCCAGCAGCGGCGGCTGGAGGTGGTCCGGCTTCTGGGAGCAATAGGCGGTGAGGTAGAAATCCAGCAGCAGCCGGTTCTGGGTCACGCCGTAGACGATCCTGCTGCAAAGCGCCGCCTCGGGTCCGGACAGGCCGTCCCGGCCCAGCTGGGCTCTCAGGGCGGCGTCCGCCCAGGCGCCGCCGGTGCGGCAGCTGCACAGCACCCGCAGGGCCGTCTCCCGGGCGCTCACCGCCTGCCTCCCCTGCGTCCGTTATCGCTCCGGCCCAGGAAGATCAGCACGAACCGCAGCAGCTGCAGAGCGGACATCAGAAGCGCCGCCACATAGGTCATGGCCGCCGCCCGCAGGACCTTCTTCGCCCCGCCGACCTCGTCGCCCTCCAGCAGACCCTGGTCCTCAATGGCGGCGACGGCCCGGGCGGAGGCGTTGAACTCCACCGGCAGCGTCACCAGCTGGAAAAGTGTTGTCAGGGAGAACAGCAGAATGCCCGCCAGAAACAGCGTCTGGCTGTACAGCACCATGCCGATGATCAGCAGAATAAAGGAGAACTTGGAGCCGATCTGGGTGGCGGGGATGATGGCGCCCCGCAGCCGCACGGGGCCGTAGTTCTCTGCGTACTGGACGGCGTGGCCCGCCTCATGGGCCGCCACGCCCACCGCCGCGATGGTGGGGGCATTGTAGACGGAGTCCGAGAGATAGATGGTGTTGTCCCTGGGATCGTAGTGGTCCGTCAAATTTCCCCGGCAGGGGCGGATGGGCACATCGTACACGCCGTGGGCGTGGAGGACCGCCTCCGCCGCCTGGGCGCCGGTGAGACGCCTGCGGTTGTTGACGGCGCTGTACCGCCGGAAGTTTCCGCTGACCTGGACCTGGGCCCAGAGGGAGAGAATCATCACCGGGATCAGCAGAATACAGTAGAGGTTGTTGGCAAGAAAATCTCCGTAGTTGTAGTAGTAAGGCATAAAAATCCTCGATTCAGCATTGGATTGGGTGCCCCAGCAGGTAGGCCGCCGCGGTCATCCGCTTTCCCCCCCGGGCCTGGAGCTCCAGAATCCGCAGGAGCCTGCCGTCTCCACAGGCGACGTCGATCCCCTGCTTTCCCGCCGCCGTAACGGTTCCGGGCCGGGCCGCGGTCTCCTCCCCAAGCTCCCGCACGGAGTAGAGCTTCATGGGCTCCCCGCCGATGACATCCGTAGAGGCGCAGGGCCAGGGAATCAGCCCCCGCACCTGGCAGGCGATCCCGTGGGCGGAGCGGGTCCAGTCCACGGGGGACATCTCCCTGCTGAGCATGGAGGCATAGGTCTGCCGGCTCCCGTCCTGGGGCGTCCGGCCGGCAGTTCCGTCCGCCAGGGACGCCACCGCCTCAGAGAGCGCCTCCGCCCCCAGCTCCGCCAGACGGGCCGTCAGAGACTGGGCGTCCTCCTCCGCCCCGATGGGCGTGGACTTCTGCAAAATCACGTCCCCGGCATCCAGCTCCTTCGCTATATGCATGATGGAGACGCCGGTCTCCGTCTCGCCGTTCAAAATCGCCCAGTTGATGGGAGCCGCGCCCCGGTACTTGGGCAGAAGGGACGAGTGGACGTTGATGGAGCCATAGGGCGGAATATGCAGGATGTCCTCCGGCAGAATCTTCCCATAGGCCGCCACCACGATCAGCTCCGGCGACAGCTCCCGCACCAGGTTCAGCACCCCGCCGTCCCGCATGGTGAGAGGCTGGTAAACCGGGATTTCTTTTATCAAGGCATATTCCTTTACTGGCGAGAAGGCCAGCTTATGCCCCCGGTTTTTCGGCTTGTCCGGCTGAGTGAGCACCCCGCAGACCATGTGGCCGTCCTCCACCATGCGGCGCAGCGACGACACGGCGAACTCCGGCGTCCCCATGAAGAGAATTCGCATGGGCTTACTCCTCCTCCTCGTCCAGATACTCCTGCAGCTCCTCCTCCGTGAGGAAGTGGTCGATGTGCTCGGTGTACATATGGCCGTCCAGATGCTCGATCTCGTGGCAGAAGGCCCGGGCCGTCAGGCCCTCGCCCTCGGCCTCAAACCAGTTTCCATCCCGGTCCTGGGCCCTGATCCGCACCACATTGGGCCGGGTGACGATACCCCATTTGCCGGGGACGCTGAGACAGCCCTCCAGCCCCGTCTGCTCGCCGCTCTGGGCGATGATCTCGGGATTGATCAGCTCCAGATACTCCTCCGAGTCCTCGTCCAGCACCAGGCAGACCCGGCGCAGCACCCCCACCTGGGGCGCCGCGAGCCCCGCGCCGCTGGCCTCCTCCAGCGTCTCCGCCATGTCGTCCAGCAACTGGTGCAGACGGGCGTTGAAGTCCGTCACGGGGCGGCAGACCTTGGTCAGGCAGTCCGCCCCCTGTTCCACAATTTTACGCAATGCCATACGTTTTATCCTCCCCAATGGTCCGGACCCTTGTTTTGGACTCACTCCAGTCCGTTGCAGTCCGCAAAAATATGAAGTCCGCGGTTTTCGCGGCTGTTGGCAAATTCCTTGATGACCCAGCTCACCACTTCCCTGGTGGGCCGGTCGTTCTTCCCCACCAGCAGCACCCGGTAGCGGTAGCGGTTGTTCAGCTTCACCACCGGCGCCGGTGCGGGGCCCAGAACCTCCGGCTGGCTGGCCGCCACCTGATCCGCCGCGCACAGAACCCGCAGCCGCTCCCGCAGGGCCGCGGCCGCCCGCAGGACGCGCCCTTCCTCCGCTCCGGAGACCGTGAAGGTGAAGAGGTCCGCGAAGGGCGGGCAGCGCCGCAGACGCCGCAGACGGATCTCCTGTTCATAAAACCCCTCGTAGTCCTGCCGGGCGGCACAGCGGATCACGTCGTTTTGCGGCGTATAGGTCTGGATCACCGCGCGGCCTGTCCGCTCTCCCCGGCCCGCACGGCCCACCACCTGGGTCAGCAGGCTGAAGGTCCGCTCCGCGGAGCGGTAGTTGTCCACATACAGCGAAAGGTCGGCGCAAAGAACCCCCACCAGCGTCACATTCTCAAAATCCAGTCCCTTGGCCACCATCTGGGTGCCCAGGAGGATGGGAATCTTTTCCCTTTCAAACTGAGACAAAATCTCCTCATGGCGGCCGGAGGCCGTGTCCGCGTCCATGCGCAGAATCCCCGCCTCCGGAAACAGGTCCCGCAGCTCCTCCTCCACCCGCTGGGTGCCGGTTCCCACGTGCTTCATCAGGCCGCCGCACACGGGGCAGGTCTCGCTCACCCGCTGGGAGTGGCCGCAGTAGTGGCACATCAGCCGCCCGTTGGCGGAGTGGTAGGTCAGCGCCGTGCTGCACCGGGGACACTCCGGCACATGTCCGCACTCCCCGCACAGCAGCATGCGGCTGCTGCCCCGGCGGTTCAAAAACAGAATGCTCTGCTCCCCCCGGGAGAGAGTTTTCTCCAGCTCCCGCCGCAGAACGGCGCCGATCAATCCGGGATTCCCCCCGCGGATCTCCTCCCGCAGGTCCGCCACCAGCACCTCCGGCAGGCTCCGGCGGTTGTAACGCTGCCGCAGCACCGCCCTGTGGTAAATTCCGCTCTCCGCGGCCCACGCGGTCTCCACCGCCGGCGTGGCGGAGCCCAGCACCAGCGTGGCCTTGCTGCGGCCGCAGAGGTATTTTGCCACGTCCCGGGTGTGATACCGGGGCGGGTTCTCCGACTGGTAGCTGGCCTCCTGCTCCTCGTCCAAAATAATCAGCCCCAGGTTCCGCAGCGGGGCGAAGATGGCGGAGCGGGTGCCCAGCACCACCTGGACCTCTCCCCGCCGGATGCGCTTCCACTGGTCGTAACGCTCCGTCATGCGCAGTCCGCTGTGGAGCATGGCGGCCCGGTCCCCAAAATAGGAGGAGAACTTCCGCATCATCTGGGGCGTCAGCGCGATCTCCGGCACCAGCACCATGGCGTCCCTGCCCCGGGCCAGCATCTCCTGCACCAGGCGCAAATAGACCTGGGTCTTTCCGCTGCCGGTGACGCCCTGGAGCAGCACCGCCTGGGCGGCGGGCTCCTCCGTCAGGGAGAGAATCTGGTCAAAGGCGGCCTGCTGCTCCCCGCTCAGCACGATGGCCGGCCCCGGTTCCACCTGCTCCGGAGGGGCGAGCCGCAGGGACTCCTCCTCGGAAAAGGTCACCAGGCCGCTCTTCTCCAGAGCCCGCAGCGTCCTCATGGACGCGCCGGTGAAATAGCACACGTCGGCGGCGGAAGTCCGTCCGGCGGAGGCCAGAAGACGCACCGCCTCGTACCGCTGGGGCGCGGAGCGCCGTTTCGGCTCCACCGCGGCCAGGGCCTCCTCCGCGGGAAGGGCCAGCTCCGCCATCCGGCGGGACCGGTCCACCACCTTCCGCCTGGCGGCGGTCTCACAGGTCACCAGGCCCGCCTTCTGGAGCTTCCACAGCACCGTGTCTGTCTGACCACCGCAGCTGGACCGCAGCGTCTCCGCATCCGCGCTGCCGCCGCCCGCGTACAGCACGTCCAAAATCGGAATGGCCTGCTTGACAGAGGCGGCCATACCGTCAGCCGTCAGCCGGTCCATCTGGGGGTCCGCCAGCTTCCAGACCTCCCGGAGCTGGTACCACAGTCCGGTGGGCAGGATGGCCTTCACCGCCTCAAAGAGCGTGCAGAAGTACCGCTGCCGCATCCACAGCGCCAGCTCGATCTCCGCCCGGTCCAGCACCGGCTCCCGGTCCAGCACCGCGGTCAGGGGCTTGAGACGCTTCGTCCGCTCCCCCGTTCCCCGGGCCAGGACCACCCCCTCAGAGCTGCGGTTTCCCCGTCCGAAGGGAACCATCACCCGGACGCCGGGGACAGCGGTCTCCAGCATAGCCTCCGGCACCAGATAGTCGTAGGGCTTATCGATGGCATAGGGCGCGGCACTGACCGCGACCTTGCAAATCACAGCGGCCTCCAATGCCCCGCCCCCTCTCGCCTGTTACTCCTGCTCTTCTTCCGCCCTCATGAGGTCCGTACTGCCGGCGTCCAGGCGGCCCTCCGCCACCTCGTTGATGGCCAGGGTCACCGGCTTTTCCTCCAGCGGCTCCCCGATCTCCTCGGCGGCCTCAGCGATCTGGCGGGCCCGGCGGGCCACCACATTCACCAGCATATAGCGGTTGGGAACATAGCTTGTCAATTTGTCCATTGCGGGATACAGCATCATAGTACTCTACTTCCATTCTGCCAAATCAGGCGTAAAATTTTTGCCGGAAACCGCCGCCGTTGAAAAACAGCCTCAATCTCCGCTGATGATCTCCATGCGCTCCTTGGGCTTGCAGTGCTCCGCGGTCATGATGGCGTCCAGCTCCCGCACCGCGCTCTCCACATTGTCGTTGATGACAAAGTAGTCATAGGTGTGGGCCGTCTGGAACTCCACCTTGGCCCGCAGCAGCCGCTTCTGGACCTTTTCGGGGCTGTCGGTGCCCCGCTCGGTGAGACGGCGCTCCAGCTCGGCCCAGCTGGGCGGGGCGATGAAGATGCTCACCGTCTCCGGCCGCTTGCTCTTCACCTGGATGGCCCCCTGGATCTCGATGTCCAGGATCACGTCCTCTCCCCGGTCCATGGCCTCGTCCACATACCGCTTGGGGGTGCCGTAGAAATTGCCTACATACTCCGCGTACTCCAAAAAGTCCCCCCTGGCGATCCACTGCCGGAAGGTATCCACCTCCAGGAAGTGATAGTGCACGCCGTTCTCCTCGCCGGGCCGAATCTCCCGGGTGGTGGCGGATACGGAGAAATACACGTTCTTTCTCCGTTCCAGCAGCGATTTGAGCACGGTGCTCTTGCCGACCCCCGACGGGCCGGAGACAATAAAGGTCTTTCCCCTCTTCATATGCGCTCACTCTCCTCCGTATTCTCCGCTCTGCCGCCAAACCGCTCCGGCGGCAGGGCCGACAGGATCACATGGCCGCTGTCCGCCACAAAGACGGAGGCGGTCTTGCGTCCATAGGTGGCGTCGATCAGCAGCCCCCGCTCCCGGGTCTCCTGAATCATGCGCTTCACCGGGGCGGAGTCCGGGCTGATGACGGCCACCAGCCGCTCCTCCGACACCAGGTTTCCAAATCCGATATTGATCAGCTTCATGGCTCACTCCACATTCTGGACCTGCTCGCGCATCTTCTCCACCTCGGCCTTGAGGCCCACCACCACCTGGGCAATCTCCACATCGCTGCACTTGGAGCCGATGGTATTGGACTCCCGGTTGACCTCCTGGATCAGAAAGTCCATCTTCCGGCCCATGGGGTCATCGGACTCCAGCATGGTCCGCAGCTGGCTCACGTGGCTCCGCAGACGGACGGTCTCCTCGTCCACCGCCACCTTGTCGGCGTAGATGGCCGCCTCGGTGAGGATGCGCTGCTCGTCCACCGCGGCGCTCTGGAGCACCTCCTGCATCCTGGCGGTGAGCTTCCGGCGGTATTCCGCCACCGTCTCCGGGGAGCGGGCCTCCACCTGGGCGGTGTAGGACAGGATGTTGTCCAGGCGGTTCCCGATGTCCTCCGCCAGCCTGGCGCCCTCCGTGGCCCGCATGGCGTTGAAGGCCGTCAGGGCCTCCTCCAGCACGGCGCACAGGTCGCCGCTGACCGTCTCCAGGTCCTCGTCCGCCTTGGTGACGGTGAGGACGTCCGGAAAGCGGGCCAGCTGGTCGGGCGTGACTTTATAGGCCGTGGGACCGCAGACCTCCGCCAAGGTGTTCAGCGCAGCGGCGTACTGGGCCGCCAGCTCCCGGTTGACCGTGACCTTTGCCACGTCGGCGGCGGAGGCGTCCACGGCGATGAACACATCCACCTTTCCCCGGGAGACGGTCTTCTGCACGCTGCTCTTCACCGCGTCCTCGGCAAAGGTGTACATCCGGGGCATCTTCACCGTACAGTCCAGATAGCGGTTGTTGACGGAGCGCACCTCCACAGTGATGTCCCGCTTGTGCAGCTCCCGCCTCGCCCGGCCGTAGCCGGTCATACTCTTGATCAAATCTGTTCCCTCCCTAGACTCTTCAGCAGCAGAAGAAGTACCCGCCGCCGTTGCAGAGCGTATAGATACAGCACAGCTCCAGGCACAGATTGCCCGGGCAGACCTCCGTTCCAAAGGGGCCGCCGCCGGGCCGGTAGGCGCCCCGGGGTCCGCCCGCCATAAAGTTCAGCGCCTGGCGGTACTCCGGATTGCCGGGGTCCATCTGGCAGGCGGTCTCATAGTACCGCTTTGCCTCGTCCATCCAGCCCCGGCGGTAGCAGATCACGCCCTTGAGAAAATTCCACTCGGCGTTGTGGTCGCTGTAATTGGCCAGCAGCGCCTCGGCCCGGCTCAGATCGCCGGAGTTGACCGCCATGCGGGCCTGCTGGAGCACGGAGGAGGAGCCGGAGGACCGGTACTGCTGCCCGCCTCCGTAGCTGTAGCCGCCATAGCTGCTTCCCGGCCGCCCGCCGCCTCCGCTGCGCTCCTTGGTGATCTGCTCGTAGGCGGCGTTGATCTCCTTCATCCGCTCCTGGGCCAGATCCGCCAGAGGATTGTCGTGGTAGTTGTCCGGGTGGTACTTCCGGGCCAGGTCCCGGTAGGCCTTTTTGATCTCTTCATCCGTCGCGCTCTCGGAGACGCCTAAAACCTGATAGGGATCGTTCATGTGGTTTCCTCTTCATTCTTGTGATTCTTTCTGATCCTGCCCCGCCGGACCGCCTGGAACGTGCCGTCCAGCACGGCCCTTCCCACCTGGAAGAGGCCGGTGTACAGGGTGCTCTCCAAAACCGGCGTCCATACGCCGAAGTCCCACAGCTCAAAGGCCGTCGCCATCATGTGGATCGAGTGGTCCAGCGTCACGGCGAATTCCCGCCGCGCCTCCGCCGTCCAGACGCCGCCCTCCAGGCCGAAGCGCAGCGCCACGGGGTTGTAGTTCCCGGAGGCGGCGTCCTTTTTCAGATCGTCCGCCGCGTCCACCAGGTAGACCCACCGCCCCAGGTGGTACAGCAGCTGCCCCAGCACCCGCCGCCGGACAGGGTCCTCCACCTCTCCGGCGGCCGCGCCCAGCAGCGCCGCGAAGGCGTCCGCCGCCCGGTCGATGGAGGGACACCGCTCCTCCTCCAGACGCCCCAGCAGCTCCAGCTGGCGGCGGGCCGCCTTGTCAAACCCGGGCCGGAGAGACGCCGCCCTGCGATAGGCGGGCTCCAGAACTCCGGCGACGCCTCGATATTTCAGCCCGTGGAGCCAATCGTGGTCCGCCACGCCGTCCCGCAGCTGCCAGTAGGCCAGAATGACGCTCTCATCCGCCGCCAGCTCCAGAGCGGCGCTGGGCGGCTGAAAGCTCCTCCGCCGGAGAGGGCTGACGAGGCATCTGGCCTTATCAGGCCCCTCCTCCACAGGGGCGGACAGGAGAATGGCCAAAAAGGTGAAATCGTAATTGAGGATAAACCGGGCCGCCGGCCCATACCGCCGGCCCAGCGTGTGGCACAGTCCGCAGTAGACGCGGCGGAACCGCTCTGTCTCCTCCTCCGGCAGTGTCCCAAGGGGCGGCCTGACATAGCCGTACATCAGAACAGCCGGACGATCTGAAACGAGAGGCCGCCCTGCCGCCGCAGGCGGCGGTCATAGAGAACCGCCAGCAGAATCCCCGCCGCGAAGCCGACGCCGGCGGTCAGATATTGGACGGCCGTGCTGGGTGTCACCGCCATGGCGGCGAAATACCCGATCAGAAACAGCAGCACCGGTGTGAGATACACCAGGGCGATGATCCGCAGCATCTTGCCGGTATCGCTCTGCACCACCACCTTCTGCCCGGGCCGGGCGCCGATGGGGTTCAGGGCCCTGGCGTGAACCGCCGCGCCGGTGACGCCGCAGCCGGCGCACTCCTCGCAGTCGTGCCCGCAGGCGGACTTCCGCGGCACGGAGATCTCGGCGTGGCTGGCGTCGATGATCCGCTCCACAGTGGCGATCTGGGTCATGGCTCCTCACCTTCCTCTCCGCCCTCCTCCGGGTTCATGGCGGGAATCTGGCCGTCCTCCGGAGGCTCCGGCTCGTCTCCGGCCTCCCGGATGGTCACCTGTACCTCGTACTCCCCGGTGACGCCGATGTCGCCGCCGGAGTCGATCCGTACCACGGCGGGAATCGTGTAGCTGCCCAGGGCGGAACCGAAATCGCTCAGGTCCGCCACCAGGGTGAGGTTCTCCCCGTTGACGGCCGACACCTCCGCCTCGCTGCCAAAGATAGAGACCGTCACCTGAGGCGTCAGCACATCCAGATTCTTCCCCTCCGGCTTATTTTCAAACTGGATGCGGTCCGTGAGCACCGCGGCCGTCGTCCTGTCCGGGTAGGAGATGGTCAGCGTGGACCGGGTGACGCCGCTGAGGTTCGTACATCCATCCGGCACCGTGATGCCGTAGGTGTGGGTGCTCTCCGCGTTCTCAACAGTCAGCAGATCGAAGTCCCCCAGGATGATGGTCTCCCGGTCCCGCAGCACCTCCGCCGGTCCCGAGACCATAATGGTGGCAGGGTCCAGCTTAGCCTGCATATTCCGGAACCTGGCGCCGGGGGCGTCGATATAGTTCATGGTGAGCCGCAGCTCCTTGGTGACAAACACCGGCAGGGACACCTGGATCTTCTCCACCGTTGTGCGGATGCCGGCGCTCTCCAGCATCTGACCGTCCTCCGTGCAGTACTGCACGTCCAGCGTCTCTGAGACGCTGCCCGTGGCGTTGCCGATGTCCAGCTTCACCTTGGCGTAGGCGACCTGGTCGATGATCTCCTGCTGGCCCCATATATCAATTTTGCTGTGGGAGATCTGGAGCTGTCCGGCGTTGTAGCCCTCCGCCACGTTGCCCACCAGCTCGCACTTGACCTCCACCTGCTTGCTGTACAGCTCGCTGATGTTCACCGTGGCCATGGAGATGCTCTTCTTCGTCACCTGCACGAGGTCATCAAATTTTGAGACCACCGACAGCTGGTAGGGCACTCGCTGCTCTCCCGGGGAGGTGACATTTTTCAGCTCCACAATCACGCGGATGCTGCTGCTGTCCATCTGGGAGACATCCCAGCGTTTTCCCTTGACGGTGACGTCCATGAGGCCGTCCGTGTTCTCCTCCAGCAGCATCAATCCGCGGTCCGCCAAAACGGTGTCCTCGTCCGTGTAGACGATGGGGATGTCCGTGATCTCCCGCTCCACCTGCTTGTCGTTGGTGGTGTCCACAAAAAACCAGAGGATCGCCGCCACACAGAAGGCCAGCAGAAGGTACAGCACCTTGCGCGTTCCCATGCTATTCTCCATCGTCAGAACCTCCGTCCTTCCTGCTCCGCAGCAGACGCAGCAGGTTGAACTTCTGCTTCACGCCGTCCGCGTCCTCCTGCGGCAGCAGCTCGTTCCGCAGCAGATTTTCCAGGGTCTCCGGCTTCAGGTGCCGTTTGAGCATCCCTCCAATGGTCACAGAGATGGACCCCGTCTCCTCCGAGACGATGACCACCACCGCGTCGGAGTTCTCGCTCATGCCGATGCCGGCCCTGTGGCGCATCCCCAGGTCCCGGCTCAGGTTCATATTCTTGCTCAGGGGGAGCATGCATCCGGCGCCTAAGATCCGCCCGTGGCGGACGATCACCGCCCCGTCGTGCATGGGGGCCTTTACAAAAAAGATGTTTTTCAGCAGCTCGCTGGAGACCGACGCGTCCAGCACCGTGCCGCTGCGGACCAGGTCGTCCAGCATGATCTCCCGCTCAAAGACAATCAGCGCCCCGGTGCGGCTCTGGGACATCTCCGTACAGGCCAGCACCGTCTGGCCGATGGTCTGCTCCATCACGTTCCCCGCCTCGCTGTGGCTGAAAAACGCCACAATGCGGCGGCTACCCACCTGCTCCAGAATCCGGCGGATCTCCGGCTGAAACAGGATGATCAGGGCCAGGACGCCCCACTCCATCAGTTTATTCAGGATGTAGTAGATTCCGTTGAGCTGAAAGGCATAGGACAGGGCCAGCACGGCGAAAAAGACCAGCAGTCCCTTCAGCAGACTGGCGGCCTTTGTGCTGCGCACCAGCGTCAGCAGCTTGTACAGCAAAAACGCGATGATGAGAATATCCAGCACATCGGTGATTTGGAGCGTCAGCAGATACCTGCCGGCAAACGCCGGAATCTGCGAGAACTTCAGTTCCATAATTGGGTCATCATCCCTTTCAGGCCATGAATATTTTGATTATATAAAATATACCGGTAGATTGCAAGGCAAACCGGGGAAAAATTCACGGACTGTTCAGAAAATCCCAGCGTTTTCAGGCGAGGCGGCCGCAGGAAGGGATTGGAAAATAAAAACCGCCTTCCGGCGGTTTTTATTTCGAAGCCGTTTTTCCCGCCTCAGGAGAGAATCTCCCCCACGGCGGACACCAGACAGGACACCTCTTCCGACGTGTTGAAGTCGGAGAAGCTGAGGCGGACGGTGCCGCTGTCCAGGGTCCCGGCGGTGCGGTGGGCCAGCGGCGCGCAGTGGAGCCCGGACCGCACGGCGATCCCCCGGTCCGCCAGGGCCTGCCCCAGGGCCTCCACCTCCCGGCCCTCCGCGGTGAAGGACAGCACGCCCGCCTGGGCGTGGAGGTCCGGCCGGGCGTACACCGTCACGCCGGGCAGAGCCCGCAGCTCCTCCGCCGCCATCTGGGCCAGCTGGCGCTCCCGCCGGCAGACGGCCTCCAGGCCCCGCCGGCGGACGTACCGGACGCCGGCCAGCAGTCCGGCGATGCCGGGCATATTGTGGGTGCCCGCCTCCAGGCGGTCCGGCAAAAAGTCCGGCATCTCCTGCTGGATAGAGAGGCTCCCGGTGCCGCCCTCCAGAAGCGTATGGGGGGTAATCCCCTCCCCGCACAGCAGCACGCCGGTCCCCTGGGGGCCATAGAGCCCCTTGTGCCCCGGCATGGCAATGAACGCCGCCCCCAGCTCCGCCAGATTCAGGGGCAGCACTCCGGCGGCTTGGGAGTCGTCTATGATCAGCGGCACGCCACGGGTCCGGCAGAGCGCCGCCACGGCCTCCACGGGCTGGATAAACCCGAAGACGTTGGAGACATGGCTGCAGATCACCGCGTCCACGCTCCCGTCCACCAGAGCGGCAAAGGACTCCGAGACTGCCTCCGGTTGGAACAGCGGCGCCTCCGCAATCCGCACATCCGCCCCCAGGGCCGACAGGGGCCGGGTGACGGCATTGTGCTCGTAGCCGGAGATGACCGCCCGTCCGCCGGGGGGCACCAGGGTCTTGACGGCGATATTCAGCGCATGGGTGGCGTTCAGCGTGAACACCACCCGCTCTGGGCTGTCCAGGCCGTAGAGCTCCGCCAGCTCGCTCCGGCAGTCGAATGCGGCGTCGGCCGCCGCAGCCGCGGCGGGATACCCCCCCCGCCCCGGGGAGCTCATGGTGTGCAGAGCCTCCACCATGGCCGCCTCTACGGCGGGGGGCTTCTGGAAGGTGGTGGCGGCGCTGTCGAGATAGATCATTTCCCCACCTCCCGGTACAGTCCTCTTTGGTACAAAAATATCTGAACAGGGTCCAGCGATTCCCTGTGAAGGGCAGTCAGCGCACCGGTCAGGTCGCCGGACGCCACGCGCACGGCGTAGGCGCAGCCCAGCTCCGTCAGATCCCGGGGGGCGCGGAAAATCTGGCAGCGGACGCCCGCCCGTGCCAGCGCCCGCTGCATCCGCTGCGCGTAGGTGACGGACCGTGCGATAATCAGATAGTGGTCCACAGGCACTCCTCCTCTCTACCCATTCTATGGACAGAGCGGAGAAAGGTGAGAGAAAGAACTCGTCGGAGCTCTTTCTCTCACCTCGCGCGTATCAATCTTCTCTCCGGGCCGCCTCTCAAGAAGACGGCTGGTTTCTTACTCCAGCAGCTCCAGCAGCGCCGCGGCGTGGGCCGCCATGCCGGAGCCGTCCCCGGTGAAGCCCAGGCCCTCCTCCGTGGTGGCCTTGACGTTGACCTGTTCCGGACTGATCCCCAGCGCCGCGGCGATGTTCTCCGCCATCCGCTCTTTATAAGGGGCGATCTTCGGCGCCTGGGCCAGGAGCACGGCGTCGATGTTCACCACGGCGAAGCCCCGCTCCGCCAGCAGCCGCCCCACCTCCGCCAGTAATTTCAGGCTGGAGATTCCGGCATAGGCCGGGTCCGTGTCCGGGAACAGCTTCCCGATGTCCCCCAGGCGGGCCGCCCCGGTCAGGGCGTCCATGACGGCGTGGACCAGCACGTCGGCGTCGGAGTGGCCCAGGAGCCCCCGCTCCCAGGGAATCTCCACCCCGCCCAGAATCAGCTTTCGTCCCGCCGCCAGCCGGTGGACGTCATACCCGTGTCCGATACGGAGATTCGTCATCGCCCTTCCTCCCGGGCCTGTAAGATGGCCTCCGCCAAAATCAGATCCACCGGGGTGGTGATCTTCAGGTTCTCCTCCTCGCCCTCCACCAGGAACACCACCTTGCCCAGCCGTTCCACGGCGGAGCAGTCGTCGGTGACAGGCACACCGCTCTCCAGCGCCGACTGGAGCGCCACCTTCAAGAGGCTGGCCTCAAACACCTGGGGCGTCTGGACAGCCCGCAGGACGTCCCGGTCCAGCGTCTCCGCTACGGCGCCGTCCTCCCGGACGGCCTTGACCGTGTCCTTCACCGCCACCGCGGGGGCCGCGGCGCCGCAGCGGGCGGCGGCGCTGACCACACGGCCGATCAGCTCCGGCGTCACCAAAGGGCGCGCGCCGTCCTGCACCGCCAGCAGATCCGACTCCGGCGAGGCCTCCAGGGCCGCCAGCAGCACGGAGTGTGCGCGGCTCTCGCCGCCCCGGACCACCTTGGCGCACTTGGTGATGCCATATGTATGGCACAGGCGGGAGATCTCCACCAGGTCCTCCTCCCGGGCGGCCACCACGATCTCATCCACCTCCTCGGCCAGCTGGAACGAGACCAGCGTCCGCACCAGCACGGGGACCCCATCCAGGGGCTCCAGCAGCTTGTTCACGCCCCCCATGCGGCTGGAAGCGCCCGCGGCGGCCACCAGAGCGGCACAGCGCGGGCGGTTTGCGTCTTTGATTCTGCGCAGAAAAGAAAACATATCGGCCTCCATGCGCCTCTCCGGCGCTCTCATAGAACGAAACCGGCCGCCCGCCGGTCAGACCGCGGCCTCCTGGGTCATGGCGCGGTCGACACGGGTTTCCACGGCCTCGTAATCCGCCTGCTCCGTCAAGACGATCTCGGAGATCAATATCCGCTTCGCCGTCTGGAGCATCTTCCGCTCTCCGGTGGACAGCCCGCGTCTGGCGTCCCGGGTCATCAGCCCCTTGACCACCCGGGATACCTCCCGCAGGTCCCCGCTCTTTAACCTCTGCAAATTCTCCTGATACCGCTTGTTCCAATTGGCGCTGCTCTCCACCTCAAGGGAGGGGATCGCCGCCATCAGCGACTCCGCCTCCTCCGGCGTGATGATGGCGCGAAGGCCGATGGTCTCGCTGTTGGCCACCGGGATCTTCAACAGCAGCCCGCCCACAGGCATCTTGAACACGTAGTACTCCTGCATACTTCCAGCGACCTTCTCCTGCGTGATGGCGTCTATGACGCCAGCCCCGTGCATTGGGTGCGCGACGAGATCTCCGATCCTGAACATGGCAAACCCCTCCCCTTTTTCATCGGTTCATTGTGGTGCCTGGTATTCGCTGGTACATCATTTTCCTGTTTGCTATATTTTTCCTATATAATATCTTTATTATATCCTGCTTTCTCCATATTTACAAGCACTTTTTCAAAAAAATTACAGATAATTTTCCGGGAATGATGCAAAAAATGGCGGACAGCCTATGGCTGTCCGCCATTTTCAGATGCCTGCTTACCGCTTGTTGGAGCGGCGCCAGATGTGCATCCTCTCCGCCGCGGCGATGAGCTCCTCCCGGAACTGGGGATGGGCAATGCCGATAATTCCCTCTGCCCGCTCCCAGGTGGACTTGCCCTTGACGTTGAACATGCCGTACTCGGTCACCAGGTAGTGGAGGTTCGCCCGGGTGGCGGTGACGATGGAGCCCTCCAACAGCGTGGGCCGGATGCGGGATTTCAGCTGGCCGCTCTTCTTGTCCATATAGGATGAGGAGCAGCAGATGAAGCTCTTGCCGCCCTTGGCCAGGTACGCGCCCATGACAAAGTCCTGCTGGCCGCCGGCGCCGGAGATATGGCGGGTGCCGGAGGACTCAGAGGACACCTGGCCGAAGAGGTCGATGTCCACCGCGCTGTTGATGGACATAAAGTTTTCGATCTGGGACACCCGGGTAATGTCGTTGACGTAGTTGACAGGAGCGATCATGCACTCGGGGTTGTTGTCCAGGAAGTCATACAGCTTCTGAGAGCCCGCGGCGAAGGCATAGGTCTGGCGGCCCCGGTCAAAGGGCTTGCGCATGCCGGTGATGCGGCCCGCCTCGGACATATCCACAAAGGCGTCCACGTACATCTCCGTATGTATGCCCAGATCCTTGAGATCGGACTCGGCGATCATCTTGCCGATGGCGTTTGGCATGGCGCCGATTCCCAGCTGGAGGCAGGCGCCGTTTGGAATCTCCCCCACCACCAGACGGGCCACGGCCAGGTCCACCTCGGAGGCGGCTCCGCCGCCGCCCAGGACGTCCATAGGGGGATTCTCCCCCTCCACGATCATATCCACGTCGCTGATGTGAATACAGTTGTCATAGCCGCCCAGGCACACGGGCATATTCCGGTTGACCTCCACGATGATGGTCTTGGCACACTCGCAGACCGCCTTCAGATGGTCGCCGACGGGGCCGAAATTGAACCAGCCTTTCTGATCCATGGGTGCCACCTGGAACATGGCCACGTCCAAGGTCTTGATCACATTGGTGTAAAAACCGGGCAGCTCGGAATAGCGCATGGGGATGTAGTAGCAAAATCCCTGATCCACAGCCTTGCGCTCCACGCCGCCCATGTGCCAGGAGTTCCAGGTGAAGTGGCTGGCGGCGTCGGGCACGTCAAAAATCGCGGGCTTGTGGGTGAGGATGCCGCCCCGGATCTTCACGTCCGTCAGCTCCCCCATCCGCTGGGCCAGCGCCTTGTCCAGCGCGATGGGAGAACAGAGACTCCAGCCGTAATCCAGCCACTGGCCGGATTCCACCACCTTGACCGCCTCGCCGGCGGAGGTCAGCTTCTGTTGATATTCGTCCTGATAGCTCATTTTCGTTCCTCCTGTATTCCCTTTTATGGCTAAGCGGACACAAACCCGCTGCGGCGCGGCCTCCTGGTCAAATCGTCCGGAGAGCCCTTTCCCCATTGCGGCCCCCGGCCGGGCGCCCCTCAAAATGGGCCGGCCGGGATTGTCACACTTTTCACAAGACGGCATTATACCATACCGGTTTCACGATTGCAACGAAAATGTCAAAAAAATCACAAATTTTTTCAAAAAGAGAGGCGGCCCAAAGGCCCGCCTCTCTTCGCGCGTGCGCTTATTCCTCGGTCTCCACGGCCTCGGCGTCCTCCTCCGGCTCAGCGGCGGGGGTCAGCAGGGCGCGGATGGACAGGGAGATCTTCTGCTTCTCCTCGTCGATGGCAGTGATCTTCACATCCACGGTCTGGTTCTCAGACAGCACGTCCTCCGGCTTGTCGATGCGGCGGTCGGCGATCTGAGAGATGTGGATCAGGCCGTCCACGCCGGGGACCACCTCGGCAAAGGCGCCGAAGGTCATCAGCTTGACAATGCGGACGGTGGCCACATCGCCCACGGCGTACTTGTCCATGAACACCTGCCAGGGATTGACGTTGTGGTCCTTGACGCCCAGGGAGATCTTCCGCTTCTCGGGGTCGAAGGAGATGACATACACCTCCATGGGGTCGCCCACCTTGCACACCTCGGCGGGGGTCTTGATGCGGCTCCAGCTCAGCTCGGAGATATGTACCATACCGTCCACGCCGCCGATGTCCACGAACACGCCGTAGCTGGTCATGGACTTCACAACGCCGGAGTAACGCTTGCCCACCTCGATGTTGGCCCAGACCTCCTCCTGCGCGGCTTTGCGGGCCTCGTCGGTGACGGCCCGGATGGAGCCCACCACCCGGCGGCGGGCGCGGTTGACCTCGGTGACGCGCAGCTGCACCTTCTGCTTGACCATGGCGCTCAGATCCGCGCCGCGGGGCTGGCCGCTCTGGGAGGCGGGGACGAACACCCGCACGCCCTTGACGGACACCACGATGCCGCCCTTGTTCTCCTCGGTGACGGTGCCCTCCAGCACCGTCTTCTCCTCCACGGCGGTCTCGATGTTCTCCCACACCTTGACGGCGTCCAGGCGCTTTTTGGAGAGCTCGGCGTAGCCCTCCACGTCGTTGACGCGGACGATGTAGGTCTCGATCTCGTCGCCCACCTTGACGATGTCCTCGGGCTTGGCGTTGGGGTCGTCGCTCAGCTCACTGAATTTGATGTAGGCGGCCTGCTTGGCGCCCACATCCACCTGCACCTCGGTCGGCGTGATGGCCGTGACGATGCCGGTTACTTTCTCTCCTGTATTTAAAGTTTTGAAAGACTGATTCAGTAATTCCTCGAAGGACTCCTCTTTGCCCTCGGCCGCTTTGATTTCTTCGCTCATCGTTGCATATACCTCCTTAATAATGCCCGCTGGCGTGGAGGCTCCGGCCGTAAGGCCCGCAACAGAACAACCATCGAAAAAATCCGGCGAGAGCTCGTCCGCCCCCTCGATCTGGAGGACGCGGGGACATCTCTCCTTGCAAATTTCTGTCAAATGTTTGGTGTTGGCGCTCTTACGGTCTCCCACCACGACCATCACGTCCGCCCGGGCGGCGATTTCCACCGCCTCGGACTGGCGCTTGTGCGTAGCATTGCATATTGTATCAAATATTTTCGCGTTTGTACACTCTTTTTTTATGATTTTCCAAGAAGTTTCAAAAAGTTCACGAATACAGGTGGTCTGGGCCACCACCGTCAGGGGGATCTCCCGGTTCGCCGGGGCGCTGTCCAGCCAGCGGCGGACGGCCTCCGGCCCGTCGAATACCAGCGGGTCCCGGCACCAGCTGGCCACTCCCGCCACCTCCGGGTGGCCGGGGTCGCCGATGATCACCGCCCGGCGGCCCTCCGCCTCGGCCTGGGCCACCAGACGCTGGATGCGCACCACGTTGGGGCAGGTGGCGTTGACACAGCGCACTCCCCGGGCCTCCAGCTCCTCCAGCACACTTTTCCGCTCCCCATGGGATCGGATCACCACCGTGTCCCCGGGGCCCAGGGACGACGGGTCCGCCGTCCTCCGGACGCCCCTCTGGGCCAGCTCCTCCACCACGTGGGCGTTGTGGATCAGATCTCCCAGCATCCGGCAGCCGCCGTTCTCCGCGGCGGTGCGCTCCGCCAGCTCCACGGCCCGGCGCACGCCGTAGCAGAATCCGGCGCTCCGCGCCAGCAGAATCTCCCTCACAGCGGCTTCCCCCCTACGGCCTGGCCGCCCAGGGCGTAGGCCGCCGCCAGGACCTCGTCCGCGATCTTCTGCATCTCCTCCGACGTGCCCCGGCGTCCGGTATAGCGGGGCTCGTAGGGCTCGCCGAAGATGATGCGAGTACGGTGGAACAGCTTCTTCTCCCCGTCTACAAAGACCGGCACCAGCGCGGCTCCGGTGCGCACGCCGATCATGGCCACCCCGGCCTTGGCGTGGGCCGGCAGGCCGTCTATGTACCCCACGCCGTTGCGGACCACCGTCCCCTCCGGGAAGATCAGCAGATTGTCCCCGTCCTTGATGGCCTGCATGGCGGTGCGCACGGTGTTGATGTCGTTGTTCCCCCGGCTGACCGGGAAGGCCCCCACCTTCCGCAGCAGCCAGCCCAGCAGAGGATTTTTGAACAGCTCTTCCTTGGCCATGATGTGGAGGCGGTAGTTCTTGGGCAGCTTCAGCGCCACCAGGATGGGGTCCCAGTTGCTGGCGTGGTTGGGGCACAGCAGAACGCCGCTTTTGGGCAGGCGCTCCAGCCCCTCCACGGAGACCGGGTGCAGGATGTCCGCCACCAGGCCCACTACATAGTAAATAAAGACAAACAGACGATTGAATGGCCTCATGCGCCGCCCGTCCTTTCCGCGATGATGGCCAGCAGCGCCGCCTCGCTCTCCTGGAAACCCAGGTCCGTGGTGTCCAGCAGCACGGCGTCCTCCGCCTGGCGCAGGGGCGCGGTATCCCGGTGGGTGTCGTTCCAGTCCCGCTCCTGGATCTCCCGCAGGACCTCCTCATAGGGCTGAGGCGTCCCCCGTCCCTCCAGCTCCAGGCAGCGGCGGCGGGCCCGGGCCTCGGTCGAGGCGGTGAGGAAGATCTTCACCTCCGCGTCCGGCAGCACCACGGTGCCGATGTCCCGCCCGTCCATAATGACATCATGTTCCCGAGCCAGCTTCCGCTGCATCTCCAGAAGGAAGGCCCGCACAGCGGGGTGGGCGGAGACGGCGGAGGCGCACAGGGAGATCTCCGGCAGGCGGATGGCCGCCGTCACATCCTCCCCGTTCAGCAGCATATGCTGCAATCCGTCCTCTCCGTAGGCCATCTCCACGGTGATCCCCGGCAGAGCGGCGGAAACGGCAGCCCCGTCCTTCGGGTCCAGACCATGGGTGTGGGCATAGTAGCCGACGGTGCGGTAGATGGCCCCGGTGTCCACATACAGATAGCCGAGCCTCCCGGCCACCGCTCTGGCCAGGGTGCTCTTTCCGGCGCCGGAGGGTCCGTCAATGGCAACGCGGATGGTTTTCATATCTCTTCTCTCCTGTCAGTCATCGTAATTCGCCGCTCTCCGCCGCCGCGAATCCGGCGGCACGGCCCGTGGCCCAGGCGATCTGCAGATTGAATCCGCCGGTATAGGCGTCCACATCGATCAGCTCACCCGCAAAGTATAATCCCTTTACAATTTTTGACTCCATGGTGTTTGGGTTGATCTCCCCCACCTTGACGCCGCCGGAGGTGACGATGGCGTCCGTCACCGGGCAGGGACCGGCGATCACCACGGGAAAGTGCTTCAGAACCGTCAGCAGGCCCCGCCGCTGCTCCCGGGTGATGTCGTGTACCTTCCGGCGGGGCTCGATCCCGGAGAGGCGGACGATCACCGGGATCAGCTTTTGGGGCAGCAGGTCGTCCAGGGCGTTGCAGAAATCGTGGTTGGCGTACTTTTCAAAATCCGACAGCAGCCGCCGGTCCAGCGTCTGCTCATCCAGCGCGGGTTTCAGGTCGATCTCCAGGTGGTAGGCCCGCTGGCCGAACCGCCGCATATGGGCGGAGGCCGACAGGACCAGCGGCCCGCTGACGCCGAAGTGGGTAAAGACCAGCTCGCCAAAATCCGTGTAGATTTTCTTATTGTTCTCGTAGACCGTCAGTCCCACGTTCCGCAGGCTCAGGCCCTGCAGCTCCCGGCCCACGCCGAAATCCCGCAGGGGCACCAGAGAGCCCCGGAGGGGCGTCACCGTGTGCCCCGCCTCCGCCGCCATGCGGTGGCCCTCCCCGGTGGAGCCGGTGGCGGGATAGGAGACCCCTCCCGTGGCCAGGATCACCGCCTCCGCCGGATAGCGGCGGCGCTCTCCCCTCACAGCTTGAACCACGCCGTCTTCGGTCTCCAGGGCCAGGGCCCGGTCCCGGACCAGGGAAACCCCCAGGGCCTTCAGCCGCCGCTCCAGGGCGGCGCTGATGTCAAAGGCCCGGTCGCTGACCGGAAAGACCCGGTTTCCCCGCTCGGTTTTCAGCGGCACGCCCAGTCCCTCAAAAAATGCCATGGCATCCCGTCCATCAAAGCGGGAAAAGGCGCTGTAAAGGAATTTTCCATTCCTGGGAACATTGGCCAGCAGCTCCTCTGTCCCCGCGTTGCTGGTGACGTTGCAGCGGCCCTTTCCGGTGATGTTAAGCTTCTTCCCCAGCCGCTCGTTGGGCTCCAGCAGAGTGACGGAGCCCCCCCGCTCCGCGGCGGAGACGGCCGCCATCATCCCGGCGGCGCCGCCGCCGACCACAACGATCCGTCTACTCATCGTCCGTCTTCCCAAATATGCCGTAGGCGTTCCAGATATTCTCCAGCTCCGCGAAGGTCTTGGCCGCGTCGGTCCCCAGGCGGACGCCGATGGAGATCAGCAGGGCGTTGATCAGGGACAGCGGCGCCACCATGGAGTCCACAAAGGAGATCATCTCACAGGGGGCCAGCAGCGCCGCGTCCGCCATCTGGTAGAGCGGGGACAGCTCGTTGTCGGTGATGGCTACGATGGACGCCCCCCGGTCCTGGGCGAATTTCACGGTGTTCAGCGTCACCCGGGAGTACCGGGGGAAGCTGATGGCCACCATCACGTCCTCGGGCCCGATGCGCAGCAGCTGCTCGAAGATCTCCCCGGCGGCGTTGGACTGCACCAGCGTCACGTTCTCCGTCAGCAGGTGCATATAGAAATTCAGATAGCCCGCCACAAAGGAGGAGGAGCGAACCCCCAGGATATAGATGTGGCGGCAGCTGAGAAGCTGGTCCACCACCCGGTCAAACTCGCTCTGGTTGGCCTCGCTGGCCATCAGCCGGAGCTTTTCGATGTCCGACTGCACCACCGCCGGCAGGATGGACCGCCGGTCAAACAGGTCCCCCGCCGCCTGAATGCGCTGGGTGGAGGTCAGGCGGCTGCGAATCATCTCCTGCAGGGCACGCTGCATACTGGGGTAGCCGTCGTACCCCAGCTCCGAGGCAAAGCGCACCACTGTGGACTCGCTGACCTCCGCCAGCTTTCCCAGCTTGCTGGCAGTCAGAAAGGCCGCCTTGTCGTAATTTTCCAGAATATAGTTGGCGATCCGCTTCTGTCCTTTGGAAAAGCTCGCCATATTGGTCTCAATTGTATGTAAAATACTCTTTGTCACGGCAGTTCCTCCAGCCCGCTCCAGGCGACGGATTCGCGGTTTCCGGCTTTCTGAACGGGAAACCGCATCCTGTGGTATTGTACCACAAATTCCGCAGGATTCAACCGTTTCTTTGGAGGATTTTTTCCACGTCCTGCAAAACGGAGGCCATGTTCCACCCCTTCTCCGCCGCGCCGGTAAAAAAGGCCGTTATTTTCCAAATTATTTTGAAAAATAGTTTGACAACGGGACCGCAATCCCTTATAATACTATTCGTGTCATTGCGAGGTAGCTTATGCTTTTAGATGTAAAACCGATTCTGCACACCCCGGGCGGCTGCCTGGATTTCCAGTTTACCCTGGACCTCTCTGACGTGGAGTTCTCCGGCCGGTATCCGGTCTCCCGTCCCGTCTCCGTCTCCGGCGAGGTGCGGAACGCCGCCGACGTGCTCTACCTGGACCTGACGGCCCGGACCACGCTGGACGCCGTCTGTGACCGGTGCGGCAAAGAGTTTCCTCTGGACAGGGAGATCTCCTACCACTGCATGCTGGCGGAATCCCTGGAGAACGGAGAGAGCGACGAGATCGAGCTGCTGGAGGACGGCAGGGCGGATCTCGGCGAGCTGGCTCGCATCGCGTTCATCCTCGGGATGGACACCAAAATTCTGTGTTCTGAAGATTGCAAGGGACTGTGCTCCCGCTGCGGCGCCGACCTGAACCTCGGCCCCTGCTCCTGCAAAAAGGAGATCGATCCGCGGCTGGCGGCCCTTGCCAAGCTTTTGGAGAACAAATAAGAGAAATGAGATAAGGACAGGCCCCCGCCTGTGCCTTTGAACGATCAAGGAGGTGTCACAATGGCAGTACCCAAGGGAAAAGTATCCAAAGCAAGACGCGACAAGCGCCGCAGCTCCACCTGGAAGCTGACGTCCCCCGCTCTCGTCGTTTGCCCGAAGTGCGGTGCGCAGCACCTGCCTCACAGAATGTGTCAGGAGTGCGGTACGTACAACGGCCGCGAGGTCAAGGTCGTCAAGTCCGTCGTCGCGAAATAAGGGATTTTGCACGCCTGCTTAGGAGGGAAGATCGGTCTTCCCTCCTTGCTTTTTGTCTTGCTATCCGGACTGCAGACGGGTATAATAATCTATATCAGCCATGATCTTACAGACAGAAAGGAAGTGAGGGCCTATGAAACCCATCGTCGCCATCGTGGGGCGGCCCAACGTGGGCAAGTCCCAGCTGTTCAACAAACTGATTGGCCGGCGGGTCTCCATCGTGGAGGACACCCCCGGCGTCACCCGGGACCGCATCTACGGAGAGACCGACTGGAATGGGCGGCAGTTCACCCTCATCGATACCGGCGGCATCGAGCCCCGCACCGACAACCTGATCCTGGAATTCATGCGGGACCAGGCCCAGACCGCTATTGAGACCGCCACGGTCATCATCTTCTTGACGGACATCCGCACCGGCCTCACCGCCTCCGACCACGAGGTGGCCAACATGCTGCTGCGCAGCGGCAAGCCCATCGTGCTGGCGGTAAACAAGATGGACTCCACCGGCGCCCCGGACCCGGACTTCTATGAGTTCTACAACCTGGGACTGGGAGACCCCATCGCCGTCTCCGCCGTCCACGGCCACGGCACCGGCGACCTGCTGGACGCCTGTGTGGCCCACTTCCCCCCTGAGGAAGCTGAGGAGGAGGAAGACGACGCCATCCGTGTGGCGGTCATCGGCAAACCCAACGCCGGCAAGTCCTCCCTGGTGAACAAGATCCTGGGTGAGGAGCGGGTCATCGTCTCCGACGTGGCCGGCACCACCCGGGACGCCATCGACTCCCGGTTTGAAAACGACAAGGGCAGCTTTGTCTTCATCGACACCGCCGGCATCCGGCGGCGGTCCAAGGTGTCAGAGGACATCGAGAAGTACAGCGTCCTCCGGGCCACCATGGCCATTGAGCGGGCGGACGTGTGTCTGATCCTCATCGACGCCGCCGAGGGCATCACGGAGCAGGACACCAAGGTGGCGGGTCTTGCCCACGAGGCGGGCAAGGCCAGCATCATCGTGGTGAACAAGTGGGACCTCATTGAAAAGGACGGCAAGACCATGGACCGCATGCGGGAGGAGGTCCGCCAGGGTCTCAGCTTCATGGCCTACGCCCCCATCCTCTTCATCTCCGCCAAGACAGGACAGCGGGTGGACCGCCTCTTCGAGCTGATCGACTACGTCTCCAACCAGGCCGCCACCCGCATCACTACCGGGATGCTGAACAACGTCCTGGCGGATGCCCAGACCCGGGTCCAGCCCCCCACCGACAAGGGCCGCCGCTTGAAGATTTACTATATGACCCAGGTGGGCGTGAAGCCGCCCCACTTTGTGGTCTTCTGCAACGACACCCGGCTCTTCCACTTCTCCTACCAGCGGTATCTGGAAAACTGCATCCGCAGCACCTTCGGCCTGGAGGGAACGCCCATCATTCTGTCCATCCGGCAAAAGGGAGAAAAGGAGGTCTGAGACATGGAATTTCCCATCTACGCGGCCCCTTCGGGGCTGGAACTGATTTTTACAGTGGTCCTGACGGCGGCGGCCTCCTATTTTCTGGGCTGCTTCAACGGCGCGGTGATCGTGTCCAAGTATATCCTCCGGGACGACGTGCGGACCCACGGCAGCGGCAACGCAGGGCTCACCAATTTCTACCGCACCTTCGGCGGCGGGCTGACCCTTGTGGTGATTCTCTGCGACGTGTTGAAAGCGGTCATCGCCGTACTGCTGGGAAGCTGGCAATTCGGCGGGCTCTTCCTGGTGGGCAAATACTGGGCGGGCCTCTTCTGCCTCCTGGGCCATATGTTCCCCTGTATGTTCAAATTCAAGGGCGGCAAGGGCATCCTCTCCGGCGGCACCATCGCCATTATGATCGACTGGCGCATCGCTCTGGTGGTCTGGGGCGGGTTTCTGCTGCTGACCGTCCTCACCCGGTATGTCTCCCTGGGATCGCTGTGGGCCGGAGCCAGCTTCCCCTTCGCCACCTGGGCGTGCTATCCGGACCCGGTGATCGTCATCCTGGGCTTCCTCTGCGGGGGACTGGTAGTCTGGCAGCACCGGGCCAACATCAGGCGGCTCCTCTCCGGCACGGAGAGCAAATTCAGCCTGCATCATAAAAAGGAGGGCGGATCATGAAGACAGTGGTTTTAGGCAGCGGCGGCTGGGGCACGGCCCTGGCCCTGGTCCTGTGCGACAACGGACACGATGTGACCCTCTGGTCCCACTCTCCGGAGAAGGCGGATCAGATGAGAAAAACCAGGGAGAATCCTCTGCTGGAGGGTGTTCCCCTGCCGGAATCCCTGCATATCACCGGCGATCTGAACTGCCTTTCCGGCGCGGACATGGTGGTCAGCGCCGCCCCCTCTTTCGCCGTCCGGGCCACGGGGGAAAAGGCCCGGCCATACCTGAGGCCCGACAGCGTTCTGGTGTCCGTCTCCAAGGGCATCGAGCGGGAGACGGGCCTCCGCATGAGCCAGATCCTCCAGGAGGCCACGGGAAATATCTGCAAGGTCGTGGCCCTCTCCGGCCCCTCCCATGCGGAGGAGGTGGGACGGAGGCTCCCCACCGGCTGCGTCTCCGCCTGTCCGGACCGCGCCGCCGCCCGTTTCGTCCAGGACGCCTTTATGAACGACTACTTCCGCGTCTACACCAGTTATGACATCATCGGCGTGGAGCTGGCGGCGGCACTGAAAAACGTCATCGCCCTCGCCTGCGGCATCTGCACCGGCCTCGGGCTCCAGGACAATACCAAGGCCCTGCTGATGACCCGCTCCATGGCGGAGATCACCCGTCTGGGAGAGCAACTGGGCGGCACCCGGCGGACCTTCGGCGGCCTTGCCGGCATGGGGGACCTGATCGTCACCTGCACCTCCCTCCACTCCCGGAACTACCGGGCAGGCATCCTCATCGGCCAGGGCAGAACCGTCCGGGAGGCCATGGAGGAGGTAGGCGCCGTGGTGGAGGGCTACTACGCCGCCGAGAGCGTCTACCAGCTGGCGGAGAGAGAGCAGGTGGAGATGCCCATCTGCCGCTGTGCCTACGAGGTCCTGTACCGCGGCAAGCAGGCCCGGGATGTGGTGGGCGAGCTGATGGGCCGGGCGAAAAAAGACGAACTGTTGGAACGGACGTGGATGTGATCAAAAAAGTACCCGCCCTGCTTTTCAGCGGGGTGGGTACTTTTTGTAGCTGCAATTTGTTGATCGTTATATACCTAAAAACTTATAATCCCCAAATGAATGGACAAATGGGAAGAACAACTGATAGTACTGGTAAGGAAAATACAAACTTTCTCTCAACAGAATTCAGTGTTTTCCATTTACCTCCGCTCAATAATGCGTGCGCAACAGGCCAGGTAAAAAAATTGATTGGCAAGATCACAAGGGCGTGAATCCATTTTGATCCAATAAATATATCACAGGTAAAAGAGCAAATTAACATATACAGCATCGAAAACCAAAAGAATACGACAGGGTGCTTTTCTATGTAATCTATATAAGCAAAGAATTTCAAAGGATTTCCCCCTTTTGACCATACCTGGCCAATTATTCTTGTTTATAAAAAAATCCCGGACGAGACGTCCGGGATTTCGTTTGTACATGTCAAATCGCTCTGGTGACCTTACCGGAACGCATGCACCGGGTACAAACATACACATGGCGGGGCGTACCGTTGACAATCGCCTTCACACGCTTCACATTGGGCTTCCAGGGACGATTGGAACGCCGGTGAGAGTGAGAGACCTGAATGCCGAAATTCACGCCCTTATCGCAAAACTCGCACTTTGCCATTTTTGCACCTCCTTGCTATTGCGCACTTTTATTATAATATCAGGAATATCTACAAAATGCAAGAAAAATTTTGAGCAATTTTCCCCGCTTGTCCTCTCAGATCAGGCGACCGCCTTCTTGGCGATCTCGGTGAGCTGGGTGAAGGCGGCGGCGTCGCTGATGGCGATCTCGGAGAGCATCTTCCGGTTGATCTCGACGCCGGCGGTCTTCAAACCGTGCATGAAGGTGGAGTAGTTCATCCCGTTGAGCTTGCAGGCGGCGGAGATACGGGTGATCCACAGGGAGCGGAAGTCACGCTTCTTCAGCCGGCGGCCGGTGTAGGCGTAGGTCAGGGACTTCATCACCGCCTGGTTTGCCACGCGGAAGTGCTTGGACTTGGAGCCCCAGTAGCCCTTGGCCATCTTCATGACCTTATTTCTTCTCTTGCGCGTCATCATCGCGCCCTTGATTCTAGCCATTGTAAAAAGCCTCCTCTTCTATACAGCTTACTTGTAGGGGATCATCTTGCGCACGGCGTCCACATTGGTGGCGTCCGCATAGCCGCCGGCCCGCAGGCGGCGGGTGCGCTTGGTGTCCTTCTTGGTCAGGATGTGGCTCTTAAAAGCCTTGGCGCGCTTCACCTTGCCGGTCTTGGTCAGGTTGAATCTCTTCTTGGCGCCGCTATGGGTCTTCAGCTTAGGCATAGTAAATTGCTCCTTCCGTTTGTTTGAAAATCCTTGGTTACCTGCCGCCCTTGGGAGAGAGGAAGATGGACATCATCCTGCCCTCCAGCTTGGGGGCCTTGTCCAGATTGGCTGTCTCGGCGCACTGCTCGGCAAACCGCTCCAGCAGGTCGCGGCCGATGCTGGTGTGGGCCATCTCCCGGCCGCGGAAGCGGACGGAGACCTTGACGCGGTTGCCGTCGGCGATGAACTTCTGCGCGTTTTTGAGCTTCGTGTTGAAATCACCAATGTCGATGCCAGGAGACATCCGGATCTCCTTGATCTCCACCACGTGCTGGTTCTTCCTGGCCTCTTTTTCCCGCTTGCTCTGCTCAAACCGGAACTTTCCGTAGTTCATCAGCTTGCACACCGGCGGAGTGGCCTGAGGCGAGATCTTGACCAGGTCCAGACCCTGCTCGTCGGCGATCCGCAGCGCCTCCGCGGAGGGCATGATGCCCAGCTGCTCGCCCTGAGAACCGATCAGACGGACCTCCTTGTCATTGATGGCTTCATTCAGTTCATGCACTTGCTTACTAATGGCCGAAACACCTCCGTTCCAAAAATCACAAAACGCGGATACCAAACCGGCACCCGCGCAACAACAAACCGCCTTGCGGCAGTCTGATCACAACGTTGTTGACCTCTTTGCCCATCCGGCTGGAGGTGAGGCGGATGCGTCGCCCTCTTTGTTTTGCCTGATTAGTATATCAGCATGCCTCCGCTTTGTCAACAATTTTTTTCCTCCGCTGAATATTTTTCGGCATTCCGGCAAAAATAACGCCTGTACGGGGGAAGGCGGCCCATTCCGCCCTCACCCGCAACCGCATTGCAGGAATCCGAAAGGAGGTGTCCCCTCATGTCTCAGAACAACCAGAATCAGGAGCAGCAGAACCGTCAGAACCAGCAGAATCAGCAGAACCAGGAGCAGAAGCGCAACCAGAAGGAAAACCGCAAGTAACACTTCTCTCTTTAGAAAGGCGCGGCGGGCAGTTCCCGCCGCGCCTTTCTAAAATGACGGCATCCGGCGCTTCTCCATGAGGACGGTGCCTCCGGCGTCCGGCTCTCCGCTGCCGCCGCACAGATCGGCGTACCCCATTTTGTAATTAAAATCCATGGGCCGTGATGGAGGAACCCAGCTCCACCCGCTCCGCCCGCAGGAATATCTCGTCCACCTCCAGGGTCCCCAGGATCTTCCGGCCCACGCCGCGGCCCTGGCAGCCGGGCAGCACAAACAGGCTCATGATGCAGCTCTCCCGCTCGCTGCCGTTGCAGCCGGAGACGGCGCCGTCCTCGCACGCAACGTACATATGAGACTCCCCCGCCCGCCGCAGCACACCGGCGGGCGAGTAGAACGCCGCCAGCGCCTCGATCTCCTCCGCCGGATAGTCCGGCCCGTTGGTCTCCCGCAGGGCGGCGGCAATCATCCGGGAGGTCTCCTCCGCGTCCTCCGGACGAAATCTTCTGATCATCACGGCGCTCTCCCCCTTCCGCGGATAGGAGGACCCGCGGCGGATCGGGCCCTCCTCTCTCTCATCACTCTACCACGGTCCGCGCCCGACTGCAAGGGTTCGCTCCCTTGCCTTTTCCCCGCCGCTGTGCTATAGTTACCGCGGTTGAAAAGAAGCCAACGCTTCTTTTCAACCCTGGGGCGCGTACGCGCCCCAGGGGCCGTGAAACGGCTCGGCGGTGAACTTCATAGGCAAAATACGGCACATTCTATGTGCCGGCGGGCTTCGCCCGCCTTGAAAATCGGGGTACCGATTTTCAAGTGTTTTGACCATATCATGGGCACCGTGTCGAATCTTCGGGGAAAGGACCATCCGCCATGAAAAACCGCCAGCGCCTCACCGGCACCCTCTTTGCCGTTTTCACCATCATCGTCTGGGGCTCCACCTTCATCTCCAGCAAAAAGCTGCTGGGCCTCTTCACCCCCGCCCAGATCATGCTGACCCGCTTCCTGCTGGCCTACTGCTCCCTGTGGCTCCTGCGGCCCCGGAAGCTGTCCCTGACGGGCCGGCAGGAGGCCGTCTTTCTGCTGCTGGGCCTGACAGGCTGTTCCGTCTACTTCTTCGCGGAGAACACCGCCCTGACCTATACGCTGGCCGCCAATGTCAGCATCCTTGTGGCCGCCGCGCCGATCTTCACCGCCGTCATCGCCCACTTCGCCGGGGAGGAGCGGTTCCGCAGAAATACGCTGTGGGGATTCCTCATCGCCTTCACCGGCGTGGTGCTGGTGGTGTGCAACGGCACCTTTGTGCTGAAACTCAGTCCCAGAGGCGACCTGCTGGCCCTGTGCGCCGCCCTCTGCTGGGCAGTGTACTCCGTCCTGCTCCGGCGGGCGGGGCAGGGCCTGGACCCGGTGCTGGTGACCCGGCGGACGCTCTTCTGGGGCATCGTCACCGCCCTCCCTCTGGTGCTGCTGGAGGGGGTCCCCTACCCCGCCGCGGCGCTGCTGACGCCGGCGGCCGCCGGAAACTTCCTCTTCCTTGGCCTCATTGGCAGCGGACTGTGCTATGTGCTGTGGAATCACGCCTTCCGGCTGCTGGGCGTGGTGGCCACCAACAACTTCATCTATCTGAACCCCTTCATCACCATCGTCACGGCGCGGATCTTTTTGAATGAGCCCATCTCCCCCCTGGCCCTGCTGGGGGCGGGGCTGATCACCGCCGGGGTGGCGGCGGCCCAGCGGGAGCCGGGAGCGGCAAAGGCATCATCCTGAAAAAGCGAGGCGGCAGGCTTGGCCTGCCGCCTCGTTCACTATTACCAGGGAATAAACTGGAGATTGACATCCACGTTGCCGGTGATGCCGGCGATGGAACACTTGCTGCTGTACTGCCAGTAGTCCATCTGGTAGCGGATGGTGGGGTACAGCTTCTCCGAGGTCTCGCTCTTGTACTCCGGGTACCAGCTGAGATACGGGGCGATGGCGCCCTGGTCGTACTTGATGTAGCTGACATAGGTCCCCGCGTAGATCATGGGCGTGTAGCCCGCCTCCTGAATCCGCCTGCAGAAGGCCACGGCACAGGCGGTAGCCATCTCCGGCGCGGTGCCGTAGACCCGGTAGGTGGAGTTGTGCATCTCCCAGTCGTAGGCCACGGGTCCGTTGATCTCGTGGTCCCGCAACAGCTCGATGACGAAATCCGCCTCCTCGATGGCCTCCTCCACGGTGATGGCCTGGGCGAAGAAGTACACGCCGGTCTCGATGCCTGCCGCCATGGCCCCGTCGATGTTCTGGGCGTAGTACTCGTCGGCGTTCATCGCCCCGGTGGAAGTCCCCCGGAAGCCCGCGCGGACCATGGCGAACTCCACGCCGTCAGCGGCCACAGCCTCCCAGTCGATTGCTCCGCCGCTGGCCCGGTTCTGGTAGGCGGACACGTCGATGCCGAAACGGGTGCGGTAGCGGTCTCCGGTGTAGATCAGGCGGTCCCCGGTGTCGTTCCACATGAAGTCCCCCTCGTAGAGCTGGATGGGCTCCGCGTCGGCGTAGACGGGAATCTGCCGCTTGTCGTACTCAAAGGTCTCCCCGGTGGTGACGCCGGGAGTGTAGACCTCGCTGGGCTGGATGCCGGGCCCCGCGGGCGTCTCCGGTGTCTGGGTCTCCCCCGGCTGTCCGGGGTCCGTGGGCACCACCTGGAACCACGTGGGCTCCACGCCGCTGAAATTGCGGATGGCCCCCTGGATGGTCACGTTGTTCAGCGTCACCGGGCTGGAGACCCCGGGGGCCAGAATCAGGTCTCCGGCAATGGTCATATCCGCCAGGGACGCGCCGCCCTCGGCGTTGATCATCATCGTGCCGTTGACATCGCTGGAATAGCTCACTGTCTCCTGCACCAGCACCTGGATCATGTTGTTGAGAATATTGACAATCTCCGCCCGGGTGATGGGGTCCAGGGGGCGGAAAAAGCCCTCCTGGCTGTCGGTGATGTACCCCCGGGCGGTCATCTCCGCCACGGGGCCCCGAGCGTACTCCGCGAACTGCTCCGCGTCCAGGTAAGACAGCGTGTCGGTGGCGGCGTCGACGCCGAAGGCCCGGGCGATCATGGTCACCGCCTGCTGGCGGGTGATGGTGTCCGCGGGCAGGGCCTTTCCGTTATTGCCCAGGTAGATGCCGGCGGCGTTGAGCTTGAGGATGGCCGATTCCCAGTAGGTACCCCCCGTGTCGGCGAAGGTCTCCGCCGGGGCCTGGGCCTGGAACTTCAAAAAGCGGTCCAGAATGCCGGCGAAGGCCCCCCGGGTGATGGAGTTGTCAGGGCGGAAGGTCCCGTCCTCGTATCCCTGGATGATCTGATACTCCTCGCTCCACCTGGCGATGGCGTCCGCGGCCCAGTGGGTCTCGGTGTCCACGAAGGCCGCGGAGACCGGCGTCATGGCCAGCGTCCCCGCCAGCGCCGCGGCCAGAAGGCGTTTGGGCAGTCGAATGTGCATGGCGGCAGTTCCTCCCTGTCGAAATTTGTCGGCACAACACGAAAAAGAATGCCGCGGCTCCGGAAAGAGCCGCGGTGTTAAGGAAGCTCTGATTCATTCAACGGTATGTAGATTTACACCAGAAATCACTCCTGGCAAGGAAGAAAAACACGGGAATCCAATGGGATTTCAAGTTTTTCTGACGCAGCTCCAGGGGAAAATTGACGGTGTGAAGACGCGCGCGGGGATCAATTCAGAGGTTCCCTGCATCACCTTTAGGCGCTGTTTTTCCATTATACCGGAAAATCCGCGGCGGGTCAATATCTCTTTCCGGTTTACCAAAAAATGCTGTCAAAAGCTGGTGAAGAGGGCATCCAGATAGGCAAACCGCCGGGGGCCGTCGGTGCCGGTGACGGGATCGTGGATCACGTTGAAGACGATCACCGGCTCCGCTCCCCGCAGCATAAGCTCCGCCCGGTCCAGAAAGGCGGCAATCTCCTCTCCGTCCGCGTCTCCGGCACGGGGCTCACCGTCTCCCGCCGGGAAGAAGATCCGCTCCCGGACTCGGTCCAAAACCGCGCCGTCCTCCCCCAGGGAGAACTGGGCCAGCTGGAAGTCCCCACGCTCTGAGGCGGTATAGGGCGCGTACCACACCAGATAGTCCGCTTCCTCCTCCTTTTTCAGGTACAGCTCCCCCCACTGGCTGTGCTCCGCTCCGCAGGCGAACTCGTAGACGGGCAGAACCTCTCCGCCTTTCTCCGCCCGCAGCACCGTCACCTGGGCCCGGGTGAAGCTGCCGCCGTCCAATCCGCCGCCGTGGAGGGGCGCGGGCTCCCCGCTCCGGCCCTTCTCCACCGTCAATACCAGAAGCTCCTCCACGCCGTCGTGGGTCAGATCCGTGTAGACGGCGGAGCTGCTGGCCTCGCTGTAGTGGTCCATAAAATAGGTACGCAGAATCTGCCGGGCCTCGTCAGCCTCCGGCACCGGCTCTGCCGCCGGCTTTGGCAGGCGGTCCTCCGCGGTGCCCCAGAGCTGGCCCTCTTCCCACCGGGCCAGGCCCAAGGCCAGCGCCGCGGCCAGAAAGAGCCCCATCACGCTCAGCGCGTGCTGTCTGTCCATTCCATCATCCTCTGTCTATAGTCTCTCTGATTATAAAGACGTTTGAGGAGGCGGGTTTGTTTCATCTATTTTCCAATTTTGGAAAAACTCACAAAAACTCAGGTCTCCTTTGTGGAAATAATCGATATTTTTACCCGCCATGGGAAAACCGGCCGCCGCACTTCCCCCGCCGGCTCGTCCCGCAGGATGCCGCCGCCCCGGAACACGGACAACGCCAGGCCGATGAGGGCCATGTCGATCACCGTGTGGAGGTTTCCCACCACCAAGGGCAGATGGGATGAAAAAATCGTAAAGCCCAGGTTCAGCGCGGCGCTGAACAGCGTCTCCAGTCCCAGGCTCAGCACCACCGCCAGCGCCGTCAGGCGGCCCAGCTGCTGCCTCTGCCGTAGGCAGCGGACCAGGAGCCAGACCAGCAGGGCGGCGATGGCCGCCATCAGCAGGAGATAGGCCAGCCAGCCCCATCCCATCAGCAGCCTCAGCGGAAGAAACTCCTGATCCACGCTGAACTCCACATAGCCCTTCGCATCGCCAAAGAAACCGCCGTATACTCTGCCGCCGCCGCCGATTCCAAACGAGCTGTGCCCATCCCGCCGGATGAACGGGGCATCCCGCAGGCACATTTTTGTCATCCAGCCCCAATACCCCCTTCCGAGGGGGTCCAGCTCCGGATGAAGCGCCAGGCGCAGCCGCACAATAAACCCCTCTCCGTACCCCAGCCCAAAGAAGAGGGCCGGCATCCCCGCGGCCAGAGCCAGCGCGGTTCCGGCAAATTTCCACCGGCCGGGGCCAAACCACCCCATGCGGATCGCGCACAGCAGCGAAACCAGGCCGCAAACCAGCAGAATCAGCAGCCCAAAGGTAAAGGGGGCCAGCAGACAGATGACCGCCAGAGGAATCCCTCCGGCGACGGCCAGGATGAAATGTCCCCACGTACTCCCCCGGCAGCTGTACAGCCAGAGCGCGTACACCACCGGGTAGAGCAGGATGATGTACCGTGTGCAGTAGGCCGTCCGGTTCACATTGGGCAGCAGCCACCAGGACAGCACCCCCGCCGCCAACGCCCCCGCGTAGATACCCCTTGCGTGGCGGGCCAGAGATGTAAAATCCAGAAAATACGCGCCCAGCAGGGCCGCCGTCCCCAACACCAGCGCCAGCGCGGCCCTGACCGGGCTGACGGCGTCAAGGCCCTCGTTTCGGGTGAGCCACACCCGCAGAAACGCCCCCGCGCAGGCCAGGGCGATGGTCAGGCCCAGCAGCCCCCACTGGGGCCGGGGCCGGTGAAGCCGGTCCAGCTCCGTGCCAACGGACACCGGGTCCCCCATCTCCTCCACCGCCAGATGCTCCGCGTCCCCCAGGCCCTCCGCCGCGAACGCGTCCCGCTGGTCCTCCAGGTGGCGGCGCAGCTCCAGGGACACCACGCTCCGGGCCCGTCTCCATCGGATCTGCGCCTCCACCGCCTCGATGTACGCTTGAATGGTCTCAGGCAAGACAGGCGCCTCCCTCCAGAACCCGGCCCACGGCCCGGGCGTAGTCGTTCCACGCCGCCTCCTTCTCCCGCAGGGCCCCCCGGCCCTGCTTCGTCAGATGGTAGTACCGCCGGGGCTTCCCGGCGGCGGCCTCCCCCTCGTAGGCGGTCACCAGACCCTTCTCCTCCAGGCCGTGGAGCAGGGGGTACAGTGTCCCTGCTTTCAGATGAAAGGTATCGTCGGAGCGGCGGCGCAGCTCCTCAATCATCTGATAGCCGTACTTGTCCCCGTCCTCCAGCAGCTTCAGCACCAGCATGGCCATGCTGCCGCTGACCAGGCTCTTGTCCAGTTCCATGGCGGTCTCCTCCCTTTATATCGATTATCTATATATCGCATTATATATTGGTGTTCGATATATGTCAAGGAAAAAGATGGACGGAATCAAAAATTCCGTCCATCTCTTTCCGCATCACAGATCAGTTGCCGCCGGTCTCATTTCTTCCGTACGGGATAGCAGACCTCCGTCAAAAACTCATCGGGATTCCGGGTCTCGTGGGGGCTGACGTGATAGATATTGAAATACAGCCCGTCAAACTCCCAGCCGTTCTCCCGCACCCAGGCGGCCACGGCCTCGTTCACCTCGCCGATCTGGCTGTAGCTCCCCCGGAATGTGGCAGAGGCCACCTGTACCGCCGGCATGTTTTTGAATTTCACATGCTCCGTGTCGGGGTAGGTCCCCACCACATTCTTCTGGATCTCCACATCCACGTCCTGCTCCTTGAACTCACCGTCGTAATACATGGCGGTACAGAGAACCGGGTCTCCGTCCTGAATGTTCATCCGGGCGGTCTCCTGGCAGTAGATATGCCACAGGTCCCCCTCCCGGTCATAGTTGGGGATGATCTGCCGGACGCTGGCCACAGTCCGCTCCGGAATCGTCTTGATGGTTACATCGTATTTCATTCCTGTTTCGTCCTTTCTCAGCCGTTCCAGGGCTGTGTCCAGGAGCCGCAGGCGCCGCTCCGCCTCCTCCATGGCCGCGGCGGCCTCCGCCCGTTTCAGCCGCAGGCACCGCTCCAGCGATTCCGGATCTCCGTAGCAGTCCAGCACCTCCGGAATGGCAGATTGTGTAAAGCCCATATCCTTTAATGCTCTGATCCGGTTTGCCGTAAGGAGCTGGTACTCGCTGTAATAGCGGTAGCCGGTGAAGGGGTCGGTGGTCTCCGGGGCCAGGAGGCCGCTCTCGTCGTACTGGCGCAGCAGGCGGATGCTGATCCTGGACAGTTTTGAAAATTCGCCGATTTTCAGCATGGCGGGTTTGAACTGCACCCAAAATAATGGACAAGGGCAGCAGAGGAAGGGGCTTACGCGATAGAAAGGGCTTGGCGTCTATGGATAGCTGGCGGCAAACCATTGAGCTTCAGTTTGACTCTGCGGTTGTTATAGTAGTCCAGATAAGCAATCAGTTCT
>CAMNRF010000002.1 GCA_946551795.1 uncultured Oscillibacter sp.
AGCCGCCCCGCTGGATGTGGCCCAGCACCGTCACCCGGGGGTCGATGCCCAGCTCCTGGTGGATGTGCTGGCTGATCTCAATGGCGCTGCCGGCGCCCTCGGCCACCACCACCATGTAGTGGGTGGTGCCCGCCAGGCGGGCCCGGCGGATCTTCTCCGCGATGTCCCGCTCAAAGTCCACCTCCCGCTCGGGAATCAGCACGGCGGTGGCGCCCACGGCGATGCCCACGTACAGCGCCAGATACCCGGCGTGGCGGCCCATGACCTCCACCACGGAGCAGCGTTCATGGGACTGCATGGTGTCCCGCAGCTTGTCGACGCACTCCACGGCGGTGTTGCAGGCGGTGTCAAAGCCGATGGTGTAGTGGGAGCAGCCGATGTCGTTGTCGATGGTGGCGGGGATGCCCACCACCCGCAGGGACATGTCCGCCTCCGCCGCCTGGCGGGAGAGAGCCAGCGCGCCCCGGAAGGTGCCGTCGCCGCCGATGGCCACGATGGCGTCCAGTCCCAGCAGGCGGCAGGTGGCCAGGGCCTTGGCCCGGCCGGCCTCGTCCATAAACTCCTGACTCCGGGCGGTGTACAGGATGGTGCCGCCCTTGTTGATGATGTGGCTGACGCTGGAGGCGTTCATCTGCACGAAGTCGCTGTTGATGAGGCCGTTCCAGCCCCGGCGGATGCCCACGCAGCTGATGCCGCGGTTGGCGGCGCTCCGCACCACGGCCCGCACCGCCGCGTTCATGCCGGGAGCGTCGCCGCCGCTGGTGAGAACGCCGATTCGTCTGACTTGTTTCTCCATAAGATAACCTCCCGTTTGTTTGACCGGCTGACAGGGCGCACAGGCGGAGCAGCGCGGGTCTGAAAATGCGGATTTGCTTGAAGGGGGCGGCTCCTGTGGCAGCAGGAGAGGGGGAGCGCCCTGGGAAAATCCTCTGTAACCGAATATACCGCCTGGGAGAATCGCTGTCAAGAACTTTTGCGAAAAAACAAAATTCCCGTTAGAAAACGATTAACCGGCTGGAAAATTCCAGCGTTTACCCGTGGTGCTTTTGAAAAAACAACCCTTGTAATTTTGATCCGCCGGCGATACAATAGACGGGAACTTACATGAGGAGGAGACGGTTATGCGTACAGTTGTGGTAAACGCCGTGGGCGAGCAGTGCCCCATCCCGGTGGTGAAGGCCGCCCGGGCCCTGCGGGAGATGAGGTCACCCGGGACGCTGGAGGTCCATGTGGACAATGAGATCGCCGTACAGAACCTCACCCGGATGGCCGCGGGCTACCATCTGACGGCCCGGTGGGAGAAGACGGGGGAGCGGGAGTACGTGGTCACCGTGGAGGTGGACGCCCCGGTGGGGGAGGCTCCCCTGGAGGAGCCGGAGCTGGTCTGCTCCCCGGCGGCGGGGAACGGCCTGGTGGTGGCGGTGGACACCGACGCCATGGGCCGGGGCAGCGAGGAACTGGGCAGGACGCTGATGAAGGGCTTTCTCTTCGCCGTCACCCAGCTGCCCCGCCTGCCGGAGACCATGCTCTTCTACAACGGCGGCGCGAAGCTGACGGTGGAGGGCTCCGCCTCCCTGGAGGACCTGAAAAAGCTGGAGGAGCAGGGGGTGGAGATCCTCACCTGCGGCACCTGCCTGAACTTCTACGGCCTGACGGAGAAGCTGGCGGTGGGCAGCGCCACCAATATGTATGCCATCGTGGAGAAGCTGGCCGGGGCCACCCGGGTGGTGAAGCCGTGATCTATCTGGACAACGCCGCCACCACCCGCCCCAAGCCCCCCGGCGTGGCGGAGGCGGTGGCGGAGGCCATGGCCTCCTATGGCAACAGCGGCCGGGGCGTCCACGACAACGCCCTCTCCGCCGCCCGGACGGTGTACGGCGTCCGGCAGAGGCTGGCGGAGTGGTTCGGCTGTCCCCGGGCGGACCACGTGGCCTTTACGCCCAACTCCACCGCCGCGCTGAACATCGCCATCAACGGGCTGCTGGGGCCGGGGGACCACGTGATCTCCACGGACTGGGAGCACAACTCCGTCCTGCGGCCGCTGTACCGCCTGCGGGAGCAGGGGATGGGGCTGGACTTCCTGCCCGCCGGCGGCGGGGGACGGCTGGACTACGGGGAACTGGAGGGCCTTCTGCGGCCCAACACAAAGGCGGTGGTCTGCACCCACGCCTCCAACCTGACGGGGGACGTGGTGGATCTGGAGCGGATCGGGGCCTTTGCCCGCCGGCACGGTCTGCTGTTCATCCTGGACGCCTCCCAGACGGCGGGGACCTTTCCCATCGACATGGAGGCCCAGGGCATCGACGTGGTGTGCTTCACCGGCCACAAGAGCCTGCTGGGGCCCCAGGGCACCGGGGGGCTGTGCGTCCGGGAGGGCGTGGAGGTCCGCCCGCTGCTGACCGGCGGCACCGGCGTCCAGAGCTTTCTGGAGACCCAGCCGGAGGAGTGGCCCACCCGCCTGGAGGCGGGAACCCTCAACAGCCACGGAATCGCCGGGCTGGGGGCCGCCCTGGACTATCTGGAGCGAAGGGGCCGGGACGCGGTCCGGGCCCATGAGCAGGGCCTGGCCAAGCGGTTTTACGAGGCGGTCCGGGACCTGCCCGGCGTGACGGTGTACGGGGATTTCACCCGGGAGGAGAGGGCTCCCATCGTGACGCTGAATATCGGCGCCCTGGACTCCTCGGAGGTCTCCGACGAGCTGGCGGAGCGGTTCCGGGTCGCCACCCGCCCCGGGGCCCACTGCGCGCCCCGGTTCCACCGCCGCCTGGGGACCGGGGAGCAGGGGGCCGTCCGCTTCTCCTGGGGCTGGGCCAACACGGAGGCGGAGACCGACACGGCGGCGGCGGCCGTCCGCGCGCTGGCGCTGGAGGCGCGGCCGTGAGGGAGCGGACGGAGAAGTGCGTGGTGACCTTCCGCACCACCACCGGCGCCATGGCCATGGAGCGGAGCTGCGAAGAGGCGGGGCTCCCCGGGCGGCTGATCCCGGTGCCCCGGGCCATCACCGCCGGGTGCGGCATGTGCTGGGCCGCTCCGACCGAGGCCCGGGAGGCCCTGGAGGAGCTGGTGATGAAAAAACACTTGGATGTGGACGGCATCTATGCTATCATCATCTGAGAGGTGATGATGGATGTCCAATATCTGCGAGGACTGCGTCTGCTATGACTACGACCAGGAGCTGGAGGCCTTCGTGTGCACCATGGACCTGGACGAGGACGAGATGGAGCGGTTTTTGAGGGGGACCAGCACCGGCTGTCCCTTCTACCGCCCCGGAGGAGACTACAGGACCGCGTCCAGACAGTGAGAGGGGAGAGACCATAGTGGAACTGGTGGATCTGTACGATGAAAACCGCATCCCCCTGGGGAAAACTGCGGAGCGCCACGCGCCCAAGGGACCGGGGGAGTACCGGCTGGTGGTCCACGTCTGCGCCTTCGACAGCCGGGGACGGCTGCTGATCCAGCGCCGGGCGGAGGAGAAGACCGTCTGGCCGGGGCGGTGGGACGTGTCCGTGGGCGGCGGCGTGGACGCCGGGGAGACCAGCCGCCAGGCGGCGGAGCGGGAGTTCCGGGAGGAGCTGGGATTCCCCCTGGACCTGGGGAGCCTGCGCCAGTCGGTGACGGTGAATTTTGACGGCGGCTTTGACGATTTCTTTATCATCCGGAGGGACTTCGACCTCCCCTCGCTGGTATTGCAGAAGGAGGAGGTGTCGGAGGTCCGCTATGTGACGGAGGCCGAGGCGGAGGCCATGGTGCTGGACGGCAGCTTCATCCCCTACCCGGAGGGATTCCTGCGGTTCCTCTTCGCCATGCGGGACACCTTCGGCTTTCCCACGAAATGATATCCAGGAAGCGGCAGGCGCCCGGAGATCTTAGATCTCCGGGCGCTGTTTTTCACAGGGCCGGCGCCTCCGCCTGCTCCGGGTCCAGCAGGTGCATCATGGACACCTCGTAGGCCACCCGCTCCTCGGTGCCCAGGTCCGTGACCTTGTGGTATGTACGGCTCTGGACCCGGCCCTCCAGGGACAGGGGGTCTCCCACCTGGAGCCGCCCCGCCCGCACCGCCAGCTGGCCCCAGGCGATCACCGGCAGGTAGTCCGCCCGGCCGTACCGCCGGGGGGCGGCCAGCATGAGGTCGCAAATGCTGCGGCCCAGAGGCGTGCGGCGGAACACCGGCGGCTTGCACAGCGTGCCGGAGAGAAGAATCTGATTGCAGGGGTCGTCCACTCCGGGGGAGAGGCACTGGGCGTATACCGTCAGCACCAGGCGGCTGCCCACGCCGCTGCGGTTGTTGAAGGAGCGCAGCTGTCCCTGGACGCGGATGTCCGCCCCCTCCGTCACCTGGGCCAGCAGCGGCTCCGGCACCAGGACGGGCAGGATGTCCACCTGGCCGGACAGCCGGGGAACCTGGAGCGGAAAGCGGTAAAAGCGGGTAGCGTGGTTTTCGTGGGACAGGGAGGGCGTCTCCAGGGCGGTGCCCTCCAGCAGCACCTCATTCCGGGTTTGAGTCGTCATGTCGTCCACCTCTCGGTTGTGATGCTGTATCCTATGAGAGGCCCGTCCGGATTATGCCGCCGGCCGGGGAGAAGACAGAAAAACCGGGCGCCCCCGCGGGGGGACGCCCGGCAGCGATCACTGTGCCGAATCGCGGTAGAGATAGGTGACGATGTTGGCTCTTGGGGAGTGCTGGCCGGGGATGAAGGCGGAGTCCACACCGGACAAAAGCCCGCTGCTGTCTGCCCAGGCCACGGCATCGGTGTAGTACTGGCCGGGGTAGGTGCTGGCCAGGCTGCTGTTACCGGGGGCGGCGGGCTTGCCGTTGGCCCGCCAGAGGAAGGTGACCACGTGGGCGCTGGTGCAGATGTCACGGGGAGCGAAGCGGGTGGGGGTGGCACCGGAGGTGATGCCGGTTTCCTGAGCCCAGAGGATGGCCTTGTAGAAGGGACTGGAGGTGTCCACGTCCCGGAAGGGGTTCACCGTTGTCTTGGGCTCCGGGCAGCCGCTGGCCCGCCAGAGGAAGGTGACCACCTGACCCCGGGTACAGGTGGAATTGGGTTGGAACTGATTGGCGGTGACGCCGGTGGTGACGCCGTTTTCCAGAGCCCAGAGCACGGCGTCGTGGTAGTAGGAGGCCGCCGGCACATCGGTGAAGGGATTGCTGGCCTCGGCGGGCTGCTGAGGCCGCTGAACCGGCTGTTCCTGCTGGGTGGGCGCGGTGGATTCCGCGGGCTTGGAGGGCCCGGTGGGCGTTGTCTGCGCGGTGTCCTCAGTGGCGGCGCCCTCCTGGGGCCAGCGGGTGATCAGATACGTCGCCGCCTCCACATCGGTTTTTTTCAGTGTGCGGCCCCAAAGGACGGAGCTGTTCATATTTCCCTCGGCGATGACGACGCTGTCCGTCTGAACTTCCAGCACGATCACGCTGTGGGAATCCCCTTTTACTCGAATGATGTCGCCCACACGCACGTCGGAGAAGGACACTGGTTTGATCATTCTGGCGGGGAGACTCCCGAAAGCCGCGTCGCTGAGCATGAAAGCGAAACCGGCACAGCCATAGCCGCCGGAGTAGATACCGCCCTTCCAGCCGTAATAGTTGCTGTTTGTCCACCTCGTTCCATCGGGGTACTGGCTCTTCAAGGCGACCATCGCGTCATAGGCGGCCTGCTCCTCCGTGGAGCGGACAGGCGATGTAGAGAGGGTCTCCTCTGCGCCGCAGGCCTTGCAGACCCGATAGGTCCGGCCTGCGCTGGTAGTTGTGGGCTGCTCCGTCCTGGTCTCCCAGGTGTGGGGCAGTTTCTGCCTGACGGCGTAGGTCTCCTCCGTACCGCAGACGGTGCAGACCCGGCAGGAATGACCCTCAGAGGTACAGGTGGGCTCCACCTTGCTGTACTGCCAGCTGTGGCCGTTCTGTTCGCAGAGACTGGGGGCCCTGGAACTCCCACTGCCGGGATTGGCCGTTTCCGGGGCGGAGGGAGCCGGATTGCCGGGGTCCGCCGCGGAGCCTGGATTCGCCGGGGTGTTGGGATCTGTCACGGTCCCCGGATTCGCTGGACTGCCTGGGTTTGCAGTCACCCCGGGGTCCGCGGCCGCCGTGCCGCTCTGGGATATGCCGCAGTAGCGGCAGACGCCGTTTACAAATTTGTGCCCCTGGGGGTAATGGATACCGCAGACGTATCTGGCGTCACATTTTTTGCAGAGCCAGTAGCTGTACGTCTTCTCTGTGCAGGAGGACTTTTCTGTCACCGCGTGCGCCCAGAGGTTGTCAAACTCATGCTGGCAATTGGGGTCCCCGCCGACAATCTCTCCCATCTCATAGGCCGCCGCCATGGGGGCCAGTGAGAGGGTCAGTGCCAATGTGCAGGCCAGTGCGGCCAGCTTTTTGAACATACGTGTGGTTTGCCTCATTTTAACATCCCACCTGACAAAAAAATTTCAGATTCCATCGCGGAGGAGCCTCCGGGGTGGAACCTGATTTCAATTATAGACCTGCGGCAGGGCCAAGTCAAGCCCTGCCGCAGTGCCGGAAATAATTTACATCTCCACGCCGCCGTTCTCGTCCGCCAGCATCCGGGTGGCACGGCGGATGAAATCCTCGTAGTCCTGCATGTCGGGTCCCACGTAGGCGAAACACGCGATGAAGGGGGACTTGGTGAAGACGATGCCCACGTCGTGGGCCTTGTCCTCCTCGTCGCCGGTCTTGTGGGCCATGGGGAAGTCCATGGGCAGCCTGCCGCCCAGCTTGTGGTTGATCTGCTGCTGGCGGAGGATGTTCTCCAGCCACTCCGAGGACTCCCTGTCCACCAGGGTGCGGTCGTACATCCGCCGCAGCAGTCCGCCCATCTCCTCGGGGACGAAGTAGTTGTTGATGCCCCGGTTCTCCCGCTCCGCGTCCCAGTACTCCCGGTTGAACTGGGTGCCGATGAGCCCCAGCTCCAGGAAGGCCTCGTGGATGGCGGAGGCGCCGTAGTGGCGGAAGAGGGCGTTGGTGGCGCAGCTGTCGCTGATGACGATCATCAGCTTGCACAGCTCGCCCACGGTCAGCGTCACGTCGCCGTTGAGGAACTGCACCGCGCCGCAGCCGGGGATCTTCTGGTCCTCCCGGATGGTCACCTTGTCGTCAAAGCTGGTCTCCCCCCGGGACTTCCACAGGAGGATGGCGGCCATCAGCGGCAGCTTGACGATGCTGGCCGCCAGGTAGGGGTCCTTCTCCCCATAGCCCCAGGTCTCGCCGGTGTCCAGGTTCTGATAGTAGATGCCGGATTTGCCGGGGAAGGTCTTGATCTCCTCTAAAATGCGTTCCTTGGCGCTCATCATGTGTTCCTTCCTTTCCGCAGTATCGAGCCGTTCCTGGCCCCGGTGTGGACGCCGTCCAGGGCCGTCAGCACGCCGTTGACATAGACCCGGCGGATGCCCTTGCAGGGCTGCTTGGGATTCTGATAGGTGGGGGTGTCCTCGATCTCGTCAAAGTCGAAGAGCACCAGGTCCGCCTGCATCCCCTCCCGGATCAACCCCCGGTGCTGGAGGCCCAGGCGGGCGGCGGGCAGGCCCGTCATCTTGAAAATGGCGGTTTCCAGGGAGAACAGCTTCCGCTCCCGGCAGTACTTGGCGATCACCCGGGGGAAGGTGCCGTACCACCTGGGGTGGGGCTGGCCGCTGTGGTCCAGGGAGGCGGCCTCGCCGTCGGAGCCGATCATGGTGTAGGGCTGGGACATGATGTACTCAATGTCCTCCTCGCACATACCGTAGTTGACCTCGCCCACCCGGCACCGCTCGTCCACGATCAGGTCAAAGCAGGCGTCGGCGGGGTCCACGCCCCGGATCTCGGCGATCTCCTGGATGGATTTGCCCACGGTCCACGCATTTTTCTCCGTGGCCACATAGGGGATATAGATGTCCCCCCAGCGGCCCACGTGGCTGGCGTTGGCCTCGGCGTTGATGCGCTGCCGCAGCTCCGGGTCCTGGAGGCGGGCCAGGAGCTTCTCTACGCCGCCCTCAAAGGCCCAGAGGGGGGCGTTGCTGTCCAGGGTGGTGGCGGAGGCGCTGTAGGGGTACTGGTCCGCCTGCACGTCCAGCCCCTGGCGGCGGGCCTGGTCGATGAGGGCGATGGTGGTCTTGCAGTGGACCTGCCAGACGCTCTTGCGGGTCACCTTGTGGTGGGAGATCTGGAGGGGCGCGCCGGAGCGGCGGCAGATCTCCAGGGACTCCTTCACGGCCTCCACCACGCCCTCGCCCTCGTCCCGCATGTGGGTCTCGTAGTAGGCGCCGTAGGGGACCAGTTCTTTACAGAGCTCCGCCAGCTCGTCGGTGTCGGCGTAGCACCCTGGGGGATAGATCAGCCCGCTGGAGAGGCAGAAGGCGCCGTCCTCCAGGGACTGGCGCAGCAGGGCCTTCATGGTCTCCATCTCCGCCGGCTCCGCCGGCCGGGCGTCAAAGCCCATGGCGGCGACGCGGATGGTGCCGTGGCCCACGGCGGTGCCGAAGTTGGTGCTGGTCTTTACGCCCTCCAGAATGTCGAGGTACTGCCCGATGGTCTCCCAGTTGTACGCCAGGTCCCCCACATAGTCCCGCAGCTGCTTGGTCCGCTCCGGGTCCGGGTTCACCGGGGCCACGGAGAGGCCGCACAGGCCGCCGATCTCCGTGGTGACGCCCTGGAGAATCCTGCTCTCCGCCGTGGGGCAGCCCTGGAGCCGGGTGTCGCTGTGGGCGTGGATGTCGATGAAGCCGGGGGTGAGACAGCAGTCCTCCCCGTCCACGGTCTCCCGGGCATCCCCGGGGGCGCTGCCGGTTCCCACGGCGGCGATGACGCCGTCCTTCACGCCCACCCAGCCCCGGAACCAGGGGGCGGAGGTGCCGTCGATTACCCGGACATTCCGGATTACCAGATCATACATGATGCGATTCCCTCCTGTCTCGTTGTGTTGGTGCGCTCTGTTGTATCTTTCACTTTATTTAGCAAAAAATATACCAAAAATCGGAGAGAGGCCGCCCGGCGTTTTCCTGGGAAATCCCGGAAAATGCCGGGCGGATAATCTCATTTCACCCCATTAGTTATCTCGTTTTAACCCGTTTATTTCCGCCGGGGCTATGGCCGCCGGAGCAGGGCGGCGCCCTGCTCCGTGATCTGGGCGCCGCAGCGGCCAGGGCGGACGGTGATCAGACCCTGCTGCCGCAGCTCCTCCAGAATCAGGCGGAGCTGATGGTCGCTGATGGAGTGGCTGCGGCTTCGCAGCTGATAGATCAGGTTTGTCCGGCCGATGCCGTGGGAGAGCTGGGTGTTCTCCCCGATGAGCCGCAGGACCGCCGTGTGGACGTCCTCCACTCCCGGCAGGGCGGCGCCGGGGCTGCTGAACAGATAGTCCGGGAAGCGGTGCATGGTGCGGTAGAAGGTGCAGACGTTCTCCAGCTCCCGGACATTCCCCGGCCAGGCGTACTGGTCCAGCAGGGCGAATTCCCCTGGGGTGATGGAGCGGTAGTCCTCGTGGAGGAAGTTCTTCAGCAGCGCCTCGATGTCCTCCTTCCGGCGGCGCAGGGGCGGGATGGACAGGGGGAACACGTTGAGCCGGAAGAACAGGTCGCTGCGGAAGGCGCCGTCCCGGACCTGCTGCTGGAGGTCCCGGTTGGTGGCGGTGATGAAGCGCACGTCGATGTCGATCAGCTCCTTGCCGCCCACCCGGATGATCTGCCGCTCCTGGAGGGCCCGGAGAAAGCTGGCCTGGAATTTGGGGGAGATCTCCCCGATCTCGTCCAGCAGCACGGTGCCGTGCATGGCCAGCTCGAAGAGGCCCTTCCGCCCCCGGCTGCTGGCGCCGGTGAAGGAGCCGGGATCGTAGCCGAAGAGCTCGCTCTCCAGCAGGGAGTCCGGCAGAGCGGCGCAGTTGATGGCGATGAAGGGGGCCTTGCGGCGGGAGGAGGCGTTGTGGATCGACTGGGCCAGCATCTCCTTGCCGGTGCCGCTCTCGCCGTAGATCATCACGGTGTCGTCCGCGGCGGCGATCTGCCGGGCGGTGTCGATGAGCTGGGACATCTCCGGGGAGCGGCAGAGGATGTCCTTGAAGGTGTACTTTGCCGTAAAGCCCGCCTGCCTGGCGCTGAGGCTCTGGGCCCGGGCCTTGGCGTAGTCTTGGAGAATAAAGTAGTAGCCCACCACGTCATCCATCAGGCGGATGGGATTTTTTTCATAGCTGTAGGCCTCTCCGCAGATCTCCACCGGCTCCTCGGAGTGGTCCCGGGCGTCCAGCACCTCCGGGGGGATGTGGTCGGCGATGCGGATCTGGTTTTTGTTGTCCGTCTGGAAGATTTTCAGGGCCAGCCGGTTGGCGTACACCGGCCGGTAGGCGCCGTCCGTCAGCAGCATCCCGTTTTCGCTGGCATCCACCACGCGGCTCAGCATCTCCGATTTCAGGTAGCCGTAGATATAGTTGGACTGGAGGCCGTCGTTGGACTCCACCACCGAGTGGATGTGCCGCTGGAGGTTCCGGTTGATGATGCCCACGTCCAGGTCCAGCATCTGCATGAGCTTGAACATGGTGTCAAACCCCACTTTGCGGTAGCCGATGTCGATGACATGCTTGATGTGGGGCGGCACCAGATGGGGCTCCGAGGGGGTGACCGCCACGGTGATCTGGTCATAGATCCCCGTGTGGGTCAGGGCGCTGTCGTAGGGGATCAGATTGATGTGGCTGACACCGATCTCATAAAAGGCGTACACGGTGTCCAGAGCCGTCTCATAGGAGTCGTTTACCAGCAGCACGTTGGTGCCGGCGGGGATGGCGGAGATCATGTTGAGGGACTCCCGGGCCGGGCTGCGGGTGACCATGATGACCTTGGAGAAGTCGTCCACAAGGTCCTTGACATCCTGCAGGATGCCGCTCTCCCAGACAAGATACGCATCCGCCGCCAGCGTCGTCCGGGGCTCCAGGCGGTTGAGAAAGACATTCGTGAAGGTGATGTACTGGTCAAAGACCTCCTCGAAGCTCTTTTTCAGAAAGTCGATCACCTCCTGGTTTTTGTCGTTCTGATAGAGAATGATGGCGGTTTTCATGTCCGGCCTCCTCGTCGTGGCTTACGGGACCAGTATACCACAAATAATGGGATAAAAACAAGATTAAATAAGATTTTCCTGAAAATTTTTTCCAGCGAAAATGGAAAAATTATGGGAAATACAGAAAGAATTAAGATTTCCAGCAGCCCCCATATTTGGCATGTTTTTTGCATATAAACCATGAACAAGGCATCCAAATTGGAGCTGCATTTTTGAGAGAGGAGAAAACTATGGAAAACAAAAACGAACAACAAGTTGGCCTGAAACGCGAAATGGGCCTGTTTGGCGGCGTCGGCATCATGGCCGGCATCGTCATCGGGTCCGGAATCTTCTACCTGGGCTCCTACGTCCTGCAGAGGACGAACATGAACCTGGGAATGGCGCTGATCTGCTGGATTGTGGGCGGCCTTGTGTCCATCCTGGGCGGCCTGTGCTTTGCGGAACTGGGCGCCTGCGACCCCGTTGCCGGCGGCATGGTGGTCTATCTGGACAAGGCGTATCACCCCGTGGTGGGCTATATGTACGGCTTCACCAGCTGGCTGCTCAGCGGCGCCGGCTCCATCTCGGCGGGCGCCATCGCCCTGGTCACCACCCTGCGGACCTATTTCCCCATGTCCGACATGACAGTGAAGATCGTGGCCATCGTCATCATCATCGCCCTGACCGCGTTCAACTGCCTGGGCATCAAGCTGGGCAGCATCCTGTCCAACGTCTCTTTGGTTGCGAAGCTCATCCCCATTGTCATCATCATCGCCGGCGCCCTGGTCATGGGCCGGCAGAGCCCCAACCTGAACCCCGTTCCCGCCGGCGGCTTTGAGGGCGGCATCGGCGGCGCCCTGAGCATGATCGCCTTCGCCACCGTGGCCACCCTGTGGGCCTACGAGGGCTGGACCAACGCCAACAACGTGGCCGAGGAGATCAAGGACCCCGGCAAGAACCTGCCCCGCATCCTGATCTTCGGCATCGGCGGCATCACGATTCTCTACACCGTGTTCAACTTCGCCCTCTATAAGGTGCTGCCCTATGAGGAGATCGTCTCCCGCATCAACGGCGACGACCTGTACCTGGGCACCGTGGTGGCCGAGCGGGTGTTCGGCGGCTTCGGCGGCGCGCTGGTGCTGGCGGCCATGCTGGTGGCCATGTTCGGCTCCATCAACGGCATGATCATCGCCTTCGCCCGCAACTACTACGCCATGGCCGTGGAGGGCCACTTCTTCCAGAGCTACAAGAAGATCCACCCCAAGTATCAGGTTCCCACCCACTCTCTGATCTGGCAGGCCATTATCTGCTCCATCCTGGTGCTGCTGCGGAATCTGGACCAGCTGACCAACCTGGTGGTCTTCTCCGGCATGGTGTTCAACACCCTGGTGGTGCTGGCCGTCATCATCTACCGGAAGAAGTATCCGGACCTGGAGCGTCCCTACAAGGCCTGGGGCTATCCCGTCACCATCATCATCAGCGTGGTGCTCTTCGGCGCCCTGATGATCAACACCCTTGTGGAAGACCCCGTCACCTCCATCATCGGACTGGTGGTGCCCGCCATCGGCGCTGTGACCTACTTCATCTTCGACGCGAAGATCAAAAAGGAGAAGGCCCAGCAGTAATCCGCGCACAGACGCAGAATAGAGGACCGGTATGCCCAGCGGTGATTCCGCCGCTGGGCATATCCAGTCGATTGTGAATCTCATTCAAATGATTGAGGAGGACGAACTATGGGAATTCCTGAAGGCAGCTTGGAGCTTCACTCCAAATGGAAGCACGGGCCCCGGAATCTGATCACCGACGTGCCCGGCGTGAAGGTCGGACAGGTCACCATCCAGCACGGGGAGGTCAACACCGGCGTTACGGCGATTCTTCCCCATGAGAGAAATCTCTTCCAGGAGAAGGTCATGGCCGGCACGGCCATCATCAACGGCTTCGGCAAGAGCGCGGGCCTTGTGCAGGTGGAGGAGCTGGGCACCATCGAGTCGCCCATCATTCTCACCAACACCCTCAGCGTCGGCACGGCCCTCACCGCCGCAGTGAAGCACATGATGGCCCAGAACCCGGACATCGGCGTGGAGACCGGCACGGTGAACTGCCTGGTGACCGAGTGCAACGACGGGCGGCTCAACGACATCCGGGGGCTCCACGTCACCGAGGAGCATGTGCTCCAGGCTTTGAAGAGCGCGGCGGAGGACTTTGAGGAGGGCGCCGTGGGCGGCGGCACCGGCATGGTGTGCCTGGGCCTGAAGGGCGGCATCGGCTCCTCCTCCCGGCAGCTGGAGGCGGACGGAAAGACCTATACCACCGGCGCGCTGGTCATGACCAACTTCGGCGCCGCCGGGAACCTGGTGATCGGCGGCCGCCACATCGACACCCGGAAGTGCAACGAGGAGTGCGGCCGGAACTTCAAGGACAGCGGCTCCATCATCATCATCATCGGCACCGACGCGCCGCTGAACGAGCGCCAGCTCAAGCGGCTGGCCAAGCGGGCCATGATCTCCCTGGGCCGGGTGGGCTCCTACAGCGGCAACGGCAGCGGCGACATCGCCGTGGCCTTCACCACCGCCAACAACCAGCCCCATTACAGCGACAAGAACGTCTGGGACATGAAGATGTTCTACGACGAGAACATCGACTGGGTGTTTGAGTCCACGGTAGAGGCAGTAGAGGAGGCCATCATCAGCTCTCTCTACCATGCCAAGACCACCGTGGGCGTCCGCGGGAACAAGTATATGGGTCTGCTGGAGTTTATGGAAAAATACGAGAAGCAGTGACAGGAGGCCGACATGGAAAAGCGGTATTTTATCAGTGCTGACATTGAGGGCATCACGGACGTCACCTTCTGGTCGGAGACCGAGGAGGGAAAACAGGGCTATGACGCGGCCTGCGAGCAGATGACCCGGGAGACCGCGGCGGCCTGCCGGGCGGTGCTGGCGGCGGGCGCGGTCCCGGTGGTCCGGGACGGCCACGGCGGCGCCTGCAACATCCGGCACATGGACCTGCCGGAGGGCACCGAGCTGATGCGGGGCTGGGCCTGCAGTCCCGCCTCCATGATGGCGGGACTGGACAGCACGTTCAGCGGTGTGATCTACATCGGCTACCATGCCCCCGCCGGCAGCGACGGCAGCCCCCTGGCCCACACCAGCGAGTATGAGCTGGTCCGGTGGGCGAAGATCAACGGACAGCTGGCGTCGGAGTTCACCCTGAACTCCCTGTACGCGGCGTCCTTTGGGGTTCCGTCCCTGTTCCTCAGCGGCGACGAGGCCATGTGCCGCATGGCGGAGGCGGAGATCCCCGGCCTCACCACGGTGGCGGTGAAACGCTGCAAGGGGAATTCCACCTGGAACATCCACCCCAAGACGGCGGAAAAGGCCATCGAGGAGGCCGTGGCGAAGCAGCTGGCCGCCGGCGTGCCGGCGGTTCCCCAGGTGCCGGAGACCATGGTGCTGGACCTGTGCCTGCCCACCCATCAGTCGGTGCGCTCGGCCTGCCGGCTGCCCGGCGTGGAGAAGATCGCCGACGACGTGGTGCGCTACACCGCCAAGACTACCGAGGAGCTGAAGATGATCTGCGAGCTGATCATGGGCTGACGGGGGACCGCGGTCAAAGGGGCGGATTTCCCAGATACCCGGCGGCGTGAGAGCCGCCGTCCATATCTTTCGCGCTGAGACAGACGCGGCCCTGACTTCCCAAAAGTCAGGGCCGCGTTTTCTCTTGAAATACCACTTGGAGACGGCGGAGGGCCGCCTTTGAGGTCCTGTTCCCGCTATGAGCTGGGAGAGTCGGGAGCCTCAGCGTAATCCGCTTCCGTGATCGGGCCGAGACGCGCCATACATGGCGTGTGCCGGTCCTTTTGAAATTCCGGCAGGCTCAGCAAGAACGGTTTGTCCTTCCCGTGCCACAACAGGTATGCGTCGTCATCGATCACGCCGTAGAGATTTCCTCCGCACCAGACCAGGTACAGCGGGTGATTCTCAGAAGTCATTGGCGCCAGGGCGTTCAGTCGCTTCTGCGTGTAAGTGCCCGCCCTCCACAGGAGGACATCCCGGGAGATGATCTCCGCACCCGGATATGCGGGATCGGCGCGATAGGTCTCCACTGTGTAAATATTCCGCATATGGACCGGGGCGGCTGAGCTGCTGTAGATAAGTTTCTCCACTGTGTCGTCAAATCCCTCTTCATCCAGCGGTGCTTGAAACAGATAGAACCAGCCGGCGCTGTGTTCTTCCAGATACGGGTGGTACGGTTCACAGCTGGCGATATAGAGCGTGGAACCGACGCCGTTTCCGGAGGGCAGGGGAGAGACGGGATAGGTTCTCATGTGCCGGCCGGCCTGGATCGATATGGCGGCGGCAATCACGGCGGCCGCGGCAATCACGATTTTCCCCTTCGCGGAGATTCTTCTCAGCCTGTTCACACGGGGTGTGCCTCAGGCGTGATAGACTGTCTTTCCGCCCACCACGGTCTCCAGGACGACAGCCTTGGTGAAGTCCTCCGGCGGGATCTGGAACAGGTCCCGGTCCAGCACCACCAGGTCCGCCAGCTTGCCCAGCTCCAGCGTGCCCCGGACCTCCTCGTCCCGGCCGCTCCAGGCGGCGTCGCAGGTGAAGAGGCGGATGGCCTCCTCCGCCGTCAGGGCCTGCTCCGGCAGATAGGTGCGGTCTCCGGCCCGGTTTTTGCGGCTGACGGCGGCGCGCATGTTGTCCAGGATGTCGAAGGGCTCCACCGGGCAGTCGGAGCCGCCGCTGGTGTGGATGCCCATGTCCCGCATGGTCTTCCACTGGTAGCAGTCCCTGGCGTGGGCCTCGCCCACCCGCTGGGTGATGACCTCCATGTCCGCGTCGATGAAGATGGGCTGGATGAAGGCCTGGAGCCCCAGGGCGCGCATCCGCTCCAGCAGCTCCGGAGAGGTGACCTGGGCGTGGACGACGCCGTGGCGGTGGTCCGGCCACGGGTCCTCCCGCAGGACCCGCTCCACGGTGTCGCAGAACTTTTTCAGCGCCAGGTCGCCGATGGCGTGGCAGGCCACGTCCAGCCGCTGGGCGTGGGCGTCCCGGACCATCTCGTAGAGCTCCTGGGGGGTGTAGTTGGCGATGCCGAAGTTGTCGGGCTCGTCCACATAGCCGTCGATCATCTCGGCGGACTTGGCGCCCAGGGAGCCGTCCTCCAGCAGCTTCCGGCAGGCCAGGCGCACCATGCCGGTGTGGTCCACCTCCGCGGGGCGCAGGGCCAGCAGCGCCGGGAACTGGGCCTGGCTCACCAGGCACTGCTCGTGGATGCGGATGGTCAGCTCTCCGTCCCGCTCCATGTCCTGAAAGACCTTCAGCACGTGGTCCGGCGCCACGCCCGGCACGGACTGGAGGTCGTCGGAGTGGATGGCCACGATGCCGCCGGCGTTCATATCCCGCTGGGCCAGGCGGACCAGGCGGCGGATCTCCTCGTCGTCGGCGGGAGGCATGACGTCCAGATAGAAGTCCACCGCGCTCTCCCGCAGATGGCCCTTCTCATAGTCCACGCCGGCCAGCATATCCGGCTTGGCGTCCTTCATCTCCCGGATGCGGTCCAGCATCACGCTGTTGCAGGCGGCGATGTGGACGCAGGCCCGGATGGCGCAGACGGGGATCTCCGTGGAGATCTGATCCAGGTCCTCCTTGGTCAGCAGGCGGCCCTCCTTCATCATCTCCTGATTCCAGCCCACGGCCACCAGGTAGGAGGGGTGTTCCTGCTCAATGCGCTCCCGGCAGATCCGGATGGCCTCCGGGATGGAGTCCACGCCGAAGAGGGCCACGTTGCGCTGGTGGACGGCGTAGTGGATCATGTGCATATGGGAGTCCTGGAAGCCGGGGAGCATGAGGGCGCCCTTCAGGTCGGTCCGCTCGTCCCAGGGCAGGGCGGCGGACTCCTCACTGCTGCCGAGGAAGACGATCTTCTGGTCCTCCGTGCCAAGGGCCTGATAGATCCGGTTTTCCGGGTCGATGCTGGCGATTTTTCCGTTGTACCACAGTCTGCGCATAGCTGTTCCGTCCTTTCCACGTCTGATTTGCCCTGCGCGGGCGGGAAAATGGCGGCAATCCCAATAGCAGCCGCTTTATACGGACTATTATACCATAGCTTTTCCCTGGGGAAAAGGAAAAGTTTGGAGTTTTTTCATAATTTCAGCGGGCGGTGTGCGGGGCTTTCCGGCGAAGTGCCGCCCGGCGGGAGGATCGGGGGAAACGGTATGCGGGCGGAGGCGCCGTCCGCGGATCAGCGCGGAGCGTCCGCGGCGGATTGAGAGAGAAAGTCGGAGACCATGCCCATCAGCTGCCCGGGACAGAGCTGGAGGGCCGTACCCTGCTGGGCCAGTCTGGCAGCCGCCTCCCGGTCGTCGGAGAAGGGGGCGATGACGGCTGTTGTGACCCACGCTCCGTCCTGCTCCCGGGCGCCGAGAATGCCGTAGAGATCACGGGAGGAAAGCGGGGGTCTCATTTTTGCTGCTTCATAGCGATACATGCGGCGCACCTCCTGTCTTCAGACCGTGGGGCGGCCCTTGGCAAATGAGGCCCATGGGACAGGCAGAGTGCCGGGGATCATTTCTGCAGCACCTCCGTAATGGCGCGAAGGTGCGCCGTGACTGTTTTCTGGTCCTCTCCGGACAGGCGGGAAAACCACTCAAAGTATCTTAAAAGCGCCGCCAGGGCGTCCAGATTTTCCGTGGGGATCATCTCACCTGTCAGTGTGCTCAAAGGGAGATTCAGGCGTCCGGCTATGTGGAGGGCGGTGTGGAGCGAGGTGTTTCCGTCCTTTAAAATATCCTGCAGCGTGGATTTTGGAATGTCCAATTCCTCTGAGAATTCAGTGAGGTTTGCGTTGTTGATCTTGCGGATTGCCTCCAGGCTTTTTGCGAAATGGCCGCATTGATTCATACGGGATTCCCCTCCTTTTTCTAGATTAAGGATAAAGGAATTCCAAAGAATTGTGGGGCCGAATTTCCGGTTTGCCGGACGGTTTTCCGGCGCGGACGGCGGGGGGAACCGCAGGGGCGGCAGCCGCCGCGGCGCCGCGCCCTGGGACAGAAAAGCGGTATGCCGCCCGGAGAGGCGGCATACCGCTTTTGCGTGCAGCTCACGGCTTTTCCGCCGCCGCTGGCTGCGGGGCCTCGGCGGAAGCCCGGCTCTTCTCCGCTTTGGCTCTGCGCCAGTGGAGGCTTGTTTTGTTGATCAGCGGCTCGCACACGCAGAGGATGGAGGGCATGAGGAACATGCTCATCACCGCTGAGATCAGGGCGCCCCGGGCCAGCATGACGCAGATGGAGCTGATGATCTCGATCTCCGAGATCAATCCCACCCCCAGGGTGGCGCAGAACATCACCAGGGAGCTGGTGATGATGGAGCCGTCGGAGGCGGTGGCGGCGATCTCGATGGCCTCCGCGGAGGGCCTGCCGCTCTGGAGCTCCTCCCGGAACCGGGTGGCCAGCAAAATTGCGTAGTCCACCGTGGCGCCCAGCTGGACGCAGCCGATGATGGTGGGGGAGACGAAGGGGATGACGGTGCCGGTGAAGTAGGGGATGCCCTGGTTGATGAAGATGGCCAGCTCGATGGCCGCCACCAGCACCACCGGCATGGAGAGGGAGCGGAACACCCAGGCCACGATCAGCAATATCGCGCCGATGGAGATGTAGTTGGTCACCTGGAAGTCCACGGCGGAGGTGGTGATCAGATCGTCGGTGAGGGCGGCCTCGCCGGTGATCAGGGCCTCCGGGTCGTAGCGTTTTACCAGCTCGTTCAGCGTTTTCAGCTGGGCCGACACCTCGTCGGAGGCGGTGGCGTACTCGGAGTTCACCATCAGCAGCTGGTATCCGCCCTGCTTGAGCATATTCCGCACCTCCTCCGGGATGAAGAAGTCCGGGATGCCGGAGCCCAGCATGGCGTGGTAGGAGAGAACGGAGGTGACGCCGCCGGTGTCCCGGATGGCGGACTCCAGCTGGTTCATATCCGTGGCGGGGATGTCGTCCCGCAGGAGGATGAAGTGGGACCCGGCCATGTCGAACTCGTCCTTGAGCTTGTTGTTGGCCACGATAGAGGCCATGTCCTGGGGCAGGGCCTCGTCCAGCTTGTAGTAGACGCCGGTGTGGGACTGGGCGTACACCGCCGGGAGGAAGAGAATCAGGAAGAGGGCCATCAGCCATTTCCGGCGGCGGATCACCGCGTGGTTGAGCCTGGTGAAGTCCGGCAGGAGGCTCCTGTGGGTGTGCTTTTCGATCTGCTTGTCAAAGAGCAGCAGCAGGGCGGGCAGCACCAGCACCACGGTGGCCACCCCCAGCACCACGCCCTTGGCCATGACGATGCCGATGTCCCGGCCCAGGGTCAGCCGCATGAAGCACAGGGCCAGAAAGCCGGCGATGGTGGTGAGGCTGGAGCCGGAGAGGGAGGTGAAGGCCGCCGTGATGGCCTTGGCCATGGCGTCCCGCTTGTCGTCCCAGTGGGCCTGCTCCTCCTTGTAGCGGTGGTAGAGGAAGATGGAGTAGTCCATGGTGACGCCCAGCTGTAAGACGGCGGCGATGGCCTGGGTGATGTAGGAGATCTCCCCCAGGAAGATGTTGGTGCCGAAGTTGTAGACAATGGCCATGCCGATGCTGGCGAGAAAGACGAAGGGCAGCACCACGGACTCCATGGTGAGGGACATGGCGGCCAGGGACAGCACCACCGCCAGCCCCACGTAGACGGGCAGCTCCCGGTCCACCAGGTCCTTGGTGTCCTTGATGACCACGGAGAATCCCGCCAGGAAGCACTTCTCGCTGCAGATAGCCCGGATGGCGTCGATGGCCTCCATGGTCTCCTGGTCCGCGCCGGACTTGTCGTACTGGATGATCATCATGGTGGCCTCGCCGGCGTAGAACATCTCCCGCAGCCCGGCGGGGATGAAGTCGATGGGGATCTGGATGCCCACGGCGTTGGACAGCCACACGGCGTTGGAGACGCTGGGCACGTCCTTGATGGCGTTGATGAGGTCATTGGTGTAGGCGGCGGGCATCCCCTCCACGATGAGCATGCTGGTGGCGGCCATGTGGAAGGGCTCCTCCAGCAGCCGCTCCCCCTGGGAGGACTCCAGGTCCTGGGGCAGGTAGGTGAGGATGTCGTAGTTGACCCGGGTGCCCACATAGCCCAGGGCGGAGGGGATCAGCAGCGCCGCGGCGATGAGGGCCACCAGCTTGGGCTTTCGGGTCAGCAGGCGGGCGATTCGGTCAAGCAAAGAAAACACCGTCCATTCTCAGTAGTTGCGCTATTTCTGGAAGATCCCCGTGATGGCGGACCAGAAGTCCCGGAACATCTGGGTGACCCGGTCCCAGAAGGTGGTGGACCCGGCCTGAGTCCCGGCGGGGGACTCCTGGTCCGCGTCCTCCGCCTTGATCTCCTGGGAGCGGATGAGCACCTGCACGCTGACGGGGGAGGGGTTCTCCTCCGAGGTCAGGGACACCGCCGGCGCCCCGGCGTCCATCAGCAGGAGGTTGTTCACATCTCCGGTGTACTCTGTCCAGGTGTCCTCGATGATCTCATCGATCTTTCCCTTGGCGTCCCGGACGTCGCCGGTGGCGTCCACGCTGCGGGCGGTCTTCCGCAGCGCCGCGGCCAGGCCCGTCAGGCTCTCCTGCGTGCCTTTGTCCAGCTGGCTCCCGGAGTCCCTGGCCAGCTGGCGGAAGGAGGTGAGAAAGCCGGTGGTGTCGTCCACGGTGACCACCATGTCCTCTACCAGCGTACGGGTGTCCTCCAGGGTGTCGTGGAGGCCGGGGACGTGGCGGTTGATGGTGTCGTCCAGGTCCCGGACCTCCGTCAGGAGATCGTCCACCTGGTTTAAAATATCCCTTCCCACGTCCGCCAGACCGTCCAGGTGGCCCAGGGTGGTGTCCGTCTTTCCCACGAGACTCCCCAGGTCCCCGGTGAGGCCATCCCGGCCCAGGTCCCGCAGCAGCCGCTCCAGATTCTCCAGCAGCCCCGTGAGACGGGTGGTGTCAAAGTCCTCATTCAGCTTGAGCAGAGTACCTGCGGTCTTGGCGTACAGGGCCTTTCCGGCCAGGATCTTCGCGATGTTCTCCGGCGTCTGCTGGTCCGCCGGAAGCTTGTTGATGTCGTTGAGCATCAGCATGGCGGTGAAAAAGCCCGCCTTGTCCATGGGGCGGTCCGCGCCGCCGGTGACGGCGGCGTAGACTTGCTCCATCACGGCCAGTTTTGGCTTTGCGGCGGCGTATGCCGCCGCCTGGTCCGGCGTCAGCTGTCCCGCGGTGATCAGGTATTGGATGGCCTGCTCCGGCGTCAATCCCGGCTGGACCGCCTGAACCTGGGCGACGGCGCTGTCCACGGCCTGCACCTGGCCCAGCAGAGCCTGAGCCGCCGCGGCGCTGCCGGCGGTCCCGGAGGCCAGCAGGGCGGTGATCTGGAACTGGGGATATGTAATCGTCTCCACGGCGTTCCCCTCCGCGTCCTTTGCCGCGCCGGCCCAAACGGTCTCCAGCCCCTGGACCTGGGTCAGAATGTCCGAGAGCTTCTGGCCCTGAACCTTGATGTGCCGGCGGATGTTCTCCGGAATCTCGGAGAGGATGCCGCCGCTGATCTGGATGTCCAGGGCCTTCAGCAGCTCCTCCAGCTCCTGGAGGCTGTCCTGGAGGGCCTTCAGGTCCGCGCCCAGCTGGTCCAGATTGTCCTCCATGCTGCCGGTGCCGCCGCGGATGTCCCGGATGTCCCGCTGCAGGTCCCGGAGGCTGTCGTTCACATCGTCCAGGCTGCCCCGCAGGCCCACGGCGGCGTCGGCCACGCCGGAGAGGGCTCCGGTGACGTCGTCCACTGCGTCTCCGGTGCCGCCGAGGTGGCCGGGGAGGGTGTTCAGAGAGCCGCTGAGCCGCTCCAGGTCCGACAGGACCCGGTCGCCGTCCTGGTAGATCTGGTCCTTGCCAGAGGAGATGGTGTTCCGGGCCCGGTTCAGCTCGTCCAGGCCGTTGGCGGTGTCCCGCAGGCTGCCGCTGAGGTCCGTGAAGGAGTCCAGCAGGGTGTCCAGGCTTCCGGAGAGGGCGTCGTAGTCCTCCTCCAGTTCGTCTTTCCGCTCTGAGAGCCTGGCGATCTCCTCCAGCTGGCTGAGGGTGGCGGGGACCATCAGAAAGGTCATGCCGCCGAAGGCGAAGTCCTCCGAGCCCACCCGGATGACAAAGTGCTGCTCCTCTCCCGGCAGGGCGATGAACAGCACCGCCCGCAGGTTGCCGATCAGCTGCACCTGAGCCCCCGGGGCCTCCAGGGAGAGGATGTCGTCCTGGTTGAACACGGCCATGGCCTCCAGGGTGTAGTTGTACCGGGCGTACTCGCTGGCCTGCTCGTTGGGGATGGCGTCCACGGTGATCTCCACCACGCCGGTCTTTCCCGCCAGGTCCTCCGCCCGGACGGCCACGCCGTTGAGCGTGTAGGAGATGGCGAGGGTCCAGGGCAGGTTCCGGAAGGGCTCCGCCGTCTTCCCCTCGAAATAGAAGTGGGCGGGAGCCTGGTCAAACCGGAACTCCGTGACGCCGTTTCGGGTCACCGGGGCGGTGCCGTCGGTGAGGTTCACCACCTGGTCGTAGACGCCGTGGTCCGTCAGGGACGCCGCGCCGTTGAGGGTGTAGCTCTTTACCACGCTGCCCTCGGTGAGATTGCCGTAGTAGTCCAATGTGGCGTAGTAGGCCTCGTCATAGGTGGGCGTCACGCCGTCGCCGATGGGCTCCGCCGCCGCGGCGGGGGGGACCAGGGAGGCGGTCAGGGCTCCACTCAGCACCAAGGCCAGGGCGCGGAGGGCTGTTCCAGGGGATCGCTTCATGTTGAATCACTCCAAAATAAAGATGTGGATAAAAACTCCCGGCGGCTTGCCAGCGGAGAGATTTTTTGCTATACTGTTTCCAAAAAAAACGGAGGGAGGACGTTGATGAACCGAACGAAGCAGGTCCTCAGTGAGACCTTCTGGCAGCTTTTGGATGAGATGCCGTACAGCAAGATCACCGTCAAGGGAATCGTGGACCGGTGCCATGTAAACCGAAATACCTTCTATTACCATTTCCAGGACATTCCCGCCCTGGCGGAGGCCACCATGCAGGCCTGGGTGGAGGAGATTGTGGAAAAGCACTTCAGCTTTGGAAATCCCATGGACTGCCTGCTCCCTCTGGTGGCGGGGTGCGCCGCCCGGAAGAGGGCGATCCTGCACATCTACCGCTCCGTGCAGAGGGAGGAGTTTGTGCGCCATTTGAACGGCATGATCGACCACGCCGTGGGCGTCTACGCCGACGGCGTGAGGAACACCCTGGGAACCGATCTGGATACGCTGCCGCTCCTGTGCCACCTTTACAAGTGCGTGGGGATCGGACTGGTGCTGGACTGGCTGGACCAGAACATGGGCTACGATATGCCGGAGTTTCTGAAAAAAATCTGTGTGCTCTACCAGGGAGCCGCGCAGAGGGCGCTGCTGGGAGGGCCGGAGAAGCCGCCGCTGTGACGGCCGCACACGGCCCGCGCCTCACTGTATGCAGTCTATGGGCGGGGGGAGAAAACCGCAATGGACAAAAGAAGAGCCGGTGCCCAACTTTTGGGCACCGGCTCTTTGTTTGCCCAAATCCAAGCCCTGGGCGGAGCCGCGGATAACACCAGAACAAGGAGGTATCAGAGGAGCTGTGCGCACGCCAGCCGCAGGGCGCCGCAGGCCGTCCCCATCACCAGCATGAACACCATGGGGGAGGGCCTCCACCGCCGGTAGGCCGCAAGGCCCCCGCAGAACAGCGCCGCGGACACCAGGACCAGGCCGGACCCGCCGGAACACAGCGCGTTTTTCACGATCACCAGCCCACCGTTGAGGATCACGCCGGTGACGGCGGCCCGCAGGACCCGCAGAGCGGACTGCCAGCGGCGGTTTTTCCGCAGGCGGTCGTTTGCCCGGGAGATCAGAAAGCAGATCACACAGCCGGGCAGGACGCAGGCGCAGGTGGCCGCCGCTGCGCCGGGGAGGCCGTAGAGGCGCATCCCCACAAAGGAGGCGGCGTTGACGGCGATGGGGCCCGGGGTCATCTCCGCGATGGCCATGAGGTCCACCAGGGTCTCCGCCGTCAGCCAGCCCAGCCGGTCCACGATCTCCGCCTGGATCAGGGAGATGGCCGAGAGGCCTCCGCCGATGCTGAACAGCCCGATGTACAAAAAGCGGAGCGCCAGCGCCGTCATACCGCGTCCCTCCCCGCCAGCAGCCAGCCCAGAAGGGCGCTCCCCGCCAGGAGCCAGACGGTGCCGGCTGTTCCGGCCAGGGACAAGAGGAATGACGCGCCCATCACCGCCGGCCGCAGGCGGTCTCCTCCCCGCAGGATCTCCGCGGCCATGGCGGCCGTGGCGTCGCCTGCCACCACGGCCACCGCCAGCCGCAGCCCGTATAGCAGCGCGGCCGCGGCGGGGCTGGCGGAGAATGCCTCGTAGCACAGGGAGACGGCGGAGAGGATCGCCAGGGGCGGGAGGATGGTGCCCAGTACGCCGCAGAGGGCCCCGGGGGCCCCCGCCATCCGGGCGCCCACCTGCACCGCCACGTTGACGGTCACCGCGCCGGGGGAGGACCGGGCAAAGGCGGTCATGTCCAGGATCTCCTCCCGGGTCATCCAGCCCAGCTCATCCGCGAAGCGCCGCTGCATCAGGGGAATGATGACAAACCCGCCCCCGAAGGTGAGGCCGCTGAGGACCAGCATGGAGGAAAACAGCTTCCAGCAGATCTTTCCCATCTCTTCTCACATCCTTTGTCCCTATTCTACACCTGGGATTTGCATTTTGGAAATACTATGATATAATATAAATCATAGTAATTTTCTTATGAATGGAGGACAGGACCATGACGCTGCGCCACCTGCGGATCTTTCTGGCGGTGTGCCGGGAGGGCTCCGCCACCGCCGCCGCGGAGAAGCTGTACATCGCCCAGCCTACCGTCAGCGTGGCGATCCGGGAGCTGGAGAGCCACTACAACGTCACATTATTTGACCGGATCGGCCGGCGGCTGTTCCTCACCGACGCGGGGGAGCAGATGCGCTCCTACGCCCAGCACATTGTGTCACTGCTGGACGAGATGGAGGTCCGCTCCCAGGACTGGGAGGAGACCGGTACCCTGCGGCTGGGCAGCAGCATCACCATCGGCACCGTACAGCTGCCGGGGATTACGTCACGGCTCCAGGGGCTCTATCCCAAGCTGCGGATCGAGGTGATGATCTGCAACTCCGACACCGTGGAGGCCGCTGTCCTGGACAACGAGATCGACCTGGGGCTCATCGAGGGAGAGTGCCGACACGGGAAGCTGGAGGATATTCTGCTGGGTGGGGATGAGCTGGTGTTTCTGTGTCATCCGGAGCACCCCTTCGCGGGGCGGTCCGTCTCCGCCGGACAGCTGAACGGGGAGCCCTTTCTCTTCCGGGAGCGGGGCAGCGCCGGCCGGGACCTGGTGGAGTCCACGCTGAAAGCCGGCGGGGTGGAGCCCCGGCCCCTGTGGCAGAGCATCAGCACCCAGACCCTGGTCAGCGGGGTGGCAGAGGGTCTGGGTGTGGCGGTTCTGCCCCTGTCGCTGGTCCAGCCGGCCCTGGATGGGGGGAGCGTGCGCCAGTTTTGGGTGGAGGGGATGCGCTTTACCCGGCGATTCCGCCTGCTCTACCACCGGAACAAATACCTGACACGGCCCATGGAGGCGATGATCCGCCTGTGTCGGGAGACCTGGGTGTGACCGGGACGCCGGGGAGCGCCCAATATCAGGCCCCTCCTCCGTCCAGCGCGCGGAAGACCCGCCTGGAATAGACCGCTGTCAAAACCGCGGCGGCGGCGGCCCCCAGCAGGACGGCCCAGGCGGGACAGCTCTCGAACAGCGTCCCGTAGACCGCCTGACCCAGGGGAGAGGCGCAGTTGGACACCGCCATGATGAAGGCCATCACCTTGCCCAGCAGGTCCGGCGGCGTCCGGCTCTGGACGGCGGCGCTGAGCACCACCACCAGCAGCGTGGACAGAACCATGACGGCAAAGCTCATGGCCGTCACTCCCCACCAGCCCAGGGCGGGCGGGACGCCCGGCAGGAGGGCCGCTCCCATGCCCGCCGCCGTCAGGCCGGCCGCCAGCAGTACGAGGTTTCCCCGCCGGAGGGACAGGCGCTTCCCCAGGAGGGCCGTCAGCGCGCCGCCGAAGAGCCCGCCCAGCCCCATGGCCCCCTGGGTGAGGCCCAGGCGGCTGTCGCTCATGTTCAGCACCTGCACCACCGCCACGGGGATGCCCACCACCAGCGCGGCGGACAGCACCAGGTTAAAAAGGGCCAGCACCAGCATCACGGACAGAAACACCGGCCGCTCCCGGCGGACGAAGCGCCAGCTCTCTCCCAGGTCCCGCCGGACCGTGGCCAGCACGCCGCCCTCCGCCGCCCGGGGATGGTGGGGGATGCGGATGAAGAGCTCCATGACGGCGGAGAAGAGGAAGCAGCCCCCGCCGACCCACAGAATGGGCGGGAGACCGAAAGCCCCGAACAGCACGCCCCCCACCACGGGACCCAGAAGGCCCGACAGGGTGCCCACCATGTTGATGACGGCGTTGGCGCTGGTCAGCTGGTCCGCCGGTGCCAGCAGGGGGATGCTGGCCTGCACCGCCGGCTGGTAGGCCCCGGCGATGCCGTAGAGCAGCATGAGACAGGCCGCCGTCAGCGGCACCAGGGGCGCCCGCCCCAGGAGGAGGGCAAAGGCCAGGATCAGCCCCGCCGTGGAGAAGTCCAGGACTACCATGATGTCCCGCTTGCTGATCCGGTCCGCCGCCACGCCGCCGATGGGGGAGCACAGCACGGCGGGGAGGAAGGACGCCGCTCCCACCGCGCCGAAGAGGGCCGCGGAGCCGGTCTGCCGCAGGAGATAGAGGGGCAGGGCAAAGCGCAGGATCGCGTTGCCGAAGAGGGAGATGATCTGCCCGATGACCACCAGGGTGAAGTCCCGGTGGAACAGAGATGCCTGTTTGACTTGCATAAAAACGCTCCTTTTATAAACCGACCGTCGGTTTTTATATTTCCAAAAAGAAACTGCCCGCGGGCGGCAGTTTCTCTTCAGCCGTTTTCCCCCTCGTCCGGGGAAGGATGGCGGGCCAGTTCCGCATAGCTCAGCAGGGTGCCGACGATTTCCTCATCGATCAGGTCCGTGATGCCGAAGGCCGTGAAGAGGCGGTTGTACAGGGCGCACCGGGCCCGGATCTCCTCCGGCGTGGTGGGGCGGACGATGGGGTTGATCCAGATGTCCGAGAGAAGCATCATGGCCTCCGCCAGCTCCCTGGGGTGGTCCGTGCGGATGGAGCCGTCCGCCAGGCCCTGGCGGATGATGGGCTCAATGAAGACAGGCGCCACCTCGGCAAAGATGCTCTGCATCTCCGTGGCGAGAAACTTGGCGTTGTCCAGCAGATAGGGCATCATGCAGAACATCTTGGCCTGCCGCTCCGGCTGCATGGAGACCTTGAAGATGGTCCGCAGCTTCTCCAGGCCGCTCAGGTCCGGAGCGTCCCGGACCTTCGAGAGAATCTCGCCGTTCCGCCGGCCGATGCGTTCGCAGACGGAGTAGAGGATGTCCTCCTTGGAGGCGAAATGGTGGTAGATGGCCCCCTTGGAGAGGCCTGTCTCCTGAATGATCTCCTGGAGGGAGGCCCGGTCGTAGCCCTTTTCAATGAACAGCCGTTCCGCCGTGTCCAGAATCTTTCGGACGGTCTCCTCCGGATATTTGTTTCGTCCCAAAGGTCGTCTCTCCTCTCAAACAGACCGATGGTCTGTTTTTAAAATACCACAGCCGCGCCCCGGCGTCAAGGGCTGTTTTTCAAGACCTCCCGCCGGATGAAGTCAAAGGCCGCGTCCTCGCCCTCGTCCCGCAGCTTGAGCAGGATGGCCTCCAGCAGGGCGGAGGTGGCGGGGTGCAGCAAAAGGCGCTTGTCCCGGCCCCGAAGGAAGAAGCGGTAGGGATCGCCTGGGTCGAAGTCCGCCCCCCGGTAGACCTTGCTGGCGGCCAGGCGGTCGCAGAACATCTCCGCCACGTATTTTGGCGGCATCTCCACGCCCTGGATGCCCTCGGGGCCGTAGTCCGTCCAGAACTCGAAATGGTGGCGGTTGCGGCCCTTGTGGTGCAGCCACGAGGCGCTGTAGCCATGGGCCTTGCGCTGGGCGTCGTTGGGGCTGTGGTCCCCCTGGAAGTATTTCACCCCGGCCCAGAACTCCACCGGGGAGTACTTGCTGAGGTCGTGGGTCAGTCCCTGCCAGTACAGCCCCAGCCGGAAGCAGTATTTCCGCACCAGCGCCCGGTGGTGATTCACGGTTTTCAGATGACCCCAGAAGTCCACGTCCGCACCTCCCCAATTGATCGAGAGACAGTATAACACGTTTCCGGCGGAAAAACGAGTAAAATTTTTTGCCTCCAGCCATACTACCCAGGAGGTGGTTTGATGGAGGGAGCGATTTTCGACTGTCCGGCTTTGTGGCTGAGGCATCTGCCTCCCGGCGTTCTGGGCGCGGAGTCCCCGGCGGGACTGGCCGGGCGGACCTGGGACCTGCTGGCCCTGACCCGGCGGGGCCGGGCGGCGCTGGGCCGGGCGGAGGTCTCCTGCCGCACTCTGCTGATCCCCGGGGACAGTCCGCCGCCGCTCCGGGCGGAGACGGTGATCACCTGCGGCCTGTCTTCCCGGGACAGCCTGACCCTCTCCAGCCTGACGGAGCCGGTGCTGTGTGTCCAGCGGCACCTCCCCCGGCCCGACGGGGCGGTGATCGAGCCCCAGGAGTTCCCCCTGCCGTCCCTGCCGGGACCGCCGGAGGAGCTGCTGCCCCTGCTGGGACTGCGGCTGTTGCTTATGCCACTGGCAGAGCCGCCCTTTCTGTGGTAAGCTGAGATAAAAACGGAGAGGAGCGGAATCTATGGCGTGGTATGGCTGGCTGTTCTTGATCGCGGTTCTGGCGGTGCCGGGGGTGATCTGCGGGATTCTGTACAGTGAGAAGAACGACAGCACCCCCTGCATCGGCTGCGGAGAGTGTATCCGGACGGGGGAGTGTGTTCTGATCAAAAACCGCCAAAAGGCGAAAAAGGCGGCGGAGAACCGCAGAAAAGAGCGGGATGCTTCTTGACAAATCCCGGAGAAGGGATATAATGTCACTGTTCATGAAGCGAAACGCCGTGAAAAAGCCAGTCTCACGAAACCGGCTCTCAGCGAGAGGGGAAGGTGCGAGCCCTCAGCCCACGCCGTGAGGCAGCCACTTTGGAGCGTCCCGCAAGGAGCGGGCCGGTTCATCCCCGTTACCGGATGGCTTGAGATGTCCCCCTGATTCACGGGGGATAATTAGGGTGGTACCGCGAAGCAGGCCTTCGCCCCTATCTATGGGGCGGGGCTTTTTTTATTGGAGCGGACCATCCACTTTAGGAGGAAGAAACATATGTCACATCCGTACTACGGCCTCAACGAGCTGCGGGAGATGTTCCTCAGCTATTTTGAGAGCAAGGGGCACCTGCGGCTGCCCAGCTTTTCCCTGATCCCCCCGGCCAACGACGCCAGCCTCCTGCTGATCAACAGCGGCATGGCCCCCATGAAGACCTGGTTTACCCGGGAGGAGGAGCCCCCCCGGGACCGGGTCACCACCTGCCAGAAGTGCATCCGCACCGGCGACATTGAGAACATCGGCAAGACCGACCGCCACGGCACCTACTTTGAGATGCTGGGCAACTTCTCCTTCGGCGACTACTTCAAGAAGGAGGCCATCCCCTTCTGCTGGGAGTTTCTCACCAAGGTCGTGGGGCTGGAGGAGGACCGGCTGTACCCCTCCATCTACCTGGACGACGACGAGGCCTTTGAGATCTGGAACAAGGACATCGGCATCCCCGCGGAGCGGATCTTCCGCTTCGGCAAGGAGGACAACTTCTGGGAGCACGGAGCAGGTCCCTGCGGCCCCTGCTCCGAGGTCTACTATGACCGGGGCCCGGAGCACGGCTGCGGAAAGCCCGGCTGCACTGTGGGCTGCGACTGCGACCGCTATATCGAGGTCTGGAACAACGTCTTCTCCCAGTTCATCAACGACGGCGAGGGCCATTATGAGGAGATGCTCAACAAGAACATCGACACCGGCATGGGCCTGGAGCGGCTGGCCTGCGTGTGTCAGAATGTGAACTCCCTCTTCGACGTGGACACGGTGATGAACATCACCAACAAGGTCAGCGAGATCACAGACGCCCACTACGGCGAGAGCCATAAGACCGACGTGAGCCTCCGGGTCATCACCGACCACATCCGCTCCTCGGTGATGATGATCTGCGACGGCGTGCTGCCCAGCAACGAGGGTCGGGGCTATGTCCTGCGCCGCCTGCTGCGCCGGGCCGCCCGCCACGGCAAGCTCCTGGGGGTGGACCGCCCCTTCCTCCACGAGGTAGTGGACACCGTGGTCCATGAGAACGAGACCGCCTACCCCGACCTGCGGGAGAAGCAGGGCTATATCACCAAGGTCATCCGCACGGAGGAGGAGAACTTCGCGCAGACCCTTGACGGCGGCATGAAGATCTACAACGACCTGCTGGCCGCCCACAAGGCCAAGGGGGAACAGGTCTTCTCCGGCGCGGACGCCTTCAAGCTCTACGACACCTTCGGCTTCCCCATCGACCTCACCGTTGAAATGGTGGAGGAAGCGGGCATGACCGTGGACCGGGAGGGCTTCGACAAGCTGATGGAGGAGCAGCGGGTCCGTGCCCGCAAGGCCCGGGAGGCCCTGGGGGACCTGGGCTGGGCCGGCATCGAGTTCGGCTCCGACGTGCCCGCCACCGAGTTTGTGGGCTACGACAGGGACAGCGTGGACGCCAGGGTCCTGGCCATCGTGGTGGAGGGCGAGCTGCGGGATGAGATCGTCTCCGGCACGGAGGCCACCCTGGTGCTGGATCGGACCACCATGTACGCCGAGATGGGCGGCCAGGTGGCGGATCACGGTACGATCGCCTGCGGCGGCAGTGCCTTCCAGGTCCGGGATGTGCAGAAGAACAAGGGCGGCAAGTTCCTCCACGCCGGCGCGCTGAAAAGCGGCGAGCTGAAAGTGGGGGACCAGGTCACCGTCACCATTGACACGGAGCGCCGCAAGGCCATCCGCCGGGCCCACAGCGCCACCCACCTGCTGGACGCCGCCCTGAAAAAGGTGCTGGGGGACCACGTCCACCAGGCGGGCTCCCTGGTGGAGCCGGACCGCATCCGCTTCGACTTCACCCACTTTGAGAGCATCACTCCCGAGCAGCTCAGCGAGATCGACCGCCTGGTGAACGACGCCATCCTGGAGGGCTACCCGGTGGTGACGGAGGTGCTGCCCATCGAGGAGGCCAGGCGCAAGGGCGCCGTGGCCATGTTCGGTGAGAAGTACGGCGACGTGGTCCGGGTGGTGGAGATGGGGGACTTCTCCATGGAGTTCTGCGGCGGCACCCATCTGGACAACACCGCCAAGGCCGGCCCCTTCCGCATCAAGTCCGAGGGCTCCGTGGCCTCCGGCGTCCGCCGGATCGAGGCCACTGTGGGCAGGCTGACCCTGGAGACCGTCAACCGCAACCAGCAGGTGCTGTTCCACGCCGCCCAGATGCTCAAGACCAACCCCGGCGAGCTGGAGAGCCGCATCGAGCAGCAGACCATGGAGATGAAGGAGCTGCGCCAGGCCCTGGAGAAGTTCAAGGCCGAGGCGTCCCTGGGGGAGGCCCGGAACTTCCTGATGAGCGCCAAGGACGTGGGGGGATTGAAGGTCCTCACCGCCCACCGCAGCGGCCTGGACGCCGCCGCCCTGCGGCAGATGGGCGACTTCCTGCGGGACAAGGAGCCCAATGTGGTGGCGGTGCTGGCCTCCGTCAACGGGGAGAAGATCTCCTTCCTGGCGGTGTGCGGCAGGGAGGCCGTGGCCAGGGGCATCAAGGCCGGCGATCTGGTGAAGAACGTGTGTGGCATCTGCGGCGGAAAGGGCGGCGGAAAGCCGGACAGCGCCATGGGCGGCGGCACGGAGATTTTGAAGGTGGACGACGCCCTGGCCAGCGTGGACGATTTCGTGGCCGGCAAGCTGGGCTGAAAGAGAAGCGCGCGGAGCGCGGATAAAGTTTTCGTCCACCTTTTTCAAAAGGTGGCAGGGGTCCAGGGGGCGTCGCCCCCTGGAGACTCCCGGCGCGAAGGAACAAAAGACTGCAAGAGCGAAGCGAATTGCAGTCCCAGCGCAAGACCGCAAGACCACAAGAGGAGGGAGGCCCAATGTCCCACCCCCGCAGCGTCCCCGTAAAGCGCCGCCTAATTGCCATGATGGAGGCGCGGTTCCCCGCGTTCCAATTTTCCTATGACTGGAAGGGCTTCTATGGCTTTGTCCGCGAGAATCCCGGGCGGCTTTACGACTACCTGATCATAGGCCGCCGTTTCGAGCAGGTCCAGGCCGGGTGGCGGGGATACTTGGGCTTCGGCCCCGTCTGCCGCGGGTATAACCCGGACTGGGACTATTGGTCCACCGGCGACCCCTGGCGGCGGGGGATCTACACGGTGGAGAACTATGAGGACATCCTCTACCAGCAGGACCGCACCGCCTTTCTGGACGACGCCCTGGACCAACTGGCGGAGAAGCTGGAGCGGGACATCCTGCCGCTCTACACGGATTTCTTCTCCCATCCGGATATTTTTCCCCGTCCCTTTGCCGCCTCGGACATGGTCCGCTGGCAGCTGCTGGCGGAGCGCCTTCTGCCGGAGCTGGAAGCCCTGGCCCGGTCCGGCCCCGCCCGCTGGGAGGAGCTGCGGAAGTGGGTGAAGGCCGCCGCCTGGAACAGGGCGGGGGAGCCGCCGGAGGAGATGGCCCGCTGGCTGGCGGAGGTTCGGGCCCTGCCGGGCTTCCGGGAGGAGTACGACCAGTCCCCCGTTCTTCGGGAGGATGTGTTCTGCTGGTTCATCCACGCTATGTTCGTACACCCGTGAATATTTTTTGAGAGGAGAGCCCGTATGCTCATTGATTTCGACGCCATGGAGACCACCGTCATCCCCCATATGCGGGGCGGCGAGAAGGAGGTCTCCGCCCAGCTGTACACAGACCCCCTGGGAAAGATCATGCGGGGCACCCTGGTGCCCGGGGCCTCCATCGGCCTGCACACCCACGAGACCAGCAGCGAGATCATCTACGTTCTCTCCGGAACCGGAAAGGTGCTGTGCGACGGGGTGTACGAGCCCCTGGGCCCGGGGTCCTGCCACTACTGCCCCAGGGGCCACGAGCACAGCCTCATCAACGACAACCCGGAGGGCGGCGGGGACCTGACGTTCTTCGCCGTGGTGCCGGAGCAATGACGCTCCCTCAGGACCCCTATATCCTGCTGAGCTTTGTGAACACGAAGCTGCGGGATGAGTACGGCAGCATCGGCGAGCTGTGCGCGGCGCTGGACGCCGATGAGTCCGCCCTGCGCCGGACGCTGGCGTCGGTGAATTACCAGTATGACCCCGGTCAAAACCGGTTTATCTGAACGAATCAAGGAAGGAGGAACATCATGTCTGACTGTCTATTCTGCAAAATCGCAGCCGGGGAGATCCCCAGCGCCAAGGTCTACGAGGACGAGCTCTGCTATGCCTTCAGCGACATCGCCCCCCAGGCGCCCACCCACTTCCTGGTGATCCCCAGGGAGCACATCGCCTCCGTCTCCGGCGTGAACGCCGGGAACAGCGCGGTGGTGGCCCACATCTTCGAGGTCATCGCCAGGGTCACGGCGGAGATGGGCATCGAGAGCTACCGGGTGGTGTCCAACATTGGCGAGCAGGCGGGCCAGAGCGTGCCCCACCTGCACTTCCATGTGCTGGCCGGAAGGGATATGACCTGGCCGCCGGGCTGACGCGGGCGGCAGAGGGGGGACGGAGGTCCCCTCTCTTCTTTTGCTGATCTGACCTCCCGCGGCACAGGGAGCAAAACAGCGCCCGCGGTCTTGAAAACACGGGAAATCTATGCTACACTAAAAAATGGAATCATAACCAGAACTGGGTGAGGACACCGGTTCGGCATTTTTTGGAAGAGGAAAGGAGCGGTTCCCCATGAAGATCACGGTGACGGCAGCGAGGAGGGCCTGCGCGGTGTGTCTCGCGGCGGTGCTGGCGCTGGCTTTGACAGGGTGTGGAGACAAGGGGCCGCTGGACCCGAAGGACCCGGTGTCTCTGACGGTTTGGCACTACTATAACGGCTCCCAGCAGGCCGCCTTCGACGCGCTGGTGGAGGAGTTCAACGACACGGTGGGCCAGGAGCTGGGGATCTACGTGGAGAGCTACTCCCAGGGCTCGGTGGCCGACCTGGAGTCGGCCGTGCGGGACGCCATCGGCGGCAAGGTGGGCGCGGACGCCATGCCGGACATCTTCTCCTCTTATGCGGATACCGCCTATGAGGTGGAGCAGGCCGGCGCTCTGGCCAACCTGTCCAGCTATCTCACGGAGGAGGAGCTGGGCCGGTACGTGGACTCCTACATCGAGGAGGGCCGCATCGCCGCCGACGGCTCGCTGCGGATCTTCCCCACGGCGAAGTCCACGGAGATCATGATGCTCAATAGAACGGACTGGGAGGACTTCTCGGCGGCCAGCGGCGTCTCCCTGGAGGATCTGCGGACCATCGAAGGGGTCGCGGCCGCGGCCAGGACCTACTATGAGTGGACGGACAGCCTCACCCCCGATGTGCCGGAGGACGGCAGGGCCCTCTACGGCCGGGACGCCGTGGCCAACTATTTCATCATCGGACTGCAGCAGCTGGGCGTGGAGATCTTCCAGGTGGAGAACGGGGAGATGACCCTGAACACGCCGGAGAAGGAGCTGCGCCGCCTATGGGAGAACTTCTACGTCCCCATGGTCAAGGGGTACTTCGGGGCCTACGGCGCCTTCCGCTCCGACGATGTGAAGACCGGAGACATCCTGGCCTACACCGGCTCCACGGCCTCCGCCATGTATTTTCCCGACCAGGTGGAGCTGGACGGGGGCAGCCACGCCATCGACTACATTGTGATGCCCGCCCCGGTCTTCGAGGGCGGACGGGACTACGCCGTGCAGCAGGGCGCGGGCATGGTGGTCAGCAAGTCGGACCGGCGGCACGAGTACGCCTCCGTGGAGTTTTTGAAGTGGTTCACCCAGGCGGAGAACAACCTGCGGTTCGGCTGTGTCTCCGGCTATCTGCCGGTCTTGAAGGAGGCCAACAGCACCGAAAAGCTGGATCAGGTCATCGCGGACCAGGGGCTGACGGTGTCCCCCAAGACCTACGACTGCCTGACCGCCATTTTTGACGGGATGGAGGGGATGACCCTCTACACCAACAAGAGCTTTGAAAACGGCTACGCCGCCCGAAAGGTGCTGGAGTACCACCTGGCGGACCGGGCCTCCGCGGACCGGACGGCGGTGCTGGAGGCCATCGCCCGGGGCGAGAGCCTGGAGGAGGCGTCGGCGGACTACGTGTCGGACGATGCTTTTGAGGACTGGTACGGCGGCTTCTGCCAGGCGCTGCGTGACGCCGCCGGCAAGTAGGCTTATCATGAGAGGTGCTGGTCAGATGCGGAAAAAACGGACGATCTTCCGGATGTTTCTGTTTCCCCTGATCGCCATCATGCTTTTGCAGGGCGCCATCACCATCGGCACGCTGGTGGTCCGGCGGATCACGGGGACGCTGGAGGAGTACTCCGGCAATATGATGAGCCGTCTGGTGGAGAACCGGGGCGTGATCCTGCAAAACGACATGAACCAGCGGTGGGCCGCGGTCCGCGACCGGGAGACGCTGATGAACGGCGTTCTGGAGCGGTATCTGGACGGCGGGGGCGTGGGAGTGGAGGAGCTGCTCCGCTCCGGCGAGATGCGGAACGGACTGCTGGAGCAGCTGTTTCCGGAGTGCCTGGAGATTTTGCAGAACAACTTCACCAACGGGGTCTTTCTGATCCTGACGGGGCCGGACGGCGGTGCGGCGGGGGAGTACGACGGGTTCTTTATCCGGGATTCCGACCCCAGGACAAATCCCGTGAACTACACGGACCTGCTGCTGGAGCGGGGGAGCAAGGAGCTCTCCAGAGCCTGGGGCATCCCCCTGGATACCAACTGGACCACCCGGTTCCACATGGACGGCGCGGACGCGGCGGACCGCTATTTCTATGAGCCCTGGCGGGCCGGACGGGACTTTCCCGACGCGGATACGGCGGACCTGGGCTACTGGGCGCCGCCTTTCTGCCTGGAGAAAGACCGGGTGGACACCCACGAGATGATCACCTACTCGCTGCCCCTGCGGTACGGCGGGGTGACCTACGGTGTGCTGGGGGTGGAAATCTCCAGCCGGAGCCTGTATGATTACTTCCCCGTGGCGGAGCTGAACGAGTCCCAGCAGTCCGGCTATCTGCTGGCCCTCCAAAACGGCGGCAGCTGCGCGCCCCTGGTGGGCAAGGGGATGCTCTATGACCGGGTCCGCGCCGCGGGGGGGAGCGTCCTTCTGCGGGAGACGCAGTATCAGAATCTCCGCCGGCTGGAGGATGTCACGCTGGACGGCCAGGGCATCTACGCCGTGTCCTATCCCCTGCGGCTGTACAGCACCAATGTGCCCTATGAGGACACCGACTGGGTGCTGGTGGGTCTGGACACCGAGGAGGACCTGTTCGGCATGAGCCGCCGCCTTTACATCTGGATGGTGGCGGCCGTTCTGCTGGGTCTGGGCGTGGGTGTGCTGGGCATCTACCTGGTGGTGCGGCATCTGACCCGGCCGGTCCAGCGGCTGATGCGGTGCATCAGCGGAGGGGCGGAGGGCCTGCGGGACTTCAAGCCCTCCAATATCCTGGAGATCGACAGCCTGTACCAGGTGGTCGTGGACCTGACGGAGCGGCAGAAAAAGGCGGAGAACATCCTCCTGGAGGAGAAAGAGCGGTACAAGCTGGCGCTGGAGTCCTCCAGGGACATCTTCTTTTCCTATGACCTGCACACCCAGATTTTGGACGTGGTCAACCACCCGGCCATGAGCGGCCAGTGGCACTGCGGCGATTTGGGGGGCAGCTTTATCAACCCCGATTATATCTATGAAAAGGACCGGGCGGGGGCGGTCCGGGCGCTCCGGAGCGAGGCGGACGACCTGTATGTGGAGTTCCGGATGAAGTGGCCGGAGGACGCGGAGTTCCTCTGGGTGGCCCTGACGGGAAAGGCGGTCTACGACACCGACGGACAGCGGTGGAAGCTGGTGGGCAGTATCCGCAATATCCAGGAGCAGAAAGCGCGGGAGGCGGAGCAGCTTCGGAAGAACACCGTGGACGGCGCGACGGGCCTCTACGCCTGCGGCGCCGGCCTCAGAAAGCTGGAGGAGTACCGGCGGGAACGGCCGGAGGGCGTCATGGTCTGCCTGCTCCTGGGCCGCATGAAGCAGATCAGCGAGAAAAACGGCATCGTCTTCGGGGATATGATCCTTGAGGAGCTGGGCGAGCTTCTGCGGGAGCGGTGCCAGGCCCTGACGGAGCGGACTGGGGGCCGGGTGGCGGCCCTGCGGCTGAACCGGGACGAGTTTGTTCTCTGGCTGGAGGGCCGGACGGAGGCCGAGGCGGCGGAATTTACAGGCGAGCTGCTGAGCGCGTGCGGCGCCCGCTTCTCCCAACTCGCGGTTCCCGTGCGGGCAGGTCTGGCCCGGGCTGAGAGGGGCCAGGAGTCGGAACAGCTGATCCGCATGGCGAAGCTGGCGCGGAACACCCCGCGCCCCGGCGCGGTGGAGACGCCGCTCTTCTATGGGGAGCTGTCCCGGGAGGAGCGGGGCGACCTTCCCCCGCTGCAGGCCCATGAGATCAGCACCATCGGCTGCGGCGAGGACATGAGCCTGGTGTCCGTGGCGCTGAACCTCTTCGGCAAGGGCGGTGATTTTCCCGCTCAGATGGCGCTGATGATCCGGAAGATCGGGCGGTACTATCAGGCCGGCGGCGTTCTGGTGTCCCTGCTGCGGGCGGATTTCAACTCCAACTATCTGAACTACCAGTGGTACCAGGACGGGCGGGACGATGCCAAGGGCGTCCAAAAGTACACAGAGGAGGAGAAGGAGGCGTTTTTCGCCTGGCTGGGCCAGGACGAGGTCCGCGCCTTCTCCCCGGAGGACAGCCGCGGGGAGGTCCTCCAGCGATTCCTGAACGTCCGTCCCGGCCAGCAGGGCATTGTGCTGCCCATGTATGACAGCGGCAGCTATATGGGCAACGTCTGTATTCTGGATCTTCCGCCGTCTTTTCTGGAGGACCCTGAGGCGTATCAGGATCTGGCGGAGCTGGGACAGGTCATCCAGGGGCAGCTGAACCAGCAGCAGCACGACATAGCCAGCAAAGCCAAGTCCGAATTCCTCTCCCGCATGAGCCATGAGATCCGCACGCCCATGAACGGCATCATCGGCATGACGGCCATTGCCCTGCAGAGGGAGCAGAGCCCGGAGCGGATTCTGGACTGCCTGCGGAAGATCCAGGCCTCCTCCAACTATCTGCTGGGGCTGATCAACGACATTCTGGACATGTCCAAGATCGAGAGCGGCAAGATGAAGCTGCAGCCCTGCGACTTTGACGTTCAGGAGATGCTGGATACCATCCGGGAGCTGATTCTTCCCCAGGCGTCGGCCAAGGGGATTCGGTTCACCCAGGAGATTTCCCTGACCCACAGGTGGTTTTCGGCGGACAGGATGCGCATCAGCCAGGTGCTGATCAACCTGCTGGGCAACGCCGTGAAGTTCACCCCGGAGGGGGGAGAGGTCACACTGACGGCCTGGGAGGACGGCGCCGGCGGCGGAGATCCCCTGGTCCGCTTCTCGGTGCGGGACACCGGCATCGGCATTGCCAGGGAGGAGCAGGAGCGGGTTTTCCGGGCCTTTGAGCAGGCCGGGGCCAATCCCTCCAAGCAGCAGGGCACCGGTCTGGGCCTCTCCATCAGCAGCCGTCTGGTGCAGATGATGGGGAGCGGCATCCAGCTGGAGAGCGCCCCCGGCAGGGGCAGCACGTTCAGCTTTGCCATCCACCTGCCCGTGGGAACGCCCGTGGAGGCCGGGACGAAGACGGAGGAGCTCTCCTTCACCGGATACCGGATTCTGGTGGTGGAGGACAACGAGCTCAACGCCGAGATTGCCCAGTGCCTGCTGGAGGAGCGGGACTTCGAGGTGGAGTGCGTCGGCGACGGCGCGCAGGCCGTGGAGCGCATCCGCTCGACGCCGCCGGGCACCTATGACGTGATCCTGATGGACATCATGATGCCGGTGATGGACGGCCTGGAGGCCACCCGGAGGATTCGGAGCATGGACCGGGAGGACTGCCATACCATCCCCATCATCGCCATGTCGGCAAACGCCTTTGACGACGACTTGAAAAAGTCGGTGGAGTGCGGGATGAACGGGCATCTGGCCAAGCCGGTGGAGGTGGAGAAGCTCTATCAGGTTCTGGACCAGGTTCTCCGCTGAGGGGAGTTTCCGCTGGCGGGGGAGCGGCCCCTGCGGGATGTGCCGTGGGGGCGGTGTCCGTAATCGGTGGTTATTGAAAGACGGGCCGCCCAGGGGGGCGGCCCCTACGGGATGTGCCGTGGGGGCGGTGTTCGCAATCGGTGGTTATTGAAAGACGGGCCGCCCAGGGGGGCGGCCCCTACGGGATGTGCCGTGGGGGCGGTGTCCGTAATCGACGGTTATTGAAAATGGGCCGCCCAGGGGGGCGGCCCTTACGCAACCTGTAGGGGCCGCCGCCCTCGGCGGCCCGTTTTCCGATTGGCGGTAATTTTAGAAATATGCTGGCGTTTCATTCAGATACGTGGTAAAATCTGAATCGAGAATGAATCCGTATGGATGAAATCACCCAAGATAATGTTGCCGTTTGGTAGCATTTTTCTGAGGTGAATCGGATGCATTTTCAACGATTGGAAGATCTGCGGGTTGACCATGATAAGACGCAGATTGAGATCGCGGAATATCTGAATATGGGCCGTAACGTCTATTGGCGTTATGAGAAGGGAAAACGGGAGATTCCAACCTGGGCGGTATTGAAGCTGGCCGACTACTATAAGGTCAGCACCGACTACCTCCTGGGCCGCACGGACCAGCCGGCGCCCTATCCGCCCGCCCGCAGGAAATGAGAAGGCTGGCGGTCTTCGCCGGGGCCTTCTCCCTGGGCGTCTTCCTGGCCCAGTACCTGCTGCGGCCGGAGTGGCTGCTGCCCGCCGCCCTGGGGGCGCTGGCGCTGGGCTGGGCGTCCTTCCTGCTCCCCTGGGAGCTCCGCCGCCGGAGTGCGGCGGCCTGTGCCGCCCTGGCGCTGGCCCTGGGGTGGAACTGGCTGTACCTCCGGCAGGTCCAGCGGCCCATGGAGGCCCTGGCGGGCACGGAGGGGACGGCGGTCATGACGCTGCTGGACTACGCCGAGGAGACGGACTACGGCGCGAGAACATCCGTAAAGCTGGAGGGATTTCCCCTCGGAAAGGCCGTGTATTACGGCGATGTCTCCCTTCTGGAGCTGGAGCCGGGACAGACGGTCACCGGGGCGGTCCGCTTTCAGAGCGCCGCCAGGGTCCGGGACACGGACGTCACCAGCTTTACCTCCAAGGGGGCTTTTCTCCTGCTGTACGGACGGGGCGGGGCGTCATACGCCTCCGGGACCGCGGGCTCCCTCCGCTGGCTGCCCGCCCGGCTGGGACGGGCCATGGCGGAGAAAATCCGGCAGCTCTATCCGGAGGAGACGGCGGGCTTTCTCACCGCCATCCTCACCGGGGACAAAAGCGGCCTCTCAGAGGAGGACGGCATCGCGTTGTCCGAGGCGGGGCTGTACCACATCATGGCGGTCTCCGGGATGCACTGCGGGTTCCTGCTGACCCTTGTGACCCTGCTGACGGGAAAGCGGCGCCGCCTGACGGCGGCCCTCACACTGCCGCTGCTGGTCTTCTATGCCCTGCTCACCGGCGGGAGCCCCTCGGTGGTGCGGGCCTGCGTCATGCTGACGTTTCTCCTGGCCGCGCCTCTGTGCCGCCGGGACAGCGACCCGCCCACGGCCTTGGCCGCGGCGCTGTTTCTCATTCTGCTGGTGAATCCCTTCGCCGCCGCCTCGGTGAGCCTCCAGCTGTCCTTTGCCGCCATGGCGGGATTGCTGTGGCTGACGCCGCGGCTGATGAAGACCCTGGCGGGAGAGCGGCCCAGGGGCAGGGTGTTCCGGTTTTTTTCCGCCAGCTTCTCCACCACCATGGGCGCGCTGGTGTTCACCACGCCCCTGACCGCCTGGTACTTCGGGAGGCTGGCGCTGGTGTCGCCCCTGAGCAATCTGCTGTGCCTCTGGGCGGCGGGCATTGTGTTTATGGCGGGGCTTTTGTCTGTGGCGGCGGGGTTCCTCTGGACGCCTCTGGGGGCGGCGCTGGCCCTGGTCCCCAGGGCGCTGGCGGGGTACATCCTGGGAGCGGCCCGCCTGCTGGCGGGCATCCCGTATCACGCGGTGTACTACACCAACCCCTATCTGAAGTACTGGCTGGTGTTCGCCTACGCGCTCTTCGCCCTGGCGTATGTCCTCCGGCCGAAGAACCGCCGAAAGTACGCCGCCGCCGCGCTGCTGGCGGCGCTCACCCTGGCGGTGACCGTGGAGCTGGGCCGGCGGCGCTGCCGGGCGGACCTGGATGTCTTCTTCCTGGACGTGGGCCAGGGCCAGTGTGTGCTGCTGGCCTCGGAGGGCCGCTTCGCCCTGGTGGACTGCGGCAGCGGAAACGGCTGGATCAGCGCCGGGGACATCGCCGCGGACCATCTGGCGTCCCTGGGCTGCAAGCGGCTGGACTATCTCATTTTGACCCACTATGACAGCGACCACGTCTCCGGCGTTACCGCCCTGGCGGAGCGTGTGGACGTGGGGGCGCTGCTGGCGCCGGAGACGGCGGAGGACGGGGAACTGCGGGAGCGGGTGCTCTCGGCGGCGGAGGCGGCGGGAGCCGGCGTCATGCCGCCGGAGGAGGTTCGGACGATCTCCCTGGGCAGAGCGGCGCTGACCGTGTACCCGCCGGTGGGAACGGGCGGAGACAACCAGGAGGGACTTGCCGTCCTGGCCTCCGCCGGGGAGCTGGACCTGCTGGTCACCGGCGACATGGACCGCGCCACGGAGCGAAGGCTCCTGGCGGCCTGTGAGCTGCCGGATCTGGAGGTGCTGGCGGCCGGCCACCACGGCTCCCGCTATTCCACTTCGGAGGAGCTGCTGGAGGCGCTGGGGCCGGAGACGGTCTGCGTCAGCGTGGGGAGCAATTCCTACGGGCACCCGTCGGAGGAGACGCTGGAGCGGCTGGCCCGGCAGGGCTGCGCCGTCTACCGCACGGACCTCCACGGGGACATCCATCTATCATTGAATCGGGAGAATTGACCATGGCCTATGGAAAAAAAGCGTCCGGCGGCAGCGGGGCGTTTCAAAAGTTCAAGGGGGACCTCTCCGGGGGCACCCTGGGCGGGGCGTACATCTTCTACGGCGAGGAGAGCTACCTGCGGGAGTACTACCTGGAGGCCCTGCGGAAAAAACTGGTTCCCGCCGGGTTCGAGGAGTTCAACTACCACCGGGTGGAGGGGAAGGACGTGAGCGTCCAGGCCCTGGCCGAGATGGCGGAGGCCATGCCCATGATGGCGGAGCGCACGCTGCTGGTGGCGGTGGACCTCGACCTCTTCAAGCTGAACGAGGAGCAGCGGGAGAGGCTCATCGCCCTGCTGGAGGACATCCCGCCCTACTGCTGCATTGTGTTTGTGTACGACACGGTGGAGTACAAGCCCAATAAGACCATGAAGAAGCTCTGCAAGGCCATTGACGCCCACGTGGAGGCGGTGGAGTTCCGCCCCGCTGACGGCCGTGAGCTGGAGGCGTGGATCGCCCGCCGGTTCCGGGCCCTGGGGAAGGACATCGACCGCCAGACGGCGGAGTACCTGATCTTCACCTGCGGCGGGCTGATGACGGGCCTGGTGCCGGAGATCGCCAAGATCGGGGCCTACGCCAAGGGGAAGTCTGTCACAAAGGCGGACATCGACGCCGTGGCGGACCCGGTGCTGTCGGCGGAGGTGTTCCGCCTGTCCGACGCGGTGCTCCAGGGGGACTACGACCGGGCCTCCGCCATCCTGGGGGACCTTTTGAAGATGCAGACGGAGCCTATCGTGATCCTGGCGGCCCTGGGGGGGCAGCTGCGGCGGATCTACACCGCCCGGCTGGCCATCGACGGCGGCCGGGACAAGTACTGGCTCATGGAGCTGTGGGACATGCGGTCGGACTATCCGGCAAAGCTGCTGCTGTCCGCCGCCCGGCGGGCCACGGCGGAGTGGTGCGAGGACGCGGTGCGGATGTGTCAGACCCTGGACCGGCGGATGAAGAGCGAGAAGGGCATCGACCCGGCGGGAGAATTGAAGCTGCTGCTGGTGCGTCTGGGGGCGGCGGGTCGATGAGGCGGATCAAAGAGGTCATCGTGGTGGAGGGGCGGTACGACAAGAACACCCTCTCCCAGGTGGTGGACGCCACGATCATCACCCTGGGAGGCTTCGCCGTGTTCAACGACCGGGAGAAGCTGGCCTTTCTCCGCCGCCTGGCGGAAAAACAGGGCCTGATCGTCCTGACGGACAGCGACGGCGCGGGCTTCGTCATCCGGAACTACCTCAAGGGCGCCCTGCCCCCGGACCAGATCAAGCAGGCGTATATCCCGGACGTTTTGGGCAAGGAGCGCCGCAAGTGCCGCCCCGGCAGGGAGGGCAAGCTGGGGGTGGAGGGGATGCGCCCCGAGGCGCTGCTGGAGGCCCTCCGCCGGGCGGGAGCCACCTTTTTGGATGAATCGGCGGCAGAGACGCCCCGGGGCGAGCCCCTCACCAAGGCGGACCTCTTCACGCTGGGTCTCACCGGCGGCCGGGACAGCGCCGCCCGGCGTCAGGCCCTGCTGCGCCGCCTGGACCTGCCGGAGCACCTGACCGCCAACGGCCTTCTGGAGGCGCTGAACCTGCTGTACAGCCGGGAGGAGCTGGAGGCCCTGCTGGCGGAGGACCCGCGGTGAGTATCTGAGGCCGGTTCCGTGCCTCCTTATTCTCTTCTGCCGTGAGCCGGTATAAGAACCCGCGGCCTTCGACCATTTCCGACAGAAAACGACCCTGGCGGGGTGGTATACTGGAGTCGACCCTGTTTGAAAAATGCCGAAATACCCGGAACCGGATTTTTTGACCGCCGCGTATTTCGCATCTTTCAAACAGGGCCGTATTTTTTGAAAAGAGGATTGTCGTGTGCGGAAGATTTGGTTTGGACAGTCGGCGTGCCGCGGAGAGGCGGTATACTACTACCTGGTGGTGGAGGAGACGGCGGGGGCGGAGCGATATGGCTTTCAGATCCGCTGCGGGGATGAGGCGGAGACGGTGCCGGATGTCACCAGCTCTCAAAGGCAGATCCAGATCCTGCTGGAGGCCATGGTCCGGGGGAGTGTCACGCCCGTCACGGCCCGGGCGGTGGTGGAGGACTGGCTGAACGGACGGGAGGCGTGAGAGGGGCTTGACAATCCGGGGCGGATATATTATACTGTCGCAAGTATCAAACTGCGGAGAAGGGAAGCAGTATCCGGCGGGCGGAAGCGAAGAGAGGGAGCGGACGGTGCAAGCTCCCGTGAGCCAGACGGAGAAGTCGTCCCGGAGCATCGCGGCTGAAGGTCCAGTAAGCCGCGGCGGTGTCCCCCGTTATCGGGAGAGGGCGTGAGAGCGCCCGTGAGCGCGCGCCCTAGGGCGCGAATTCAGGTGGTACCACGGACCCATGTCCGCCCTGAGCCGGAAGGCTCAGGGCGTTTTTCTTTGAGGAGGGCGGGATGGAGTTTCGATTTGAGACAACATACGATCAAAAGGGTTTGACCGCCATGGCCCGGGCGCTGCGCAGGACGCTCCGGAAAAAGCGCAGCCGGAGAAGCCATATCTTTGGCTGGTGCGTCGTGGCGCTGGCGATTTTGCTGATTGCCGCACAGCGGATGCTGGAGGAGCCGTGGGCGTTTCAGGACACCCTGAATTTGAGCGTCGGCGTGATATTGGTCGTGATACTGCTGACCGAGGACCAGGTCAACGCCTTCTTCGCGAAAAAGAAGATGCTGCCCGGCACGTCGATCGCGCGGAGTGTCTTTACGGAGGAGGGCTATACCTCCGCCACGGAGGCCGCGGTGACGGAATTTCACTATGAGACGATTCAGCAGGTGTGCGAGACGGCGGATTACTTTGTGCTTCTGTTCAGCCGGCAGCACGGGCAGATCTATGACAAAGCCACCCTCAGCGGCGGTACGGCGGAGGAGTTCCGAACCTTTATCACTGAGAAAACCGGAAAACCGATTGCATCTATCAAATAAAAACACAAGTTTACAGAATAGGAGAATCAACATGAGAAAAGAACTGCCCAAGGTGTACGAGCCCCAGCAGGTGGAGGGGCGCATCTACGAGATGTGGGAGAAGGGGAACTGTTTCAGGGGCGACCCGGACCCCGCGAAAAAGCCCTTCTCCATCGTCATGCCGCCCCCCAACGTCACGGGCCAGCTCCACATGGGCCACGCCATGGACTGTACCCTCCAGGACATCCTCACCCGCTTCAAGCGGATGCAGGGCTACGCCGCCCTCTGGGTCCCCGGCGTGGACCACGCCGGCATCGCCACCCAGATCAAGGTGGAGGAGGACCTGCGGGTCAACGAGGGCCTGACCCGCTACGACCTGGGCCGGGAGAAGTTCCTCCAGCGGGTCTGGAAGTGGAAGGAGGAGTATGGCGGGCGCATCGTCCAGCAACAGAAGAAGATGGGTGTCTCCTGCGACTGGTCCCGGTCCCGCTTCACCATGGATGAGGGCTGTTCCAAGGCTGTCCGGGAGACCTTCTGCGAGCTCTACGACAAGGGCCTCATTTACAAGGGCAGCCGCATCATCAACTGGTGCCCCCACTGTGTCACCGCCCTCTCCGACGCGGAGGTGGAGTACCAGGACAAGCCTGGCCACCTGTGGTATATCCGCTATCCCCTGGCCGACGGCTCCGGCGACCTCGTCGTGGCCACCACCCGGCCCGAGACCATGATGGGCGACACCGGCGTGGCCGTGAACCCGGAGGACGAGCGGTTCAAGCACCTGATCGGGAAGACCTGTATCCTGCCCATCATGAACCGGGAGATCCCCATCGTGGGGGACGAGTACTGCGAGATCGGCTTCGGCACCGGCGCGGTGAAGATGACCCCCGCCCACGACCCCAACGACTTTGAGGTGGGCCAGCGCCACAATCTGGAGATCATCCGCTGCATTGGCGACGACGGCAGGATCAACGAGAACGGCGGCCCCTACAACGGAATGGACCGCTACGAGTGCCGTAAGGCCATTGTGAAGGACCTGGAGGAGCAGGGGTATCTGGTGAAGACCGAGCCCTACAGCCACAACGTGGGCACCTGCTACCGCTGCCATAACGACGTGGAGCCCCTGATCTCCGCCCAGTGGTTCGTGAAGATGGAGCCCTTGGCGAAGGAGGCCCTCCGGGTGGTCCGGGAGGGGGAGGTCAAGTTCGTCCCCGACCGCTTCTCCAAGATCTACACCAACTGGATGGAGAACGTCCACGACTGGTGCATCTCCCGCCAGCTGTGGTGGGGCCATCAGATTCCCGCCTGGTACTGCGACGACTGCGGCCACATCAACGTCAGCCGGGAGGACCCCACCAAGTGCGAAAAGTGCGGAAGCACGCACCTGACCCGGGACCCTGACGTGCTGGACACCTGGTTCTCTTCCGCCCTGTGGCCCTTCTCCACCCTGGGCTGGCCGGAAAAGACGGCGGATCTGGAGTACTTCTATCCCACCTCGGTGATGGTCACCGGCTATGACATCATCTTCTTCTGGGTGTCCCGGATGATCTTCTCCGGCTGCGAGCAGATGAAGAAGATCCCCTTCCGCACGGTGCTGATCCACGGCCTGGTGCGGGACGACAAGGGGCGGAAGATGTCCAAGTCCCTGGGCAACGGCATCGACCCCCTGGAGGTGGCGGAGAAGTACGGCGCGGACGCCCTGCGCTTCAATCTTATCACCGGCAACAGCCCCGGAAACGATATGCGCTTCTACACGGAGAAGTGCGAGGCCATGCGGAATTTCGCCAACAAGATCTGGAACGCCAGCCGTTTCGTGATGATGAACCTGGAGTTGGACAGCTATGCCCTGCCGGAGGCGGACAAGCTGGCCCCGGAGGACAAGTGGGTCCTCTCCAAGCTGAACACCCTGGTGAGAGAGGTCACGGAGAACCTGGACAGCTACGAGATCGGCGTGGCCTCCGCCAAGGTCTACGACTTCCTGTGGGATACCTACTGCGACTGGTATATCGAGCTCACCAAGACCCGGCTGAACGGGGAGGACCGGGAGACCAGCCTGACGGCCCAGAACGTCCTGTGCTATGTGCTGGTGGAGCTGTTGAAGCTGCTGCACCCCTTCATGCCCTTCATCACCGAGGAGATTTTCCAGGCCCTGCCCAAGCAGAAGGGCTCGGATGACAAATTCCTGATGCTGGCGAAGTGGCCGGAGCATACTCCGGCTCTGAACTTCCCGGCGGAGGAGGCCTCCATGGAGGCCGTGATGGACACCATCAAGGCCATCCGGGCCCGCCGGGCAGAGATGAATGTGCCGCCCAGCAAGAAGGCGGAGGCCCTTCTGGTCACCTCTGTGCCGGAGATTTACGCCCAGGGCCTGCACTTCATTCAGCGGCTGGCCTACGCCTCCCGGGTGACCTTTGCCGAGGCGGCCCCCGCCGACACCGCCGGACAGGTGACGGTGGTCACCCACAACGCCACGGTGTACCTGCCCCTCAGTGAGCTGGTGGACATGGCCGAGGAGCTGGCGCGGATTGAAAAGGAGATCGAGAAGGCCCAAAACGGCCTGCGGATCGTGGAGCAGAAGCTCCAGAACGAGAAATTCGTCTCCCGGGCCCCGGAGGCGGTAGTGAACGTGGAGCGGGAGAAGGCCGCCAAGTTCAGGGAGCTCATCGCCAAGCTGGAGGAGTCCGCCAGGGCCATGCGGCCGTAAAGCGCGGTGAAAAGGGCCCCGCCGGAGTTCCGGCGGGGCTCTTGACGGAATTTGTCAGACGGCGGGCGAGGACTGCCCAGCGGCACTCGTCCAGCGCAGCCGCGCAGGCGCAGGAAAAGGGCTTCGGGGCTTCCTCAAAGTCATAGAAGTTGGAGTGGATATGAAGGGTTTTGTGAGATCAGATCAGCTGTTCTCCCTCTGCGGGCTGAACTGCGGCCTATGTACCATGCGCCTGGGCGGGTACTGCCCGGGCTGCGGCGGGGGAGAGGGAAACCAGAGCTGCGCCATTGCCCGGTGCAGCCTGGACCACGGCGGCGTGGAGTACTGCTTTCAGTGCGGGGAGTTCCCCTGCGGCCGCTATGAGAATGAGGATGTATACGACAGCTTCATCACTCACCGAAACCGTCTGCGGGATCTGGAGAGGGCCCGTCAGTCCGGCGTGGAGGTCTATCAGGCGGAGCAGCGGGAGCGGTGTGAGATTCTGCGGGTCCTGCTGGAGGGTTACAACGACGGCAGGAGAAAGACCTTGTTTTCCCTGGCGGCGAACCTGCTGGAGCTGGAGGACCTGCGGGAGATCCTGGAGCGGCTCACAGGGGAGGCGTCCGGCCTCCCGGAGCGGGCCGGCCGGGCCGCCGCGCTGTGCAAAGAGGCGGCGGCCCGGCGGGGAGTGGACCTGCGGCTGCGGAAACCGCCCGGAAAGTCCGGAAAATGAAAGAACATGGAAATTTTCATTGGGATTCCAAGGGTTTCGACAGAAAGTAAATGTCAGACATGCTATCATCACCGTAAGGCAGAGCGCCTTACGGTGTTTTTTATTATGCAAAGGCATTTGTCTGTTGACATGGCGCGGCAGGACGCATGAAGACTTATGCGAAAGACGAAAAAGGGGCGAAAACTATGGAGATCATGGCAAAGACCGCGGACCGGAAGCTGCTGCTGGAGCTGTCCGGGGAGATCGACCACCACGGCGCGCGGGATGCCCTGCGGGAGCTGGAGCTGGCGGTGGACGCGGCGCTGCCCGTCAGGCTGGTGCTGGACCTGGCGGGTGTGACGTTTATGGACAGCTCCGGCATCGCGCTGATCCTGCGGGCACAGCAGAGAATGCAGCTGCTGGACGGCAGCGTGCTGGTCTGCAACGTGCCGGCCCAGGCCCGGCGGGTCCTGGACGCCGCCGGCGTGGGCCGGCTGGTGACAATTCGATAAAGGAGGTTTACATAATGAAAACAAAAGCGTCCAACGAGGTCACGCTGGAATTCCCCAGCCGCAGCAGCAACGAGTCCTTTGCCCGGGCCGCCGCGGCCAGCTTCGCGGCCCAGATGGACCCCACCCTCAACGAGCTGGAGGACATCAAGACCGCCGTCAGCGAGGCGGTGACCAACGCCATCGTCCACGGCTATCCGGACTCCATCGGCAAGGTGGTGGTGAAGGTGCGGATCTGTCCGGAGAACACGCTGGAGATCACGGTGCGGGACTACGGGCGGGGCATCCCGGATGTGGACAGGGCCCGGCAGCCCATGTTCACCACCGGAGGGGCGGAGCGCAGCGGCATGGGGTTTACCATCATGGAGAGCTTCATGGACAGGCTGGCCGTGCGCTCCGTGCCGGGAAAGGGCACGTCCGTAGTGATGAAAAAGCGGCTGGCACCCCGGCTGAAAACGGCGAAATGAGTGCCGCGCTGGAGCTTTTGCGGGCGGCCCAGGAGGGGGACCGGGAGGCCTGCGAGCAGGCGGTCATCGAGAACAACGGCCTGATCTGGAGCGTGGTGCGGCGGTACTACGGCCGGGGTGTGGACCCGGACGACCTCTACCAGCTGGGGTGTCTGGGTTTTTTGAAGGCCATTCAGGGCTTTGACTTCGACTACGGCACCTGCTTTTCCACCTATGCCGTCCCCAAGATCGCCGGGGAGATCCGCCGGTTTCTGCGGGACGACGGCGCGGTGAAGGTGGGGCGGAGCCTGCGGGAGCAGTCCCAGATGCTCTACGGCCTGCGGGAGCGGCTGCGCCACGAGCTGGGGAGGGAGCCGGTGCTGTCGGAGCTCTCGGAGGCCTCCGGCCTGACGGCGGAGGAGATCGCCCAGATCGACCTGGCCACCGACACGCCGGAGTCCCTCCAGCAGGAGACCATTGACGGGCTGACCCTGGAGGGGGTGCTGGGCACGGAGGCCCCGGAGGAGGCTCTGGTGGAGCGGATCGCCCTGCGGGAGGCCATCGACCAGCTGCCGGAGAAAGAGCGGATGACCATTCTGCTCCGGTACTTCAAGGGGCTGACCCAGGAGCGGACGGCCCGGGTGCTGGGGGTGTCCCAGGTGCAGGTATCCCGGCTGGAGCGCCGGGGCCTGAAACGGCTGCGGGAGAGCTTTGGGCCCTGAAATAGGATTCGTCCTGAAACTCCGTCATGGTGTTCCAGTATCGCTTGGGCATATTCGTCATCCGGCATTTGGGATTGTAACGCTCCTTGATGGCGATGGTGTCGTAGAACCGCTTCCACAGCAGCCGGTAGGACGCCTCGGTCTCATCCGGCGGGGCCATCTGAAAATCCGCCAGGGGGCGGATGACCGCCTTCCCGGCGGCGTAGAAGAGGGCCTCGCGGTGGGTGCGGTCGTAGAGGAAGAACTTCTCGTTGAGGTACCGGGCGCAGAAATGGCCCCGCAGGAGGGGCAGCACCCGGTTTTTGGGCTCGATCTCGCCGCCCAGCACACCACCCAGGTCGGAGAAGCGGACAAACCCCTTGAGGAGATGGACCTCGCCCTCCAGGTGCCGGACGGCTTTGGCCACGGGGTAGAGCACCGGGTCGGAGAGGTTGCCCAGGAATCCGGGGCCGTCCCGCAGCAGCTTTTGAACGAGGCGGTAGAGATGAATCTCCCGGTCCGGCAGGCAGGTGAGAAATCCCTTGCGCAGCAGCTCCGCCGCCCAGGGAGAGCACTTGACGATCTTCCGGTAAACCCGGGCCGCGTGGTCCCGGTCTGTTGGAATGAGACGGCTGGCAAAGAGCGTGGGAACAAAGTCCTCATCGCGGCAGATGGCGGTGAGGACTTCTCTGTTGGCGTAGCTGTCAAAGACGCAGCAGAGGAAGCCCTCGAAGCTGCCGTCGTAACAATAGACCATATCTGTCATTCAGGGCTCTCCGATTATATGGCGGCGAAAAGGGACAGCTGCTCCACCGGCGGCTGGGGCAGCAGGGGCCGCTCCGCGGCGATCAGCCCCCGCAGGAGGCTGTCCGGCGTAAAGCGGAGGCCGTCGGCGATTTTGCCGGAGGCGGTGAGGAAGTACTGGGCCCGCTTCATCACCACGCCCAGTCTGGGCAGGTTTTCAATGTGGAGGGGCCCCGTCCGGCGGGCGGCCAGGATGCGCCTGGCGGAGGTGACGCCCACGCCGGGAATTCGCAGCAGCGACTCGTAATCCGCCGTGTTCACCTCCACGGGGAAGAACTCCGGATGGGCCAGGGCCCAGCTGCACTTGGGGTCCACTCTCGGGTCAAAGTCCGGATGGGCCTCGTCCAGCAGCTCCTCGGCCCGGAAGCCGTAGAACCGCAGCAGCCAGTCCGCCTGGTACAGCCGGTGCTCCCGCAGAAGAGGCGGCTTCACATCCCTGGCGGGCAGCAGGGCGTGTTCCACCACCGGCACATAGGCGGAGTAGAACACCCGCTTCAGCCGGTAGCGGTCGTAGAGCCCCTGGGTGAGGCGCAGGATGTGGAGGTCGTTGTCCGCCGTGGCCCCCACGATGAGCTGGGTGCTCTGGCCGGCGGGGGCGAACTTTGGAGCGTGGCGGTACTTCACCAGCTCCTCTTTGCTCTGCCGGTTCCGGACCTGGATCTGGCGCATGGGGGCGAGAATCGCCTGCTTGGTCTTGTCCGGCGCCAGGGCTCTCAGCCCCGCCTCCGAGGGCAGCTCGATGTTGACGCTGAGGCGGTCCGCCAGAAAGCCCAGCTGCTCCACCAGCTCCGGCGCGGCGCCGGGGATGGCCTTGGCGTGGATATAGCCGTTGAACCGGTAGGTCTCCCGCAGAAGGCGCAGGGAGCGGATCATCAGCTCCGTGGTGTAGTCCGGACTGCGGAACACCCCGGAGGAGAGGAACAGCCCCTCGATATAGTTCCGCCGGTAGAAGTTGATGGTCAGGTCCGCCAGCTCCTCCGGGGTGAAGGCCGCCCGCTTTGTCTCGTTGCTGCGGCGGTTGACGCAGTACTTGCAGTCGTACACGCAGCGGTTGGTCATCAGCACTTTCAGCAGCGTGACGCACCGCCCGTCGGCGGAGAAGGAGTGGCAGCACCCGGCCAGGGAGGTGGAGGTATTGCCGATATACCCCTTCTTGGCCGTGCGGCTGCCGCCGCTGGAGGTGCAGGCGGCGTCATATTTGGCGGCGTCGGTGAGGATAGTCAGTTTTTCCAGGACGTCCATGGGGGTGGATCACCGGGCCCGCCGGGGGCGCTCAATGATGTCAATCACCCGGAAGAGCTGAGCGGTGAGCACCGCCACGCCGATCACGATGAAGAACAGAGTCCAGCCAGTCATGAGAAGACCTCCCTTGCGGCCGCAGAGTGCGGCGAAATAGAATGTTTGTTCGATTACTATTGTAAATCGAACATTCGTTCTTGTCAAGGGGGAAATCGAGAAAATATAAAAACAGCCGCCCCGTTTGGGACGGCTGTCGGATTTACTGGTCCAGGATCTTTCCGTCTGTGGAGAGGACCACCACCTGCCAGGGGATGAACTTCCCACTGGCCTGGAGAGCCCGCTTCACGGCGTTTTCCAGCCCGCCGCAGCAGGGGACCTCCATGCGGACGACGGTGACGCTCTTGATGTCGTTTCCGGCGATGATCTCCGTCAGTTTTTCCGCGTAGTCTCCCTCGTCCAGCTTGGGGCAGCCGATCAAGGTGATGCGGTTTTTGATAAAGGTGTTGTGAAAGTCCCCGAAGGCGTAGGCGGTGCAGTCGGCGGCGATGAGCAGGTTTGCCCCGTCGAAATAGGGGGCGCGGACCGGGGCCAGCTTGATCTGCACCGGCCACTGGCTGAGGCGGCTCGAGCGGGGGACGGCGGGGACGGACTCCTCCGCGGCCTGGCGGCGGAGGGACTGGGAGCGCATACCGGGACAGCCCGCGGCCCGCTTTGCCTCCTTTGCCCGCAGAACGGCGGATTCGTCGTAGGCCGGGGCCTCCCGCTCCTCAAAGGTGATGGCCCCGGTGGGGCAGGCGGGCAGGCAGTCCCCCAGGCCGTCGCAGTAGTTCTCCCGGGTGAGGACGGCCTTCCCGTCCACCATGTCGATGGCGCCCTCGTGGCAGGCATTGGCGCAGGCGCCGCAGCCATTGCATTTCTCCTGGTCGATTTTGATGATTTTTCGCAGCATTCTGATCTCCTCCTGTGTGCTTTGCCGGCATTATACCGCAAAGGGGAACGGGGGAAGTGTTGCGGGCGCAACAACCCTGCCCAATTCTTTTTGGATGTTTTTCCGGAGAACCCCGCTCTTGCTATTTTCTGAAAAAGCCGTATAATGAGATTGATTCAGGCAGAGTAGGGACACACATGTCAACGGGCGGCGACGGCTGTCCGCAGTGCCGGAAAGACGGGGAGCTGCTTTCCGGACGAAAGGGAAACCGCAGTGTGTGTCCCGCATCCCGCTGCCGCATGAAGGGACTCTCCTCTGTGCGGCGTACTGCCGTAATTTGAGGAGGTATTTTTATGTCCAAAATCAACACCCGGGCCCTGTGCCGCGTCGCCATGCTGGCGGCGCTGTACGTGCTGCTGAACAACACCGCCGCCATCAAGGCGGGGAATCTCCGCATCACCTTTGCCTCGCTGCCGGTGGTGCTCTCGGCGATGCTGTTCGGCCCCCTGGAGTCCGCCCTGACGGCTTTTGTGGGGGAGTTCATCAACCAGCTGCTCGGCGGCTACGGCATCACCGCCACCACGGCGCTGTGGCTCATTCCCCCGGCGGTGCGGGGGGTGGTCATCGGAATCGCGGCCATGGCTCTCCGCCGTACGGACCGCCCCCTGGAGCGCCGTCCGGCGCTGGGGTACGCCGTCTGCGTGTTGGCGGCGCTGTGCACCACCGCCGCCAATACCGCTGTCATCGCTCTGGACGCGTGGATCTACCACTACTACTCCCGGGCCTATGTCTTCGGTGAGTTGCTCTACCGCCTGGGCTCCGGCGTGCTGATCGCCGTGATCGTGGCCACAGCGGCCATGCCCATGGCCGTGCTGCTGCGCCGCCAGGGCCTGGCCCGGGCTTAGGGGACCGGACAGGGATGCGCAAAGAGGCGGCCGCATTTGCGGCCGCCTCTTTGCGCTGTGAGGATCAGCGCAGGTTGTTCTTGCTGCTGAAATCGTTTCGGGTTCTCTGCGGCCACCACGCCGGAGGGGGCGAAGAGGCCGCCCCGCCAACGGGACGGCCCATGCTTTAGCACATAGACAGGAGACGCCTCAGAGCTGCCGCACCGACACCACGCCGGGGATGGCCCGGGCCTGGTCCATGAGGTCCTCCTGATGGGTGCCCTTCCGGAGCCGCAGGGTGAAGATGGCACAGGCGTTGTGCTTTTCGGTGCTGTCGGAGCGGATGATGCCCATGTTCAGAATCTTCATATCCGCCTCCCGGAAGAGGCGCAGCAGCTCCTCGATGCAGGATTTGTCGGTGTGTTCGATGTAGAGATTGACCTCCGGCGCGTTTTTCAGCATCCGGTACTCCAGGCGGGAGAAGAACAGCTCCGCGATCAAAATCAGTGCCGTAGCGAAGAGGCCGCCCTCGTAGAAGCCGCCGCCCAGGGTCAGGCCGATGATGGCGGCGGCCCAGAGGCCCGCGGCGGTGGTCAGCCCCTTGACCCGCTGGCGGCGGGTGACGATGATGGTGCCCGCGCCGATGAAGCCGATGCCGGCCACCACCTGGGCGCCCAGGCGGGCCATGTCGGTATACTGGCCCATGCAGAGGTAGAGATACTGGCTGGTGAGGGTGGTCATGGCCGCGCCCAGGCAGATCAGGATGTGGGTGCGGAATCCCGCGGGGCGGCGCTTGAACTCCCGCTCAATGCCGATGATGCCGCCGCAGATCACGGCCAGCAGCATCCGGACGGTCACGGACAGCAGCGTTACCTCCCGCAGAGAGTCAAAGATCGGTAACATATTCCTCGCCCCTTTCCTCAAATGTCGTGGACCACGTAGACGTCCTCCATCTCGGAGATGGAGGCCAGCAGTCTGGCGTGGCCGCCCTTGTGCTGCATCCGCAGGGCGAAGATGGCGTTGGGGTGGTGGGAGACACTCTCCTGGCCGTGGTCCACCTCCGCCTCGTAGATCTGCGCGTCCTGGGCCTTGATGCGGCTGATGATCTCCCCCACGTTGTCCAGGGACCGGAACTCCACATAGATGTTCATGTTCCGGGCGTTCTCGATGATCAGAAGCTCCAGGGGGGAGAGGACGTGGACAGACAGGAAGATCATCAAAAAGGCCATGGCCACGCACTCGTAGAACCCGGCGCCGATGGCCAGCCCCATGCAGGCGGAGGCCCAGAGGCCCGCCGCGGTGGTCAGGCCCTTGACCTCCTGCCGGCCGGTGACGATGATGGTGCCGGCGCCCAGGAAGCCGATGCCGTTGATCACCTGGGCGCCGAAGCGGCTGACGTCCGTGCGGATGCCCACCTCCGCCGCCAGGGCGGCCCACCGGTGGCCCAGCATATAGTACTCATACTGGCTCAGCAGCATGGTCAGCGCCGCGCCCAGACACACCAGCATATAGGTGCGAAAGCCCGCCGGACGGCCCTTCCGGCCCCGCTCCAGGCCGATCATGCCGCCAAACAGCATGGCCAGCGTCAGCCGCAGCAGAACGGACGCGGTATTCAGCTGCCGCAGACAGTCCAAAACTTCGATCACGAAGACAGCCTCCCTCCCGATTTCCGGCGGAATCAGAGAATAAGAGAGGAGAAGAACCGGCCTGCCGCCGCTTCTTCCCCAATCGCAATCTCTTCCGCTCGGGCCGCCGGAGAGCGGTCTGGAAACGTTTGCGTTCAGCCTCCGGCCTTCATTTCGTATATATTTACCATACATCCCTATGGATTGTCAATCTCATCTCCGGTATTTATAAAAAATTTGGATGTTTTAATAAAAATTCTGTATATTTTTTGGACGCTTTTTCAGAATCTGTTTTTCTGCGATCCTGCGGCCTGGAGCGCAATTTTATTTTCTGGGATTTTTTGATAAAAAATAATGGGAATTTCAAAAATCATCTCCAGAATGTAAAAACCGCAAACGTTGTCAAAGAGCCCGGCATAATTTCTGCCGGTGCGGGAAAATTCTCTGAGAGAGCCCTTGACAAATACCCATGAGGGGTATATGATCAAAATACCCCTTGGGGGTATAGATGAGCTGGGAGGTGCTGTGATGGAGTCTCAGAGCTGTGACTGCCATAAGACGAAGGAGCGGTCTCCGGAGGAGTACAAGTGCCTGATCCACCGCCTGAACCGGATCGAGGGTCAGATACGAGGCATCCGGGGCATGGTGGAAAAGAGCGCCTACTGCCCGGATATTCTGGCCCAGGTGGCCGCCGCCAACGCGGCGCTGAACGCCTTCAGCAGGGAGCTGCTGGCGGAGCACATCCGCACCTGCGTGGCCCGGGATGTGCGGGAGGGCCGGGAGGAGACGCTGGATGAGCTGGTGGCTACGATCCAGAAGCTGATGAAGTGACAGAATGTGTATGGAACGCGCGGCACAGCCGGCGCGCGGGGGAGGAACGATGGAACAGTACAATGTGACCGGGATGAGCTGCGCCGCCTGCTCTGCCCGGGTGGAAAAGGCGGTTTCCAGGGTGCCGGGCGTCACCAGCTGCTCGGTGAGCCTTCTGACCAACTCCATGGGCGTGGAGGGCAGCGCCAGCCCCGGGGACATCATCCACGCGGTGGAGGAGGCGGGCTACGGCGCCGCGCCCAAGGGCGCGGGAGGGCAGGCGAAGGCCGTCTCCGCCGGGGAGGCGGAGGAGGCCCTGCGGGACCACGAGACGCCGGTTTTGAAGCGGCGGCTGGTGTGGTCCCTGGGCTTTTTGCTGGTGCTGATGTACTTCTCCATGGGGCACATGATGTGGGGCTGGCCGGTCCCGGCCTTCTTCCACGGCAACCACATGGCCATGGGGCTTTTGCAGCTGCTGCTGACGGCGGTGGTCATGGTCATCAACCAGAAATTTTTCATCAGCGGCTTCAAGAGCCTGTGGCACCGGGCGCCCAATATGGACACTCTGGTGGCCCTGGGCTCCACGGCGGCCTTTGTGTACAGCACCTACGCCCTCTTTGCCATGACGGACGCCCAGGTCCGGGGGGATGCGGCCGCGGTGATGGACTATATGATGGAGTTCTACTTCGAGTCCGCCGCCATGATCCTGACCCTCATCACCGTGGGCAAGATGCTGGAGGCCCGGTCCAAGGGCCGGACCACCGACGCGTTGAAGGGACTGATGAAGCTGGCCCCTAAGACCGCCGTGGTGGAGCGGGACGGACGGGAGACGGAGGTCCCTGTGGAGCAGGTCCAAAAGGGCGATCTCTTCGTCGTCCGCCCCGGGGAGAACATCCCGGTGGACGGCGTGGTGGTGGAGGGCTCCAGTGCCGTCAACGAGTCCGCGCTGACGGGGGAGAGCATCCCCGTGGACAAGGCGCCGGGGGACGGCGTGTCCGCCGCCACGGTGAACCAGTCCGGCTTCCTCCGCTGCCGGGCCACCCGGGTGGGGGAGGACACCACGTTGTCCAAGATCATCCAGATGGTCAGCGACGCGGCGGCCACCAAGGCCCCCATCGCCAAAATCGCCGACCGGGTCTCCGGCGTGTTTGTCCCGGCAGTCATCGCCATCGCCCTGGTCACCACGGCCGTGTGGCTGCTGCTGGGGGAGGGAGTGGGCTTCGCCCTGGCCAGGGGAATCTCCGTGCTGGTGATCTCCTGCCCCTGCGCGCTGGGGCTGGCCACCCCTGTGGCCATCATGGTGGGCAACGGCATGGGGGCGAGGAACGGCATCCTCTTCAAGACCGCCGCCTCCCTGGAGGCCGCGGGCCGCACGGAGATCGTGGCCCTGGACAAGACGGGCACCATCACCCAGGGTGAGCCCAGGGTGACGGACATCCTCCCCGCCCAGGGGCTCAGCGGGACGGAGCTCCTCCGGCTGGCTCGGGCCCTGGAGCAGAGGAGCGAGCACCCCCTGGCGAAGGCCATTTTGCAAAGAGCGGAGGAGGAGCGGATTCCGGCGGAGGAGGTCACGGACTTCCAGGCACTGCCGGGGAACGGCCTCACCGCCCGCCTGGGCGGAGCCGCCCTCAGCGGCGGGAACCTCGGCTTCATCAGCACCCAGGCCGCCGTCCCCCAGGATTTCCAGGCCAGGGCCGAGGCCCTGGCGGGCCAGGGGAAGACCCCGCTGTTTTTCAGCCGGGACGGGGCGCTGCTGGGCGTCATCGCCGTGGCGGACGTCATCAAGGAGGACAGTCCCCAGGCGGTGCGGGAGCTCAAAAACATGGGTATCCGGGTGGTGATGCTCACCGGCGACAACCGGCGGACGGCGGAGGCCATCGGCACCCAGGCCGGCGTGGACGAGGTGATCGCCGGGGTGCTGCCCGACGGCAAGGAGAGTGTGATCCGGGATTTGAAGCGGCAGGGGAAGGTGGCCATGGTGGGCGACGGCATCAACGACGCCCCGGCCCTGACCCGGGCGGACACCGGCATCGCCATCGGCGCGGGGACGGACGTGGCCATCGACGCGGCGGATGTGGTGCTGATGAAGAGCCGCCTCAGCGACGTGCCCGCCGCCATCCGCCTCAGCCGGGCCACGCTGCGGAACATCCACCAGAACCTCTTCTGGGCGTTCTTCTACAACACCATCGGCATCCCCCTGGCGGCGGGGCTCTTCATCCCCCTGGGGCTGACGCTGAACCCCATGTTCGGCGCGGCGGCCATGAGCCTCTCCAGCTTCTGCGTAGTCTCCAACGCCCTGCGGCTGAATCTCTTTGACATTCGGGACGCGGGCCGGGATAGGAAAATCAAAGTTCATCACAAGGAGGAAGCGAACCCTATGGAAAAGACCATGAAGATCGAGGGCATGATGTGCGGACACTGCGAGGCCCGGGTGAAGAAGGCCTTGGAGGCCCTGCCCGAGGTGGCGGCCGCCGCCGTCAGCCACGAGAGCGGCACTGCCGTGGTGACGCTCACCGGGGACATCTCCGACGCGGCGCTGAAAAAGGCCGTGGAGGACCAGGACTACCAGGTCACCGGAATCCAGTGAGACGTGAAAGAGGCCGGATTTTCCGGCCTTTTTCATTTTCTCTTGTAAAACGGAGCATAATGTGTTAAAGTGACGAAAGAGTAAAAAGAAAGTGGTGGTCCCATGGAGAACAGTGTTTTCAAGAGCGTGGCGTTTGGCGGATTCGACAAACAGGATGTCGTCAGCTATATAGAGAGGACCTCCCGGGAGGCGGCGGAGGCCCAGGAGAAGCTCCGGCAGGAGAACGAGGACCTGCGCCGGGAGTCCCAGGCTCTGGGCGGACAGGTCTCGGAGCTCCGGGCGAAGCTGGAGGCCATGGAGGCGGAGACCGCCCGGCTGCGGCAGGAGCTGGCCCGGGAGACCGCCCTGCGGCAGGAGCTGGAATCCCTGCGGCCGGAGACGGAGCGCCTGCGGGCCCGGATGGAGGAGCTCCAGGGCGACGCGGAGTCCTATGCCCGCTTCCGGGAGCAGATCGGCGCCATTGAGTGCGAGGCCCGCCAGCGGGCCGCCGGACTGGAGGATGAGGCCAGCACCCGCCTGCGGCGGCTGGCGGACCAGTTCCAGACCCAGTACCGGACGCTGATGAGCACCTTTGAGACCACCGCCGCCCATGTCAACAGCGAGCTGCGGAAGATCGAGGTGAACCTGACCCAGCTGCCCCGGGCCATGGACCAGTCCGGCGCGGAGCTGAAGGAGCTGGAGGCGCTGCTGGAGCGCCGGGAAAAAGAGGATTGAGCGGCGCGCGGCGGACATCCGGTCCGCCGCGTGTTTTCGCGTCCCGCCGGCGGGAGAAGGGGATAGGCAGAGGCCGTTCCATTGCCTATTGCGGGCCCGGTATGCGGCGTGTAGAATAGAGCCAGCCTGTCCCGGGCGGCGCGATGTGGGAATAAAATGGGAAACCGGGCTTAGAATAAGCCGGGAAGGACCCGGAAAACCGCTGGCGGCGCCGGAGGAGAGAAAAGCCAAAAACTGCCGGAACTGGGAAAAATCTCTTGCGTTGCCGGTGCGGTTATGGTATGATAGACAAGCTTATGAAAAGCCGTCCACACCCCCGGCGGACGGCTTGACAGCGGCGTTAATATGCGTTGAGGGAGAGAAGGTGAAAACGGATGTCCCTGGAAGCAATCGAGAAGGTCACCCAGGCGGAGGCCGAGAACCGGGAGCGGAAAGCGGCCGCCGAGGCGGAGGCGCAGCGGATTGTCGCCGACGCGGAGCGGGAGGGGCTCGCGCTGCTGCAGCGGGCGCGGACCGATGCGGCGGAGAGCGGAAAGGAGCTGCTGCGGCAGGCGGAGGCCCGGGCCGCGGAGCGTTCCGCCGAGATCAGCCGTGCCGCCCAGGCGGAGGCCGCCGCCCTGCGGGAGACGGCCGGACAGCACCTGGAGGAGGCCGCGGAGTTTATTGTCGGAAGGGTTGTGAAGCACTGATATGGCCATTGTAAAAATGAAGAAGCTCCGCGTGATCGCGATGGCCGGCCGGCGGGAGGAACTGCTGGAGGGGCTTCTGCGCCTGGGGTGCGTGGAGATCAGCGAGCCCGACGGAGGGGAGGAGGAGTGGTCCGCGCTTTTGCGGCGGGGCCAGTCCCGGCTTCTCTCCGCCAAGGAGGACAGCACCCAGGCGGGCACCGCCCTGGCGGCTTTGAAGAAGTACGCCCAGACCAAGGACGGCCTGTTCATCCAGCGCCGCCCTGTCTCCGAGGAGGAGTTTTTGGGCGGGGAGACCGTGGAAAAGGCCAGGGCCGTGAGCCGGGACATCGGCGAGCAGCTCCAGGCCATGGCCCGGCTCCAGAGCGAGGAGAGCCGCCTGCTGGCGAGGCAGGCGTCCCTGCTGCCGTGGAAATCCCTGGATAGCCGGCTGGATCTGGAGGGCACGGCCAACGCGCTGTTCCGGCTGGGCGTCTGCCCCGGCGGAACGGACATCGGCGCCCTGAAAACGGAGCTGGCGGCGTCCGACGCGGCGGCGGAGCTCTACGAGGTCAGCGCGGACAAGCAGCAGAAGTACTGCCTGCTGGTGTGCCACCGGGCGGACGAGGCGGCCGCAATGGAGGTCCTGCGGCCCCACGCGTTCAGCGTGGTGTCCTTCCAGGGGCTGACCGGCACGGCGGCGGAGAACCTCCAGGCGCTGGAGCGGCAGCTGGAGGACAACCGCAGGGCCCAGGACGCTGCGGCGGCGGCCATCGCCGCCAGAGGCGGCGAGAAGGAGCTGCTCCAGCTCTATACGGACCGCCTGCGGGCCGAGGAGGCCCGGGAGACCAGCGCCGAGCGGCTGCTGACCGACGGCACGATCCTCTTCTTTGAGGGCTGGGCCCCGGCGGAGCGGATGGACAGTGTGCAGGCCCTGCTGGAGAAGCTGGGCTGCGCCTGGGAGGCGGCGGACCCCTCCGAGGAGGAGATCCCGCAGGTCCCGGTTCAGCTGAAGAACAACTGGTTCACAAGGCCGCTGAACATGGTGACGGAGATGTACTCCCTCCCCGCCTACAACAACGTGGACCCCAACCCCCTGATGGCGCCGTTCTTCATCCTGTTCTACGGCATCATGATGGCGGACATGGGCTATGGGATACTGATGTTCCTGGCGGGCACCATCATCTCGAGAAAGTACCGCCCCAAGGGCACCATGGGCCACATGATGGGCCTGATGCAGATGTGCGGTGTGTCCACCTTTATCATGGGGGCCGTCACCGGCGGCTTCTTCGGGGACTTCCTCACCCAGGTGGTGAAGATCACCACCGGCGGGGACTTCGCCCTGCCTGCGCTGTTCACGCCCCTGAACGACACGCTGATGATTCTGGTGGGCGCCATGGCTCTGGGCCTGGTGCAGATCATCACCGGCATGGCCATCAGCTTTATCCGCAAGATCAAAGCCGGCGCGGTGCTGGACGCCTTCTTTGAGGAGGCCACCTGGTGGATCGTGTTCGTGGGCATCGCCCTCATGGCCGCGGGCGTGACGAGCATCGTGCTCTACGCGGGCCTGGCCCTGATCGTCATCGGCCCCCTGGTCACCGGCCAGGGCTTTGGCAAAATCATGGGCATCTTCGGGTCGCTGTACAACCACGTGACGGGCTACTTCGGCGACATCCTGTCCTACGCCCGTCTCATGGCCCTGATGCTGGCGGGCAGCGTCATCGCCCAGGTGTTCAATACATTGGGCGCCATTCCCGGGAACATCATCATTTTCCTCATCATCTCTCTGGCCGGCAACGCGCTGAACTTCGCGCTGAACCTGCTGGGCTGCTACGTCCACGATCTGCGTCTCCAGTGCCTGGAGTACTTCGGCAAGTTCTACGAGGACGGCGGCAGACCCTTCCGGCCCCTGGCCATAGAGACGAAATACGTGGACATCACCAAGTAATTTTAATTTAGGAGGAACACAATTATGGGTACGGATATTATTCAGGCAATTGAACAGAATGCCGCGGCTGGCTCCTTCCTGGGCGCCTTCGGCGGCCTGGCCCTGGCCCTGCTGGGCGCGGGTCTGGCGGCGGTGCTGCCGGGTATCGGCTCCGCCAAGGGCACCGGCATCGCCGGCGAGGCGGGCACGGGCCTTCTGTGCCAGGACCCCAGCAAGTTCGGTAAGGTCATGATCCTGCAGGTCATCCCCGGCACCCAGGGCCTGTACGGCCTGGTGGTGTGGTTCTTCGCCATCTACTCCATGGGACTGCTGGGCGGCGATACCTCCGGCATGACCGTGGCCCAGGGCCTCCAGTATCTCTGCGCCTGCCTGCCCATGGCCCTCGGCGGACTGTTTTCCGCCATTGCCCAGGGCCGCGTGGCCGCCGGCTCCATCAACATCCTGGCCAAGAAGCCCGACGACTGGTCCAAGGGCATGGTGCTCTGCATCACCGTGGAGTTCTACGCCATCCTCTCCCTGCTGGCCTCCATGCTGATGATCATCAACATCTCTTAATCAGCCCCGAAGAAAGGGGATTTAACATGAACGGAATTGAAAAAATCACCGGACGCATCGCCGCGGACGCCCAGGCGGAGGCGGAGCGCGTCCTGAGCAGCGCCCGGGAGGAGGCCGCCCAGATCACCGCGAAGTACAAGTCCCAGGCGGACGCCGAGTCCGGGGACCTGGCGGCGAAGAACGCCAAGGCCGCCGTGGAGCGGGAGGAGCGCCTTGTGAGCGTGGCCCAGATGGAGGCCCGGAAGGCGCGGCTGGCCGCCAAGCAGGAGATGGTGGAGAAGACCTACGCCCTGGCGCTGGAGAAATTGTGCGCCATGCCGGAGGAGCGGTACGTAGAGGTGCTGGCGGAGCTGCTGGTACAGGCGTCCTCCACCGGACGGGAGGAGGCCGTCTTCTCCCCCGAGGACCGGGACCGTGTGGGAAAGGCCGCCGTGGCCAGGGCCAACGAGCTCCTGGCCAAGCAGGCCGCGCCGGACGTCCCCCAGGGCGGCTCCAGGGTCACGGACCTTCTGAGCAAGGTGGCCACCAGCGTCACCGCCATGGCCAGGGGAACGGCGATGCTGACGCTGTCCAAGGAGACCCGGCCCATCCAGGGCGGTTTTATCCTCAAGGACGAGAACGTGGAGGTCAACTGCGCCTTCGACACCCTGGTGCGCCTGCAGAAGGCGGAGACCGCGGGGATGGTTGCCAAAAAGCTGTTCCCGGAGGCATGAGGAAGGACGGTCCTTCCATGACAAGGAGGAAGTGTCTTGGCTAAAAAAATCAAAGACACCGATTACCTGGTGATCTCCGCCCGGATCAAGGCCATGGAGAGCACGCTGCTGACCCGGGAGCGGATGGAACAGCTCCTGGAGGCCCGCAGCGAGGAGGAGGTGGCGAAGATCCTCCAGGACTGCGGCTATCCGGAGCTGGACGCCGCGGACCCGGAGGCCATGGACGCGGCGCTGTCCGCCGCCCGGGAGGCCACTCTCTCCGACCTGGCCGACGGTGCGCCGGACCCCAGGTATATCGACGTTTTTAAACTCAAGTACGACTATCACAACGTGAAGGCCATCCTGAAGGCGGAGGCCATGGAAACCAGCCCGGACCATATGCTGATGGACATGGGCCGGGTACCCGCCGCGGAGCTGCGGGAGGCCGTGCGCTCCGGGGAGCTGGACGGTCTGCCGCCCCTGCTGGCGTCCGCCGTGGCGGAGGCTAAAGAGGTATTGCAGACCACCCGGGACCCCCAGCTCAGCGACATCGTGCTGGACCGCTGGTATTACCGGGATATGGACGCCGTGGCGGAGGCCGCCGGCAGCGCCTTTCTCCACGGCTATGTGCAGGTGCAGATCGACGCCGCCAACCTGCGGACCCTGGTCCGCACCCTGCGGATGGGCAAGAACGAGGAGTTCCTGCGGGGCGTCCTCTTTGAGGGCGGAGAGATCTCTCCGGACGCGGTCCTGGCGGTCAGCGCCGCCCGGGGCGGCGGCCTTGCGGAGCTGTACGCCCCCACCCGCTTCCAGGCGGCGGCGGAGAGCGGCGCCAAGGCCCTCCAGGGCGGCCCCCTGACGGAGTTCGAGAAGCTGTGCGACGACGTGGTGGGGGACTACCTGGCAGGCGCGCTGTTCGTGCCCTTCGGCGAGGCCCCCCTGGTGGGGTATCTGGCCGCCCGGGAGACGGAGTACACCAACCTGCGCATCCTGCTGATGGGGCGCGGGGCGGGCATCGCTCCCGACGTCATTCGCTCCCGCCTGCGGGCGAGCTATGTGTAAGGCGGTGTGAGTTATGGCTGCTGCATATCAAATTGCCGTCATCGGCGACTGGGAGTCCGTCATGGGCTTCCGGGCCCTGGGGCTGGACACCTATCCCGTCGCGTCCGCGGACGAGGCCCGGGAGAAGGTGCGGGAACTGGCCAAGACCAACTGCGCGGTGATCTATCTCACGGAGCAGCTGGCAAAGGACATGGAGGACGTGCTGGCCCGGTACAAGGACGAGCTGCGTCCCGCCATCATCCTGATCCCCGGCCGGGAGGGCTCCCTGGGCATTGGCAGGAACAACATTCAAAGAGCGATCGAAAGAGCGGTAGGCGCTGATATCCTCTAAGGGGGACTGCGTCCCCCTTAGACGCTCCGGCGGGCTGCGCCCGCCTCCGCTGAACCCCCTCACCAGTGAGATCCGCTCACTGGTGTGTGCGCCCCAAGGGCGCACAGGTCGGGGTATTTTCGCCACGTACACGCCGCGGCGAAAATGATTGAAATTTCTTTCTCCGCCCTTGGCGGAGAAACCAGGGGAAAACCGTGTTTTCCCCTGGACCCCTTTCCCGGGCGTGGCTTGACGGGGAGGGGATGATCCTTCTGGCGAATTTATCCAGAAAGAAGGTTTTGGAATTTGAGCGGCAAAGTTGTTAAAGTTTCCGGACCGCTGGTGGTGGCCACGGGCCTTGCGGACGCCAATATGTCCGACGTGGTCCGCGTTGGCCCCCAGCGTCTGATCGGCGAGATCCTGACCATGAAGGGCGACACCGCCTCCATCCAGGTCTACGAGGAGACCTCCGGCCTGGGGCCCGGGGCCGACGTCATCACCACCGGCGCCCCCATGAGCGTGGAGCTGGGGCCCGGCATGATCGAGGGCATCTACGACGGCATCCAGCGCCCGCTGGAGAAGATCGTGGAGAAGGTGGGCGCCAACATCTCCCGCGGCGTGGAGGTCCCCGCCGTGGACCGGGAGAAGAAGTGGGAGTTCACCGCCACCGTCAAGGCCGGCGACAGGGTCATCGGCGGCGACATCATCGGCACCGTGCCGGAGACCCCCGTGGTGCTTCACAAGATCATGGTGCCCCCCAACATGAAGGGCACCATCAAGGACATCCGGAGCGGCACGTTTAACGTGACGGAGACCATCGCCACCCTCACCACCGAGGACGGCAAGGACGTCCCCCTGACCATGATCCAGAAGTGGCCCGTCCGCGTGGGTCGTCCCTACGAGAAGAAGTACTCCCCGGAGCGCCCCCTGTGCTCCGGCCAGCGGATCATCGACACCATGTTCCCCATCGCCAAGGGCGGCACGGCGGCCGTGCCCGGCCCCTTCGGCTCCGGCAAGACCGTGGTGCAGCACCAGCTGGCCAAGTGGTCCGATGTGGACATCGTGATCTACATCGGCTGCGGCGAGCGCGGCAACGAGATGACGGACGTCTTGCGGGAGTTCCCCGAGCTGAAAGACCCCCGCACCGGCGAGTCGCTGATGAAGCGGACGGTGCTGATCGCCAATACCTCCGATATGCCCGTGGCGGCCCGTGAGGCCAGCGTCTACACCGGCATCACCATCGCCGAGTACTTCCGGGACATGGGCTACGACGTGGCCGTCATCGCCGACTCCACCTCCCGCTGGGCCGAGGCTCTGCGTGAGATGTCCGGCCGTCTGGAGGAGATGCCCGGCGAGGAGGGCTATCCCGCCTACCTGGCCTCGCGCCTTGCCCAGTTCTACGAGCGGGCCGGCAGCGTGGAGTGCCTGGGCAGCGACGAGCGCCGGGGCAGCCTGACCGCCGTGGGCGCCGTGTCGCCTCCCGGCGGCGACCTCTCCGAGCCCGTGTCCCAGTCCACCATGCGCATCGTCAAGGTGTTCTGGGCCCTGGACTCCTCTCTGGCCTACAAGCGCCACTTCCCGGCCATCAACTGGCTGACCTCCTACTCCCTGTACCTGGACACTTTGAAGCCCTGGTTCGACGAGAACTTCGGGCCGGAGTTCATGCGGGACCGCAGCAAGGCCATGAGCATCCTCCAGAACGAGGCCAGCCTCAACGAGATCGTCCAGCTGGTGGGCAAGGACGCCCTGTCTCCCGCCGACCAGCTGACGCTGGAGGTGGCCCGCATGGTGCGGGAGGACTTCCTGCAGCAGAACGCCTTCACCGACATCGACGGCTTCTCCAGCTACGACCGGCAGCAAAAGCTCCTGGCCATGGTGCTGCACTACGAGGAGCTGTGCCGCGCCGCCATCGCCAAGGGCGCGCCGGTCGCCAAGCTCTTCGACATCCCCTCCAGGGAGCAGATCGGCCGCGCCAAGAGCGTCCCGGCGGAGGAGTACGTTCAGGTCTACCAGCAGATCGAGCGGGACATGGCGGCGGAGATCGACGCCGTGGCCGCTCAGGGAGGTGAGATGGGATGATTCGTGAATACAGAACCGTAGAGGAAATCGTCAGCCCGCTGATGATGGTCCGCATGGTGGAGAACGTCACCTATAACGAGCTGGTGGAGGTGGAGCTCCACGACGGCAGCACCCGCCGCGGGCAGGTGCTGGAGGTCAACGGCGACACCGCCGTGGTACAGCTCTTCGAGTCCGCCGCCGGCATCAACCTGGCGGACGCCAAGGTCCGTTTCCTGGGCCATCCGCTGCAGCTGGGCGTGTCCGGCGATATGCTGGGCCGCGTGTTCAACGGCATGGGCCGCCCCATCGACGGCGGCCCGGAGATCCTGGCGGAGGAGTACCGGGACATTGACGGCCTGCCCATGAATCCCGCCGCCCGGGACTACCCCAACGAGTTCATCCAGACCGGCGTTTCGACCATCGACGGCCTGAATACCCTGGTCCGCGGGCAGAAGCTGCCCATCTTCTCCGGCTCCGGTCTGCCCCACGCCAATCTGGCGGCCCAGATCGCCCGCCAGGCCAAGGTGCTGGGGGACGAGGCGGCCAACTTCGCCGTGGTGTTCGCCGCCATCGGCATCACCTTTGAGGAGTCGGAGTTCTTCGTCAACGAGTTCAAGCGCACCGGCGCCATCGACCGCACCGTGCTGTTCTCCAACCTGGCCAACGACCCCGCCGTGGAGCGCATCGCCACCCCCCGTATGGCCCTGACCGCCGCGGAGTACCTGGCCTTTGAGAAGGATATGCACGTTCTGGTCATCATGACCGACATCACCAACTATGCCGAGGCCCTCCGGGAGGTCTCCGCTGCCAAGAAGGAGGTCCCGGGCCGCCGCGGCTTCCCGGGCTACCTGTACACCAACCTGGCCACTTTGTACGAGCGGGCCGGCCGCCAGCTGGGCAAGAAGGGGTCCATCACCATGATCCCCATTCTGACCATGCCAGAGGACGACAAGACCCACCCCATCCCCGATCTGACGGGCTATATCACCGAGGGCCAGATCATCCTCTCCCGCGCGCTCTACCGCCAGGGCATCCACCCGCCGGTGGACGTGCTGCCCTCCCTGTCCCGTTTGAAGGACAAGGGCGTGGGCGAGGGCAAGACCCGGGAGGACCACGCCAGCACCATGAACCAGCTCTTCGCCGCCTACTCCACCGGCAAGGACAACAAGGAGCTGATGTCCATTCTGGGCGAGGCGGCCCTGACCCCCACGGACCTGCTGTACGCCAAATTCGCCGACGAGTTTGAAAAGCGGTATGTGAACCAGGGCTACGAGGAGAACCGCTCCATCGAGGAGACCCTGGACCTGGGCTGGGAGCTTCTGAGCATCCTGCCCAAGAGCGAGCTGAAACGGATCAAACCGGAGCTGATCGAGAAGTACTGGCCGAAGAAAGACGAGCAGTAAGGAGGGGGAGCCATGGCGAATATCACGGTAAGCCCCACCCGAATGGAACTCACCCGCCTCAAAGGCAAGCTGCGCACCGCCCAGCGGGGCCACAAGCTGCTGAAAGACAAGCGGGATGAGCTGATGAAGCAGTTCCTGGATACGGTCCGGGAGGTCCGGGCCCTCCGGGCCGAGGTGGAGGAGGAGCTGATGACAGTGCACAAGTCCTTCACCGTCGCCTCGGCCCTCATGAGCTCCGAGGCTCTGGAGCAGGCGCTGCTCTACCCCAAGCAGAGCGTGGAGCTGACGATGACCTTCCAGAACATCATGTCCGTCAACGTGCCGGTCTACGATTTCCAGACCCAGACCCGGTCGGAGTCCGACATCTACCCCTACGGCTTCGCGGCCACCTCCGGCGAGCTGGACACCGCCGTGGACGCCCTGGGGAAGGTGTTCCGGAAGATGCTGAAGCTGGCGGAGATCGAGAAGTCCGCCCAGCTGATGGCGGAGGAGATCGAGAAGACCCGCCGCCGAGTCAACGCGCTGGAGTATGTCATGATTCCCAACACCCAGGAGGCCATCCGGTATATCAACATGAAGCTGGACGAGAATGACCGTGCCACCACCATCCGGCTCATGAAGGTGAAGGATATGATTCTGAAGGAAGCCATTGAGGAGCGGCAGGCGGAAGACGCTAGAGCCGTAAGGGCTTTCGGGTCTGATGGGGAAGCTCCGGCAGAGGTTTAAGGGGAGCTGTACCATAATTGCACCGCTTCTACGATGGGCCTAAAAAGTAAAAGACGGTACTGCCTGGGAGAAATCCCAGGCAGTACTGTCTTTTTACAGGAATCTTACATGATATTGACGGCTTCCTGTTTACAACATATAATAAAGCAACTCTTTGCACTGCGGCACCCGGTCTTTCTTGAACTTCTTTGAAATTTTTTGAATGGATTTTTTCCCGGCAATCGTATTATATGTGAAGTCGAAAATGGCTATCTTACATAATGGAGGGATATTATGAGAAAAGCACTTTTAGGGGTTATGGCGGCGGCTGTTATCCTGTCATTAGGGAGTACCAGCGCATTCGCGGCAGGCCCTGGGGGCGGACGCTGCTTCGTAGACGCAGACGGCGACAGGATCTGCGACAACGCTGGCGGCAGGTGTGCCTATGTAGACGCGGACGACGACGGTATCTGCGATGTCTGCGGTACAGCCCACACTTGGCCTGCCGGAGGCAATTTTGTGGACGCGGACGGAGACGGTATCTGCGACAACTGCCAACCCGGCCAGGGCCGGGGCTGCGGGCGCGGCGGCCAGGGCGGCCACGGAAACGGGTTCCGGGGCGGCCGGGGCCGGTAAACGGCAGGAGCTGCAATGCGGAGCGAACAGGAGACGGCCAGAGCCATCGAACGGTATTCCGATACCGTCCGTCGGCTGTGCGCAGTATATTTGAAGAATGACGCCGACATCGAGGACATATTTCAAACTGTGTTTTTGAAGTATGTCCTCAGCTCCGTTTCCTTTGAAAGCGACGAGCATGAAAAGGCGTGGTTTATCCGGGTCACCATCAATGTCTGCAAGGACCTGCTGAGAAATTTTTTTCGCCGCCGCACGGTCTCACTGGATGAGGCAGCGGAGTGTCCGGCACAGCCGTCCCCAAATTACAAAGACGTGTGGGAGGCCGTGTTCTCCCTTCCTCAGAAATACCGGGACGTTGTGTACCTGCACTACTTCGAGGATTACACCGCCCCGGAGATCAGCCGTATCCTGGGGAAAAACGTCAATACGGTCTATACGCTCCTGACCCGCTCCAAACAGATGCTGAGAGAAAAGCTGGGAGGTGGTTATGACTATGAATAACGCGCTCAGGGAGCTCTTCGAGCCCATCCGGGCGGAGGAGGACTTGAAGGACCACACCAGAGCCTTTCTCGCGGAGCGGACCCAAGGCTATGCCAAAAGGACGGAGGCAAAGCGCAGGTATCCCGCTTACGCCGCCGCCTGCGCGTGTCTGCTGCTAACGCTGCTGGGTGGCCGCTGGCTCTACTTCACGCCCACGGCGGCAATCAGCATGGACATCAACCCCTCCATTGAATTGAGCGTCAACCGGTTTGACCGGGTGATTGCCGTAACCGGCTTTAACGAGGACGGACAAACACTCTCCCATGAGTTGGATGTGAAATACAGGAATTACGTCCAGGCCGTGGAGCGGATCTTACACCATGACAGCATCACGGCGCTGCTGTCCGCCGGCGAGATGATGTCTATCACAGTGGCAGGACCGGACGAACAGCGGTCCGCCAAGCTCCTTTCAGGCGTGGAGGCTTGCGCGGCGGGCCATCGCAATATCGATTGCTATTCCGTGCGGCCCGAGGAGGCCGCCGCCGCCCACGAGGCGGGGCTTTCCTGCGGAAAATACAGGGCTTTTCTGGAACTGCGGCTCCTCGACCCGGATGTTACCCCCGAAGCCGTACAGGACATGACCATGCGGGAAATCCGGGAGATGATCGACAGCCTGTCTTCCGACGGCGGCAGTGATGCTCCACAGTCCGGCGGCCGGGGGAACGGACATCATGGACAAGGTGACGGCCATGGACACAAATGGAGAGACAGAAGAACAGAATCGTAAGTCCATCGGAAAATAACAAAGCCGCCGGTCAAAGTGACCGGGGCTGTCAGTCCTGCCCCTTTTGGGGCGCGGGGGAATCAAGGCAGGAAAGTCTCTATTCGGACTTTCCTGCCTGTTTCAAACTATGGGAGGTAAACCGCCTTCACAGTATGGAGAGGAGCCTTGTCCGCTGCTCAATGTGAACTCTCGTATTTTCCCTTGACAATGTCTTTAGAATTAGGAGCTTGACAAACCCTGGAAAGTTGAGTAAAGTAATTGCTGGATAAAATCTTCACAAAGGAGAATTGCAATGTATTGTGTACAGCCAGTTACTTCGGATATGATGTATATCGGGGTTTCGGACCGGCGTCTGGCCCTTTTTGAAAATGTATTCCCCATCCCCCGGGGCGTCAGCTACAACGCCTATCTGGTGCTGGACGAGAAGACGGTGCTGCTGGACGCCGTGGAGGAATCCGTGGCCGTGCGCTTCCAGGAGAATCTGGAGCACAGCCTGGGCGGCCGCCCCCTGGACTACGTGGTGGTGAACCACATGGAGCCGGACCACAGCGCGTCCCTGGCGGGCGTTCTCCGGCGCTGGCCTGAAGCCCGGGTGGTGGGCAACGCCAAGACCCTCACCATGCTGGCCCAGTTCACCGGGGAGGACCTCTCCGGCCGGGCCATGGTGGTGAAGGAGGGGGACACCCTCTCCTCCGGGCGTCATACCTTTACCTTTGTCATGGCCCCCATGGTCCACTGGCCGGAGGTCATGGTGACCTACGACACCACGGACAGGATTCTTTACTCCGCCGACGCCTTCGGCACCTTCGGGGCCCTCAGCGGCAATCTGTTTGCCGACCAGGTGGATTTCGAGCGGGACTGGCTGGACGACGCCCGCCGGTACTACGCCAACATCGTGGGCAAGTACGGAATGCAGGTGCAGGCCCTGCTGAAAAAGGCCGCCGGGCTGGACATCGCCATGGTCTGCCCGCTCCACGGCCCCATCTGGCGGGAGAACATTGACTGGTTCGTGGAGAAGTACCGGACCTGGAGCGCCTATACGCCGGAGGACCGGGCGGCGGCCATCTTCACCGGCTCCGTCTACGGCAACACGGACAACGCCGCGGACATTCTGGCGGCCCGGCTGGCGGAGAGGGGCGTCACAAAGATTTCCCAGTACGACGTGTCCCACACCGATGTGTCCCAGCTGGTGGCGGAGTGCTTCCGGTGCAGTCATCTGGTGTTTGCGGCGGCTACGTACAACAACGGCATCTTCACCCCCATGGAGAACCTGCTGCTGGATTTGAAAGCCCACAACCTGCAAAACCGCACGGCGGCTGTGATCGAAAACGGCTCCTGGGGCCCCCAGGCGGGGAAGCTGACGCGGGAGATCCTCTCCGGAATGAAGAATATGACGGTGCTGGAGAGCGGCGTCACAGTGAAGTCCGCCGTGCAGGCGCCCCAGCGGGAGGCCCTGGAGGCCCTGGCGGATGTGCTGGCGGAGGATTTGATGCGGGGCTGAGATTAAGACAGATAAGGGGCCGCCTTTTCAAAGGGCGGTGGGGGTGCGGGGGCAAAGCCCCTGCGGTTCTGGGCGAAGCCTGGAACTTATCGTATTCATAAGGCCCGGAGACGTCTGTCTCCGGGCCTGTCTTGTATTCCGATGGATTTTCCGAGGGCACATGAGGCCGGCGGAACGTTTACAGCAGCGTGATTCCTGCCTTTTCGCAGCCCTCCACGGTCTCCCGGTCCCAGAGGCTGGCCTGGACCTCGCCGATGTGGCAGGTGCCCAGCAGGAGCATACAGAGCCGGGACTGGCCGATGCCGCCGCCTATGGACTGGGGCAGCTGGCCGTTCAGGAGCATCTGGTGGAAGGGCAGCTGCCGGCGGTGCTCACAGCCGGCGGCGGTGAGCTGGCGGCTCAGGGCCTCGGCGTCCACCCGGATGCCCATGGAGGAGATCTCAAACTGGCTCTGGAGCACCGGGTTCCACATGAGAATGTCGCCGTTGAGCTCCCAGTCGTCATAGTCCGGGGCCCGGCCGTCGTGCCTGGTGCCGGAGACCAGGGTCTTGCCGATCTGCATCAGGAACACGGTGTGGTACTCCTCGCAGATGGCCCGCTCCCGCTGGGAGGGGGTGAGGCCGGGATAGCGGTCCTCCAGCTCCTGGGTGGTGATGAAGTGTACTTTCCGCTCAGGCCGGAAGGTGAGAACGGGGTAGGTGTTCCGCAGGGCCGTGGCGGTGTCGCAGATGCAGCCCACAATGTCCCGCACGGTGTCTTTCAGATAGGGAATGGTGCGGTCGGCGGGGGAGATGTGCTTCTCCCAGTCCCACTGGTCCACGTAGACGGAGTGGAGATTGTCCAGCACCTCGTCCCGGCGGATGGCGTTCATGTCGGTGTAGAGCCCGGTACCCTCCTTGAATTCATACCGTTTCAGGGCCAGGCGCTTCCACTTGGCCAGGGAGTGGACCACCTGGCCCTCGGTCCCCACGTCGGGGATGTCGAAGGAAACGGGGCGCTCCACGCCGTTGAGGTCGTCGTTGAGGCCGGTGGCGCCGTCCACAAACAGCGGGGCGGAGACCCGGTGGAGGTTCAGCCGCACCGTGAGGTTGTGCTGGAAGTCCGCGTGGATCAGCTCAATGGCCCGCTGGAGCTCGTTGTTGGTCAGGGGCATCCGATAGCCCGCGGGAATGGTGAGTTTGCTCATGTGATGAAACCAGTCCTTTATACAGATTTGGGAAGTCAGAGAAACAGGGCGGCCACCGCCGGGGTGACGTAGGCCTCCACGAAGGAGGCGGCCAGCAGGAGGGGCACCAGCACCCACAGCAGCATCTGGGAGGCCAGGGTCATACAGGCCCACAGGGGGCGGGCGCTCTGGTCCTTCCGGCAGCGGCGGGTCAGCTGTCCGCAGATGTACAGCCCCGTGCCGAAGGCCAGAAACAGCGCCGGCAGCTCCAGGACCCCGTGGGGAAGGAGCGCGGCCAGGTAGGCCAGGGGGGAGATCCCCTCCGCGGCGTACCACGCCGCCATGACCCCCAGCATCATGGCGTTGATGCCCAGAGCCAGGGCGGGCAGCTGGATGAAGGGCACCAGGCCGTAGAGCATGATGAAGGCGGTGGCCTCCACGTTGTTGAGAAACACCGCCAGGAAGGAGATGTTTCCGCTGGCGTCGGAGAGGTCCTTGGCGTTCAGGGTGGAGAACATCATCTCCGCCAGTCTGGCCCGCAGGTCCGGAGAGATGGCGCAGGCGGCGAAAAACAGCACCCAGATGGTGACGAAGGCGATAGCGGAGCGCCGGACCTCCTCTTTCAAACCGTCGGCCCAGGCCGCCCGGAGGCCCTCCAGGGGGGAACGGGGGGTGTTTTCGTTCATGCCGTCAGCTTTTCAAGCCCTGCCCGCAGGCGGCGCAGGGCCTCCTCCCGGCCCAGGATGCGGCAGATCTCCACCGCGCCGCCGGGGGTCACCAGTTTGCCGGCGGCGGCGATGCGGACGGGCCACATCAGCGTGGCGTTTTTCACGCCCAGCTTCTCCGCCAGGGCGATGAGGCAGTCGTGGATGCCGTCCTGAGTCCAGTCCGCCAGGGCCTCCAGGGCGGGGATGGCGGCCTCCAGCATCTCCCTGCAGACCTCCGGGTTGGTCTTGGACTTTTTGTTGGTGAAGAAGTCCAGACCGTAGTCCGGCACCGCGTCGAAGAAGTCCACCTTCTCGGGGATGTCGGTCAGCCTCTCGCACCGGGCCTGGAGCAGGGCGGCCACGGCCGCCGTGTCGATGGCGGGGTTTTTCACCGTCTCCCGGATATAGGGTTCCGCGATCCTGGCGAAGTCCTCGGGGGAGAGGGCCCGGAGGTAGCTGGCGTTGAAGTAGGTCAGCTTCTCAATGTCGAAGATGGCGGGGGACTTGGAGATGCCGGCGATGTCGAAGGCGTCCACCAGCTCCTCCAGGGAGAAGATCTCCTGCTCGCTGCGCTCGCCCTTGGGGGCCCAGCCCAGCAGGGCCACGTAGTTCAGCACGGCGGGGGTCAGGTAGCCCTGGTCAATGAGATCCTCGTAGGAGGGGTCGCCGTGCCGCTTGCTCATCTTGTTGTGCTGGTCCCGCATGACGGGGGAGCAGTGGACGTAGGTGGGAATCTCCCAGCCGAAGGCCTCGTACAGGAGATTATATTTGGGCGCGGAGCTGAGATATTCGCTGCCCCGCACCACGTGGGTGATGCCCATCAGGTGGTCGTCCACCACGTTGGCGAAGTTGTAAGTGGGCAGGCCGTCCCGCTTTAAGAGCACCTGATCGTCCAGGGTGCTGTTCTCCACGGTGATGTCACCGAAGGAGACGTCGTGGAAGGTGGTGGAGCCCTCCCGGGGGATGCGCTGGCGGATGACGTAGGGGAGCCCGGCGTCCAGTTTGGCCCGGACCTCCTCCGCCGTCAGGTCCCGGCAGGGGTCGTCGGCCCGGTCGAAGCTGCCGGCATCCTCCTCGGTCTTCTCGCAGAAGCAGTAGTAGGCCGCGCCCTTCTCCACCAGCAGGTGGGCGTACTTTCCGTACAGGTCCCGCCGCTCTGACTGGATATAGGGCCCCACGGGGCCGCCCACATCGGGGCCCTCGTCGTGGGTCAGGCCGCACTGGCGCATGGTGCGGTAGATGACGTCGGTGGCGCCCTCCACCAGCCGGCCCTGGTCCGTGTCCTCGATGCGGAGGATGAAGGTGCCGCCGGCATGGCGGGCGATGAGCCAGGTGTACAGCGCGGTGCGCAGGTTGCCCACGTGCATATAGCCGGTGGGGGAGGGGGCGAAGCGGGTGCGGACCTTCCCCTTGGGGATTCGGGCCTCCATCTCCTGGAAGAACGTCATATCAAGAGCCATAGGAAAACCTCCTGTTGGAAATCTGTCTCAGCATACATCTGACATTATGGCGGTTCCGGCGGGGATTGTCAAGGCCGGGATGCCCCTGGAAATTGGTGATTTTGCCAATTTTTTATCTTTGCGGCGGGCGAACGCCCCTCTTGGGGTCCGGCCCCGCCGCGGGAATCCTCCGGTGAGATTTGCCTTGACATTCCTCCGGCAACGTGGTATAGTCATACAAACCTTTGAGAAAGTGTAAGTATCCCTGGCAGGTGCTCCGCAGAGAGCTCCGGGTGGTGGAAACGGAGTGAGGACGGCCGGGGGGAATGGGCTTTTGAGGGCGGACCGAACGGATGACAAGTAGGCGAGCCGGAGGGGACTCCGTTATCAAATCCGGCGTATCGTTGGTACGCGTGAAGCGGGCGCGGATGACCGCGCCAAGCCGGGTGGCACCGCAGAAGTGAGAAGCCGCTTCTGTCCCAGCGCAAGTCGCGGGGGACAGGGGCGTTTTTTATTTGCCGGATTTTGAAGCGGGCCTTATAGGTTGTGAACAAATTTAAAATTCCGGGGCAAATCCGGCTTTCCTCCGGTGCCTTTTCATTGCCTGAGCGGGGAAATCGTGGTATAATATCCCAATAGGATAGGGTTCGGCAGAGCAAAGATCTTGATAACCGCCGCCGGACAGGCGGCTTCAAATCGCGGATATGAGGTGTCTAATCATGGAAAATCAAGAGCGGAAAAAGAGAGTGTTCAGCGGTATCCAGCCCAGCGGCGATCTGACCCTGGGCTCCTATATGGGCGCGATCAGGAACTGGGTGGCCATGCAGGACGAGTACGACTGCGTCTACTGCATCGTGGACATGCACGCCATCACTGTGCGCCAGAACCCCGCGGACCTGCGGCGCCGCTGCCTGGAGCAGCTGGCCCAGTACCTGGCCTGCGGCCTGGACCCGGCGAAGAGCATTCTCTTCGTCCAGAGCCACGTGCCCCAGCACGCGGAGCTGAGCTGGATCTTAGGCTGCTACACCCAGTTCGGCGAGCTGAGCCGCATGACCCAGTTCAAGCAGAAGTCCCAGCAGCACGCCGACAACATCACCGCCGGCCTCTTCACCTATCCGGTGCTGATGGCGGCGGACATCCTGCTCTATCAGGCGGACTACGTGCCGGTGGGGGAGGACCAGCGCCAGCACGTGGAGCTGTGCCGGGACATCGCCCAGCGGTTCAACGGCGTGTACAGCGATACCTTCGTTTTGCCGGAGGCGCTGATCCAGCGGGTGGACCAGGGCGCCCGGATCATGAGCCTGGGCAATCCCCTGAGCAAGATGAGCAAGTCCGATCCCGACGGCTGCGTGTACCTGATGGACCCGCCGGAGGTGATCCAGCGGAAGTTCAAGCGGGCCGTCACCGACAGCGAGACCAGCGTCCGCTATGACAAGGAGAACAAGCCCGGCGTGTCCAATCTGCTGACCATCTACTGCGCCGCCACGGGCAAAACCATGGAGGAGGCACAGGAGGCCTTTGCCGGCCAGGGCTACGGTGTGTTCAAGCCCGCGGTGGGCGAGGCGGTGATCGAGCTATTGCGCCCCATGCGGGAGGAGGCCGCCCGGCTGATGAAGGATAAGGCGTATCTGGAGGGCGTCTACCGGGAGGGCGCCCAGCGGGCCGGCCGTCTGGCCCAGCGGACGCTGGACAAGGTCCACCGCAAGGTGGGCTTCATCGCCCGCTGAGTGGGGGACGCCATGGCTTTTCAAACACAGTCGGTGGCCTATGTGGTGCTGGCCCTGCTGGCGGCTCTGGTGGTGAGCTTCCTGATGACCCCGGTGGTGAAGTCCTTTGCCTACAAGGTGGGTGCCATTGACGTGCCCAAGGACGACCGCCGGATGCACAAGGAGCCCATCCCCCGCCTGGGGGGGCTGGCCATCTTCTTCGGCTTCATGGTCAGCATCCTGCTCTTTGTGGAGATCACGCCGGAGATGCGCAGCATCCTCCTGGGGGCGGTGGTCATTGTGGTGCTGGGCGTGGTGGACGACATCATGGCCCTGCCCGCCATGCTGAAATTCGTGATCCAGATCGGAGCCGCCCTGATTCCCGCTCTGAACGGCGTGGTGATCCAGGCATTTTCCAACCCCAACATCTTCTCGGACAACCTCTACTGGGTGCTGGGCTGGCTGTCCGTGCCCTTTACGGTGCTGTGGATCGTGGCCATCACCAACGCCGTGAACCTCATCGACGGCCTGGACGGCCTGGCGGACGGCGTGTCCGCCATCTCCGCCACCACGGTGCTGGTCATCGCCCTGATGGCCTCGGAGATCCAGGTGGCCGTCGTCATGGCGGCCCTGGTGGGGGCCTGCGTGGGCTTCATACCCTACAACCTGAACCCCGCCAAGATGTTCATGGGGGACACCGGAGCCACCTTCCTGGGCTACATCCTGGCCACCATGTCCATCCAGGGCCTCTTCAAGTTCTACGCGGTGATCTCCTTCGCGGTGCCCTTCCTGATCCTGGGGCTTCCCATCTTTGACACCGCCTTTGCCTTCATCCGCCGCATCGCCCACGGACAGAGCCCCATGCACGCCGACCGGGGCCACATCCACCACCGTCTTATCGACATGGGGCTGAGCCAGAAGCAGGCGGTGGCCACGCTGTATGTCATCTCCGCCATCCTGGGCCTCTCCGCCGTGGTGCTGACCACCGGCGGGGAGCAGAAGGCCATACTGCTGTTTGCCGCGCTGTGCATCGTGGGGGCGGTGGCCGCCCGGGTGGTGTTCCCCAAGGAGATCCGGGAGGAGATCCAGGAGGAGCTGGAGGAGCTGAAAGACCACGGGCACCATGAGGAAGAGAAGAAAGACGAGGAGCCGTAAATGGACAAGCTGCGTATTTTGAGCGTATTCGGCACCCGGCCGGAAGCCATCAAGATGTGCCCGCTGGTAAAGGAGCTGGCGTCCCGCCCCGGGATCGAGAGCCTCTGCTGTGTCACCGCCCAGCACCGGCAGATGCTGGACAGCGTGCTGGAGGTCTTTGACGTAAAACCGGACTGGGATCTGGACATCATGACCCCCCGGCAGACCCTGTCCACCATCACCAGCAGGTGCCTCACCGGCATGGACGAGGCGCTGGAGGCGCTGAAGCCGGACCTGGTGCTGGTCCACGGGGACACCTCCACCACCTTCGCCGGGGCCCTGTCCGCCTTCTATCACCAGATCCCCGTGGGCCACGTGGAGGCGGGACTGCGAACGTATGACAAGTATTCCCCCTTTCCGGAGGAGATGAACCGTCTGCTGGTCTCCGGCATCGCGGATCTCTACTTCTGTCCCACCGCGGGAAACCGGGAGAACCTGCTTCGGGAGGGGCACACGGAAAACCTCTTCGTCACTGGAAACACGGTGATCGACGCCCTGAGGACCACCGTGCGGAAGGATTACCGCTTTGCCGCGGAGGAGCTGAACGGGCTTCCCTACGGGGAGAAGAAGATCCTTCTGATCACCTGCCACCGGCGGGAGAACTACGGAGAGCCCATGCGGAACATCATGCTGGCCCTGCGGCAGATCGCGGAGCAGCACCCGGACGTGGAGCTGGTGTATCCCGTCCACCTGAGCCCGGTGGTGCGGGAGGCGGTGGACCGGTACCTCCGGGGTGCGCCCCGGGTCCACCTGACCGATCCCCTGCCCGCCGACGAGATGCACAACCTGATGGCCCGGTGCTATCTGGTGCTGACGGACTCCGGCGGCATCCAGGAGGAGGCTCCCGCCCTGGGCAAGCCCGTCCTGGTGATGCGCCGGGAGACGGAGCGGCCCGAGGCCGTGGAGGCGGGGACCGTGAAGCTGGCCGGCGTGGTGCAGGACGACATCGTTACCATGGCGGAGCGGCTGATCTGCGACAAAGCCGCCTATGAGCGGATGGCCCGCGCCGTCAACCCCTACGGAGACGGCCATGCCTGCCGCCGCATCGCCGACGCCGTCGAGTGGCGCTTCGGCCTGCGGAGCGAGCGGCCGGAGGACTGGTCTGAGCGGGGGCCAAAGGAGGGAAACCGTGGATAAGCGGTGGCGGAGCCGGATCACGGCGGCCTTTCTGGCCGTTACCGTTCTGGTCATCGCGGTGATGCTCAGCGGCACGCTGCACCGCACCTCCCACATCACCCTGCCTTCCAGCGAGCAGTCGCCGGGCCAGACCGCCGTGACCGGAGACGCGCTGACAGTGGTGGAGGTGACGCCGGAGACGGTCCGGACGGCCATTGCCACCCTGTCCCGGCCCCAGGAGTACCGCCGGACGGTGACGGTGGAGCAGCTCTGGACAGGGGGAAGCGGCACCTATGAGACGGCGGCGGCGGTCAGCGGCGGCTGGACCCGGACGGACCGGACGCTGAGTGGGGGCCGGGTGCGCCACGCCGTCACCGACGGGGAGACCACCTATATCTGGTACGACAGCGAGACGGAGGTCTGCACGGTCCCGGCGGGAGGGATTTCCGCCGACGATGAGCAGACGATTCCCACCTATGAGGAGATTCTGGAGCTGCCGGTAAGGGCCATTGCCGCGGCGGACTACCGGACCATCTCCGGCGTCAACTGCATCTATGTGGAGACGGCGGAGGACCCGGACGGCTATGTCCTGCGGTACTGGGTCAGCGTGGACACGGGGCTGCTGACGGTGTCGGAGCGGCTGCTGGACGGAGAGCCGGTTTACCGTATGGCGGCCCTGGCCCTGGACCAGGACCTTCCCACCGAGGCGGACTTCACCCTGCCGGACGGGACGGTACTGCTGGAAACGGAATAGAAGGCCGGCCGAAGGTGTTTCCCTCGGCTGGCCTTTTGTGTCGCAGTACGCATATTACAGGATCAGCAGCAGCCCCAGGGCCACCAGCAGCTCCTCGTCCGCCTCCTCCCGGGAGAGGAAGAACAGCAGCCCCAGAAGCAGCAGGTCCCCGGTGTCCACGTGGTTCAGGTGGAACTGGTCCAGGATCTGCCGGAGAAAGCCGGTGAGCCCGTCGGCGGCCTGCCGGTGGGGAGGCGGGGGCCTTCCCGGCCCCGGCTGCCGGGACGCGTCGCCCCCTGGCGGGGGCGGAGGGGCAGATCCGCCGGAGGGCGGCGGAGAGGGGGGAGGCTCCGGACGGGGCGGCGGAGCGTGGGGTTCCTCCTCCGGCATCCGGGTATAGGTGCCGTTGTCGTTGCGGATATAGCGGTTATACATCCCTCACCCCTCCCATCCGGACAGGAACTTCTTCCCCAGGTGGAACAGCCGGGCCAGCTGGAGGGCCCGCTCCACTTTATCCTGCTTTTCCTCTTTCAGATAGGGCCGCAGGGCGTAGAGCAGCGCGCGGGCGTTGCTGTCCCGCTGGCCGCCCAGCTCCTGAATCAGGGGCAGGAGCCGGGAGAGGAACTTGGGGTCCATTCCCCCGGCCAGGGAGGAGAGGGAGGAGAACAGGTCCCCGCCGCCACCTGGCGGTGGAGGGGGCGGCGGCTGCGGCGGAGACGGCTGCGGGGGAGGAGCCTCCGCCCCCGGTCCGGGCCCGGAGAGAGACTGGGCCAGCTGCATGATCTGGGACATGGCGTCCGGATTGGACAGGATGCTGTTCAGCTTGTCGTCAAATTCCGCCATATCCCTGGCTCCTTTACCGAGTTATTTTTGAACGGCTCTGTTGATTCGCTCCACCAGGTCGGCCCCGCCGGGGCTCTGCATCACCTGGTTCACCATCTTCACCATCTCCTCGGGCCGCCCCTTCGCGGCGGACTGGACGGCCCGCTGCAGCGCGGCGCCCTGGTCTCCCTGGGTCAGCATCTGCATCAGGGCCTGCCCGTCCCGGGACTGCATCAAAGCCCGCAGCATGGCGGGATTGCCTTTCAGCTGGTTTACCAGCCGGCTGGTCTTGTCATCCATATACGCATCCTCCAAACGGTGGTTTTTATCCAGTATATGAGGGAGGGCATGAAAATGTGCCTGCGGATCTCCGCAGGCACATCTGGGTGGTTCTTATTTTTTGCCCTTCGCCGTGTCGCAGTCTCCCGCCAGGGGGCAGCCCTGGCACTTGGGGGACCGGGCGGTGCAGGTGTCCCGGCCGAAGAGCACCATCCGGTGGCAGAAGTTGTTGGATTCCTTGGGCGGGATGGACTGCCGCAGCTGCCGCTCCACCTGGAGGGGGTCCTTGGACCCGTCGGTGATCCCCAGCCGCCCGGTGATGCGGATGCAGTGGGTGTCGCAGACGTAGCCCTCCTGGCCGAAGACATCCCCCAGGATCAGGTTGGCGGTCTTGCGGCCCACGCCGGGAAGGCTGGTGAGCTCGTCCATGGTGCCGGGGACCTTTCCGCCGAAGTCATCGATCAGCCGCCGGGCGCAGCTGACGATGTCCCGGGCCTTGCCGTTGAAGAACCCGCAGGAGCGGATGTACTCCCCGACCTCCGCCGGGTCCGCCTCCGCGAAGCTCTGGAGGGTTGGGAAGCGGGCGTACAGGGCGGGGGTCACCTGATTGACCCGCGCGTCGGTGCACTGGGCGGAGAGCCGCACGGCGAAGAGCAGCTCGTAGTCCTTCTCATATTGCAGGGAGCACAGGGCGTCGGGGTAGATGCCTTTCAACGTTTCAATAATGCGCTTGACCGCGGCCTTGGATTTCATATTCCTCACCTCACGATGACAGGATACCACAAAATCCGACGGTTGGCGAGGAATTTTTAATTTTTTTTACGGCGGAGCGGAAGTCCGTGAAAAAGGGTGGAATCTCCCTGTGGGTTGTGGTATAATTCTCTCATCTGTTTTACAGTTGTTTCAGAAAGGAGTTCTATGAACAAAAAGATGATTTGCGGCGTACTGCTGGCTGTGATCGGGCTGGTGTACTCGGCTTTTTGTTTTATTTACGCCGCCATGAACCCGTGTATTTACAACGGGATCGGCGGATTGAAAGGCGCGTTCCTCGGCTCGGATATGCTGCTGCCGTTCATTCTTTCAACGGCGGTGATGTGGATCGGCTTTTTGCTCTGCTTTATCGAAGCGTACCGGAAGCATTGATCTCCAGAAGAGAAGGGAGGGTTCCCTATGCAGCGCCCCCTGGCGGATGAGATCCGCCCCCAGACACTGGACCAGGTGGTGGGACAGCGCCATATCCTGGCCCCCGGCGCGGTGCTCCGCCGCCTGATCGAGAGCGGCACCGACGCCAACATGGTCTTCTATGGGCCCTCGGGCACCGGAAAGACCACCATTGCCAACATCATCGCGGAGCGTACCCAAAAGACCTTGTACCGCCTCAACGCCACCACGGCGTCCCTCCAGGACATCAAGGACATCATCGGCGACGTGGGGACACTGCTGGCGCCCGGCGGCGTGCTGCTGTACCTGGACGAGATCCAGTACTTCAACAAGAAGCAGCAGCAGAGCCTGTTGGAGTTCATGGAAAACGGCAAGCTGACCCTGATTGCCTCCACCACCGAGAACCCCTATTTCTATGTGTACAGCGCCCTCCTCAGCCGCAGCACGGTGTTTGAGTTCAAATCCGTCTCCCCGGCGGAGGCGGAGCCCGCCGTGGCGCGGGCCCTGGAGATCGAGAGGGAGCGCAGCCCCCTGCCCCTCACCTGGGAGGAGGGGGTGCCCCTCCACATCGCCACCGCCTGCGGCGGCGACGTGCGCAAGGCCATCAACGCCGTGGAGCTCCTCTGCCAGGCGGCGGTGCCGGAGAGAGGAGAGCTCCGTCTGACGCTGGCCGACGCCGCCCAGGTCTCCCAGCGCAGCGCCATGCGCTACGACAAGGGGGGCGACGCCATGTATGACATCGCCTCCGCGCTGATGAAGTCTCTCCGGGGCAGCGACCCGGACGCGGCCCTCCACTACCTGGCCCGCTTCCTGGAGGCCGGGGACCTGGTGACCCCCTGCCGCCGCCTCCTCTGTTCCGCCAGCGAGGATGTGGGGATGGCCTATCCCCAGGCCATCGCCATCGTGAAGGCCTGCGTGGACACCGCCATGCAGCTGGGACTTCCGGAGGCCCAGCTGCCCCTGGCCCAGGCGGCGGTGCTGCTGGCCACGGCCCCCAAGTCCAACAGCGTGGTGGAGGGCATTGGAAAGGCCCGGGCGGACGTGAAGGCGGGCCGCACCGGGGATGTGCCCCGGCAGCTCCAGAACGTCCACGCCGACACCACCGGCTTTGACAACCAGCAGCACTACCTCTATCCCCACAATTTCCCCGGCCACTGGGTGGACCAGCAGTACCTGCCGGACGCCCTGAAGGGCGTGCGGTACTACGAGTTCGGGGACAACAAGACGGAGCAGGCGGCCAGAGCCTACTGGGAGAAGCTCAAGGGACGGGAGCTGTAAAAACCGTCTCCACCGGATCTTTCTCATATCCCGGCGGGGAGTAGGTCCAGCGGTCCAGCCTCCCGTCGGTGATCTGGTACCGCAGAGGCTCCGGGGCCTCCCGGGGCGGCAGCTTTTCGATGACCTGGAGCTTGATCTTCATCCGCTCCGGCCGGATGCTCTTGATGAAGACCGACACCTCGTCTCCGGGGGACAGCCGGGCGTCCGCCAGGCCGGAGAGGTTGGGAGTCAGCTCGATGAAGCTGCCGTAGTCCTTCACGCTGCGGACGGTGCCCCGCACCGTCTCCCCCGGGGCGAAGCGGCTGGCGTTCTCCATCCAGGTGCCCAGCAGCTCCCGCATGGTCATGGTGATCCGGCGGTTCTCCCGGTCAAAGGACCGCACCGCCGCCAGGATCTTCTGCCCCTCCCGCAGCCGCTCGCCGGGGTGGCCGATGCGGGAGACGGACATCAGCTCGATGGGCAATATGGCGATGATGCCGCAGCCGATGTCCACAAAGGCCCCGTAGGGCTCCAGCCGGGTCACCCGGCAGGTGAGCACCGTGCCCGGCTCCAGGTGTTTCAGGAAGAAGTCCATGGCGGCCTCCTGGGCGGCCCTGCGGCTGAGGACGGCCTCCGGCGCGCCCTTTTCGTCGGCCCGGAGAGAGACGACCTTGAAGCAGGCCGGCTTGCCCACCCGGGACAAAACGGCGATGTCCCTGCCGGCCCCGTTGATCCAGGGGGCGATGGCCTCCGAACGGGAGATCCGGCCCGGAATGCCGTCCAGGTCGATATGTAAGGTGTGGGAGGCGTCGCACCGCTGGACGGGGGCCTCCAGCACGGTGCCGCTCTCCAGGGCCTCCCGCAGGCTGGGGAGGGCGAGGTGGACCGGGGGGCGCAGGCCCTCCGGGGGAAACAGCTTGTTTTCCGGCATATTGATCGCATCCTATCTGCCGCCAGGCGCGGCGTTTTTCATATGAGACAGTATATGCGAGAGCGATGACAGGAGGAACCCCATGGATCTGCGTCTGCACGACAAAGTGGAGCTGAAAAAACCCCATCCCTGCGGGAGCACCCAGTGGGAGATTCTGCGGGTGGGGATGGACATCAAGCTGAAATGCCTGGGCTGCGGCCATGAGCTGATGATACCCCGGTCCAAGGCGGAGAAGAGCATCCGAAAAATCCTGACGGAGGGGGAGAGGACATGAGAGGAAAGATGAAGCGCGTGATGGCGCTGGTGCTGGTGGCGGTGCTGCTGCTGGCCCTGGTGGCCTCGGCGCTGATGCCGTTTATGCGCTGACGTACATGGACGCAGAAAAAAGAGCCGCGAAAGCGGCTCTTTTTTCTGTCCGGTGTTGGTTACATAAAGGTGCAGAGCAGGATGGGGAAGAAAATGGCGGGCACCAGGTTCATCACCTTGATCTTAGTCAGGTTCAGCATATTCAGCGCCAGGGCCGCGATCAGCAGCGACCCCACGCAGGTCATCTCGGCGATGACGGCGTCCCCAAGAAGGGGGGAGAAGACGGAGGCCAGAAGGGAGATGCTTCCCTGATACAAAAACAGCGCCGCGGCGGAGAAGGCCACGCCTACCCCGAGAGAGGAGGCGAAGACGACGGAGCTGATGCCGTCCAGCAGGGACTTGGCCTGGAGGGTCTCATAGTTCCCCGTGAGGCCGTTTTCCAGCGCCCCCACAATGGCCATGGCCCCCACGCAGAAGAGAAGGCTGGCGGTGACAAAGCCCTCAGAGATGGTAGCGCCGCCCTCTCCCTGGGCCAGGCGGGCGGTCTTTTTCTGCACCCAGTCGCCCAGGGTCCGCATCCGCCGGTCCAGGTCCAGCAGCTCGCCGGTGACGGCGCCCGCCACCATGGAGAGGATGGCGATCAGGGTGTTGTTCCCCTTCAATGCCCCGCTGATGCCGATGTAGAGGACGCACAGCGCCACGCCGCTCATGATGATGTCCTGGAGCCGCTGCCCCAGGGCGGCGCTCCCGGCGGGAAGACGGGAGGAGAAGCGGGACGCCAGCCATTTCAGCAGTAGTCCCGCCGTGGAGCCGGCCAGGACCGCCAGGGCGTTGATAATGGTACCTGTCAGCATAGGGGGTCTCTCTCTTTCTGTTTCAAAATATCCCGCACCACCACGCTGCCCAGCAGCAGTCCCGCTGCGGCGGGGAGCCAGGGATTGCTGGCGGGGACGCTGCGCCGCCCCGGCGGCGGGGCCTCCAGTTGGCGGGCGGGGGCGGCCTGCTCCGGGCTGAACACCACCTTCTGGTGGAGGATGCCCCGGTTTCGCAGCTCCTTGCGCATCACCCGGGCCAGGGGACAGCCGTAGGTCTCGGAGATGTCCGCCGCCCGCAGCAGCGTGGGGTCCAGCTTGTTGCCTGTGCCCAGGGCCATGATGAGGGGGATGTCCAGCCGCCGGGCGGTCTCCGCCAGGTCCAGCTTGCAGCTCACCAGGTCGATGGCGTCCACGATGTAGTCGTACCGACACCCTGCGGGGAAGAAGTCCTCCCGGTGGGCCCCGTCGTAGAGGCCGTAGACGGGGTGGAGAACGGCCTCCGGGTGGATGTCCCGGATGCGGGCGGCCGCGGCCTCCGCCTTGGGCTGTCCCACGGTGGACCACAGCGCCTCCAGCTGGCGGTTCAGGTTGGTGACGGAGACGGTGTCGCTGTCCACCAGCGTCAGTTCCCCGACGCCCGCTCGGGCCAGACACTCGGCGGCATAGCTGCCCACGCCTCCCAGGCCGAAGACGATGACGTGGGCGGCGGCCAGCCTCTCCTGGCCCTCCCAGCCCCACAGCATCTCATTGCGCAGAAACTGCTCCTTCATAGACGCCTCCATAGAAAAACGGGACGGCCCAGGGCCGTCCCGTTATCCGAAGAATTCGCTGAGATCAGCCGACGTACTTCATGCCGGAGTCGCTCTTGGTGATGGTGTGATTCTGGGTGAAGGTTCCATACCACTCGTCCATGGCGGTGTTCACCAGGCTGTTGCGGACCTGGACCTTCCAATAGGGTGTGCTCTGGCCCACGAAGTACATGATGTGGTAGCCGTAGTCCGTCTCCACAATGCCGGTGTCGCCGGGTTTGCGGCCGGTGTCGAAGCACCAGTCGTTGAAGGTGGTGACCATCTGACCCCGGTAGACCTCGGTGTAAATGCCGCCCTGGTCGGCGTTGCCGTCGGCGGAGTTGTCCCGGGCCAGCTGGGCAAAGGACTCCTCGGTGGCCTCGCCGGACTGCCACTGGGCGTACAGCTCCTCAGCCTTGGCCTTGGCGTCGGCCCGCTTGGCGTCCACGTCGGCCTGATAGCCCTCGTCCTCGCTGGAGAGGGTGGTCTCCTCGGGGCGGATCAGCACATGGCGCACGTCCACGGTGTTGTACTCGAAGCGGGACTTGCTGTGGAACAGGGCCACGGTGTAGGAGGAGGAGTTCTCGATGACCTCAACGTCGCCCTCCCGGCGGGCGTTGTCAAAGGCCCATTCCAGAACAGGGGTGGAGGAGTAGGAGGCGGTCTCCGAGTGGGCGTAGGTGACGCCGTTTTCGGTGTCCGCCTGGGACTCCAGGCTCTGGCCGCCCTCGTAGGCGGCCAGGACCTCCTCGGCCTTGGCTTTGGCGGCGGCCATGGCGGCGGCGGTCTCCTCCTCGGTGGGCTCCACGGCGTTGCCGTCGGCGTCGGTGGTGCCCTCGGCGGTGCCGGAGACGGTGACATACTCGTAGTCCACCCGGTCATAGGTGTTCCGGTCGGCCTGGTAGGCGTCCTCCAGCTCCGCGTCGGAGTAGGTGAGGCTGTCCTGCTTGGCGTTGGCGTAGGCCTCGTACTGGAGGGTAGCCATCAGCCGCTGGCCATAGACCTTCTCCGTCATGGTGCTGCCCAGGCTGGCCTGGAGGTAGCGGTCGGCGGAGACGCCGCTGGCCGCGGCGTTGTCCCGGAGGGACTGCATACCGGCGTCATAGTTCTCCTGCACGCTGGCGGGATACTGGAAGCCCTCGTCCTTGGCGGTTTTCAGCACGGCCTGGACGGCGGACATCTGCTCCAGCGCCTGGTCCACGAAGTAGTCCTTCCAGGTCTGGCCCACGGCGTCGGGCTCCAGGTTCAGCATGGCGGCGTCGCCCTCCGTCAGGGTCTGGCCGGAGAGGGAGGCGCTGGTGTTCAGGCTCAGCAGGCCGTAGGAGAGCATGGTGTAGTTGTTGTTGATGAAATTGCGGTAGACATTCTGGTAGTGGAAGTCCACCTCGGCGGCGGTGTACTTCTGGCCGTCGATGGTGGCGGCGGTGGCGGTCTTCTGGATGATGTTGGACTTCCAGACGATGACGGTGATGGCCACCAGCACAAACACCACGGCGATGACGCCGTAGAGGATGCTGCTGCGCCGCTCCTCCCTGCGCTGCTGCGCCTCGCGGGCGGTCTTGGGGTTGGTCCAGCCGGAGCTGTTCAGCTCCTGCCGGGATTTCTTTTCTCTAGATGCGCTCATTTGTTGTTTCAGTCCTCTCAAGTATTGGTGGGGCCTGCCGCTTTTACGGCCGGGATTTTACGCACTTGACCATTATACTGGATTCCGGCCCATTGTGCAAGTGGAAATTCTGAACCTTGCAGCGGATTTATGGATTTTCAGACGGAACCTGCCTCCGGGTCTCTAAAATCCGCCGGATCTCCCGCTCCGCGGCCTCCAGGTCGCTGTCGCACAGCACGGGGAGGAAGTCCGCCAGCGCCTCCGGCTCCATGTCCCACCAGCGCAGCTCCAGCAGGAGCGCGGTCAGCTCTTCGCCAAACCGCTTTTTGATGGGCCGGGCGGGGTTGCCGCCCGCCACGGTGTAGGGCTCCACGTCCCTGGCCACCACGGAGCAGGCGGCCACGATGGCCCCGTCCCCGATGTGGACGCCGGGCAGGATGACACTCTCCCGCCCGATCCACACGTCGTTTCCCACCACGGTGTCCCCCTTGAAGGGGAGCTGGGAGAGGTGGGGCGGGGTGTTTTCCGTCCACGCGCCGCCGAAGACGCTGAAGGGATAGGTGCTGACGCTGCTGACGCGGTGGTTGGCGCTGCCCATGATGAACCGGGTGCCGCTGGCGATGGAGCAGAATTTGCCGATAATCAGATGGTCCCCGAACTCCGGGTAGTTGAACAGCACATTGTTCCGCTCAAAGCCCGTGGGGTCCACGGGGTCGTCATAGTAGGTGTAGTCCCCCACGGAGATGTTGGGGGCCTGAATCACGTTTTTGATAAAGCACGAGGTTTGGTACTCGTTGGGAAAGACCGCGCTGGGGTCCGGAATTTTTTTCATTTTATAATTCTCCTTACGATATTTTTTCATCACCTCCAAGGGAAATTTGGCATTCCGACGCAATTGCCCGCATCTGACGCAGAATCCGCGTCCGATGCCCTCTTTTCCGCGTATACATTTAATTTTACTCCCTCCGCCTGAAACCAGGCTGAAATGATCTCTGTACAGCAAAAACAGGGCAGATTACCTGCCCTGAAAAGACGTACCCCGCGAAGGCCGTGTAGACCCGTTATAACCTGCACCTTTACGGACAGGTGGGTCGCCTCCAGCGCGCTTTATCGCTTCCAACTTCCAGCCGCAGACGGCAGCCGGGAGGCCTGCGAACCACGCGCTGATCCGGCATCCCGTATAACGAAATGTGGGTTAAAAAAAGATCTATCACGAACCCCGCAGGGCAATAGTATCCTATCATACTCTCAATGGGAACGCAAGAGGTTATTCGCCGTCCTCCTGAAATAAACTCTCCATAAACAGGTCGTACACCGCCTCCAGCTCCTCATCGGAGTCCAGGGTGGAGAGGAGCTCCTCCCCGTTTTCATGGATGACCTTCAAAATGACCAGGCCGTTGTCCGGGTCGTCCTCGTTCTCCTCGGTCTCGGCGGGGAAGAAGGCGTGGTACATCTGGCCGTTGTACTCCAGGGCGTCGATAAACTCCAGGGCGATTTCGTTGCCGTCCTCGTCGGTGACGGTGATAAAGGTGGGGCCGAACTCCTCGCTCATAGGGCGTCCTCCTTCTGCCTCAGCGGTTTTGAGTGTATTCTACATGATCTTTTTCCGGATTGCAAGGGCGGAACTTGTGAAAATACTGGAAAGCCGGCCCTTTAGACGGGATATATTCTGCGCAAACCGGTGGGAATCATGCAAATTGGAAACTATTTTTCCGCAAAATACGACAATTTCAAACTTGACAGGGGATGGTACAATAGTAAATATTATGGTGAATTATTGGCTTCCGCAGGCGGCTGTCCCAAAGGGACAGGCCCTGAGCGGATTCTGCCGGGATTTTTGATTCAGATCGGAGGTGCCCTAGTTTGGAGCACGATAAGAGACCGCAGGCCCCCCGGGGGGGCGGTCATTCGGAGCGCCGTCCCCGGAAGCGGCGGGGAAGCCCGGCCCGCACGGCGGCCGGAATCCTGGGCCGTGTTCTGTTCGGCGTGTTTACGGTGGCGCTGATCGGCGTTCTCACCGCCGGGATTTTCGCCTATATCTTTTTGCAGTATATCAACACCACCGTGGCGCCCAACCTGACGGTGTCCATGGATAACTACGAGCTGGACCTCAGCTCCTTCATCTACTATCAGGACCAGGAGACGAAGGAGTGGGTGGAGTACCAGACCATCCACGACAAGGAGAACCGTATCCTCGTGACCTATGACCAGATCCCCGACGCCATGTGGCAGGCGGCGGTGGCCATTGAGGACCACCGGTTCTTCCAGCACCACGGCGTGGACTGGTACGGGACCCTGGGCGCGGTGAAGACTTTCCTGACGGGAGGGGACACCCGCGGCGCGTCCACCATCACCCAGCAGGTGCTGCGCAACATCACCGAGGACACGGAGGTCACCGTCAACCGCAAGATCCGGGAGATCATCCGGGCGTTGCAGTTTGAGAAGAACACCACCAAGGAGCAGATTCTCACCCGGTACCTCAACACCATCTATCTGGGCAAGGGGTGCTACGGCGTCCAGACGGCGGCCCAGTACTACTTCGGCAAGGACGTGTGGGACCTGGATGTGGCGGAGTGCGCCAGCATCATCGCCATCACCAACAATCCGGAGATCTACGGCCCCATGTCCACCATCACCATCACCACTTCCGACGGCAGCACCATCACGCCCCGGGAGGCCAACAAGCGGCGGCAGGGGATTATTCTGGACCGGATGGCCGGAGGAGAGGACGGGGAGGTCATCAACCCCGAAACCGGCGTGCCCTACATCACGGAGGAGGAGCGGGACCGGTACAAGGCGGAGACATTGAACTTCACTGACGGCACCGTGAAGGCAGAGGATCTGGAGGCCGAGGCCAGCGCCAAGACGGGCCGGAGCGGCATCAACAACTGGTTCGTGGACCAGGTGATCCTGGATGTGTCGGCGGACCTGGCCGAGAAGTACGACATCAGCAAGGGCGCGGCCCAGAAGCTGATGTACCGCAGCGGCTACCGGATCTACACCACCATGGACCCCAAGATTCAGGACATCGCCGAGGCTGTCTACGCGGACCGCAGCAACCTGGACGTCACCTCCAAGAAGGGGCAGGTCATTCAGTCGGGCATCACCGTCATGGACCCCTACACCGGCAACGTGGTGGCCATCGTGGGCGCCATGGACCCCAAGGAGGGGAACCTGATGAGCAACTACGCCACCATGAAAAAGCAGGTGGGCTCCTCCATGAAGCCTCTGACGGCCTACGCCCCGGCCCTGGACGCGGGGACCATCACCCCGGCCTCCACCTTTGACAACTACCCCGTCCGGCTGGAGGGGGGCAGCCCCTGGCCCAAGAACTCCCCTAACCGCTACACCGGCTGGACCTCCGTGCAGGAGGGCATCCGGCGGTCCATCAACACCATCGCCGTGCAGGCGCTGGAGTCGGTGGGCACGGTGGAGGCCTACGCCTTCGCCACGGAGAACCTGGGACTGGACCTCCACCCCAACGACATGGCCCCCAGCCCCCTGGGGATGGGCGGATTGACCTACGGACTGAGCACCGTGGAGATGGCGGCGGCTTACTCCTGCTTTGTCAACAAGGGAATTTACAACAAGCCCCGCACCTACACCTACGTGGAGGACTCCAAGGGCAATGTGATCCTGGAAAACGAGCCGGAGTCCCATGTGGCCATGAAGGAGACCACGGCCTACCTCATGACCAAGATGCTCCACGCGGCGGCCACCACCGGCACCGGCGCCCCCGCCAGCTTCAGCGGCATGACCATCGCCGGCAAGACCGGCACCACCAACACCGCCTGCGACCGCTACTTCGCGGGCTACTCGCCCTACTACTGCGCGGCGGTGTGGACCGGCTATCAGTACGCCGAGCGCATCTCCTACAACGGTAACCCCGCCATCACCATGTGGAAGAAGGTCATGCAGCAGATCCACGAGGATCTGCCCAACAAGTCCTTTGAGCGGCCGGAGAGCGGCCTGACCACCGTGCGGGTCTGCGCCGACAGCGGACTTTTGTGCACGGACGCCTGCCACGCGGACATCCGGGGTGACCGGGAGGTGTCCTTTGAGATTCCCTCGGGCCTGGCCCCCACGGAGTCCTGCAATCTCCACATCATGGCCAACTACTGCGTCGAGGGCGACTGCCTGGCCGGGGCGCTGTGCCCCGAGTCCTCCATCGTGGAGAAGGGCGTCTTGAATTACGAGCGGGAGGATTACGGCCCCAATATCACCTCGGAGGACGATCCCTATCTGCTGGTGAATATCCAGAAGGCGGCGGAGGAGGCTGGCGGCTGTCCCTTCCACGGCGGAAACGGGATGCCCTACGATCCCAACGCGCAGGACCCCAACAACCCCTATGACCCCAATAATCCCTTTGACCCCAACTACCAGCCGCCCGCGGAGCCCGGCGATCCCGGCACTGTGACGGACCCCGGCACCACCACGCCGGGGCAGCCCGCCGAGCCCCAGGAGCCCACGGAGCCTGCAAATCCCCCGGCCACGGACCCCGGATCTACCGGCGATCCCAGCAACGGAAACTGGTTCGACAATCTCTGGAACACCCCCGCAGCATAAAGGAAAGCCCCACGGCCACAAGGCCGTGGGGCTTTTTCTATCGGGGAGGCGGGGTCATATCTCCGGCGGTTCCGCCGCGCAGTCCGCCGGGCGGCCGGAGAGCATCTCCAGTCCGTGGGCCAGGGCGGGGAGGACGGCCTCCAGATTCTCCCGGGCGGCCTTGGGGGAACCCGGGAGGTTGACAATTAGGGTCCCGTGCCGGATGCCCGCCTGAGCCCGGGAGAGCATGGCCCTGGGCGTGATCCGCAGGGAGGCGTACCGCATGGCCTCCGGGATGCCGGGGGTGAGGCGGGTACAGACCGCCAGCGTGGCCTCCGGCGTCACGTCCCGGGGGGAGAAGCCGGTGCCGCCAGTGGTGACCAGCAGCTGGACGGACCCAGAGCCCGCGATCTCCCGCAGGAGCTGTTCGATTTTTGGCTGCTCGTCCGGCACAAGGCCGGTCCGGACTACCTGGTATCCGGCGGCTTTTAAGAGCTCCGCCACCACCGGACCGGCGCTGTCCGGGCGCTCACCCCGGAAACAGCGGTCGCTGACGGTCACTACGGCTGCGTTAAACATGAGGGGTTTCCTCCTTTACAGTTCCTGCAGGAGCAGGATATTCTCCGGATCGACGGAGACGGTGAGGCTGGTCTGATCGGGGAGCGTCTCCCAATCACTCCGGTCCAGCTCCATGCGGAGGGGAGGAGCGCCGGGGGCGGCGCTCTCCGGCCGCAGGAGGACGATGACGGAGAACACATCCCGGATGACCCGGACGACTTGGCAGGAGAGGGCGTTTTCCGCCTCCGCCGGGAGCAGGTGCCGAGCCCGGATGCCCGCCCGCCGGATTCCCTCCGGCACAGGCCGCCGGCACTCCAGCGTGACGCCCCACTCCGGGACCTCCACGGCGGTGCCCGCCGGGAGAACGTCCACAAAGTTCTCACACCCGGAGAGGCGGGCGGCGGCCTCCGTGTCCGGGCGGCGGAACAGCTCTTCCAGGGTGCGCACCTCCTGGGAGCGGCCGCCGTCCAGCACACAGACCCGGCGGCAGTTTCGAAACGCCTCTCCCCGGTCGTGGGAGACCCACAGCACCGTGCCGGAAAAGCGGTCCAGGGTCTCCGCCAGCTCCAGCTCCAGCTGGCGTTTTAAAAAACTGTCCAGCGCGGAGAGGGGCTCGTCCAGCAGGATTGCCCGGGGCTCCGAGGCCAGGATGCGGGCCAGGGCCGTTCGCTGCTGCTGTCCCCCGGAGAGCTGGCCGGGGCGCAGCTCCGAGACGTCCTCCAGCCGGAAGCGGCGGAGCAGTTCCCCGGTCCGGGCCTGCCGCCTGGATCTGTTCCGGATGACCGCGGCGATGTTCTGCCGGACGGTCATGTTGGGAAACAGGGCGTACTGCTGGAAGAGATAGCCGGTCCGCCGCCGCTGGGGCGGCAGGTCGATTCCGGCGGCGCTGTCGTAGAGGGTCACGCCGTCCAGCGTGATCCGCCCCTCGTCGGGGGTCATGGTGCCGGCGATGCACCGCAGCGTCACGGACTTTCCGCAGCCGGAGGCCCCCAGCAGGGCCAGGGGTTCATCCCCGGCCTCAAACTGCACCGCCAGGCGGAAGTCCCCCAGCCGCTTTTGGATGTCCACAGAGAGGGCCATCAGGTGCCGCCCCCTTTCTTCCCGGTCCGCCGGCGGCTTTCCAGCAGGTTCAGCGCCAGCAGAAAGACCGCTGAAAGGGCGATGTTCACCAGCACCCATTTCATGGCCCCGGCGTCGTCTCCGGTGCGCCAGAGCTGGTAGACGGTGGTGGAGATGGTGGCGGTGTGGCCCGGGGTGTACCCGGCGATCATGGAGGTGGCGCCGTACTCCCCCAGGGCCCGGGCGAAGGCCAGCACCGTCCCCGCCAGGATGCCCTGGCGGCAGCAGGGCATCCGCACCCGCCAGAAGAGGTAGGTGTTGGACAGCCCCAGGGTCTGTCCCGCCTCCGCCAGGGTCTCGTCAAAGCTCTCGAAGGCCCCCCGGGCGGTGCGGTACATCAGGGGGAAGGCCACCACCACGGAGGCGAAGACGGCGGACCACCAGGTCATCACCAGCCGGAGGCCGAACACGCTCTGGGCCCAGGCTCCCAGGGGCCGCCGGGGGCCCAGGAGGCACAGGAGCAGCCAGCCCACCACGGTGGGCGGCAGCACCAGGGGCAGCGTCAGGACCACATCCAGAGCGCCTTTCACCAGCCTGGGGAGCCTGGCGATATAATAGGCGGCCGCGAGGCCCAGAGAGAACACCGCCGCGGTGGAGATGGCGGCGATCCGGATGGAGTTGCAGAGGGGATACCAGTCCATGGCGGCCTCCTGAAAACTAGTCGGTGAGAGGGGTAAAGCCGACGCCCGCAAAGACGGCCCCGGCCTCCGGGGAGGACAGGAAGTCCAGGAAGGCTTCGGCCTCCTCCGGGTGCGGGCTGCCGCACAGCATGGCGGCGGGATAGATCACCTGACCGCACATCTCCGCCGCAGCCTCGTCCACAACGGACAGCCCGGCGGAAAAGGCGTCGGTGGCGTAGATGATGCCGCAGTCCACCGTGGCCTCGGACACCTGGGTGGTGACCTCCTTGACATTGGAGCCGTAGGTCAGAACGCCGGAGGCCGCCAGGGCGGCCTCGTCCAGGCCGTAGTACGCGAAGATCTTCTGGGTGTACTGTCCCACGGGCACGTCGCTGTTGCCCATGGCTAGGAGGACATCGCCGCTGCCCAGCCGCTCCGCCAGCTGGTCAAAGGTCTCGATGGTGCCGGGATTTCCCTCCGGCACCGCCAGCACCACCTTGTTCTCCAGCAGGTCCAGCCGGGAGTTCTCCGCCAGGGAGCCCGCCTCCTCCAGGGTGTTCATCTGCTTGGGGGCGGCGGAGATAAAGAGGTCGCAGTCCGCCCCCTCCTGGATCTGGGTCAGCAGGGTGCCGGAGGAGTCATAGGTGGGGACCACGGTGACGCCGGGGGCCGCATCCTTGTAAAGCCCGATGATCTGATCCATGGTCTCCGTCATGGAGGCGGCGGCAAAGACATGGAGCGCCACCCCGCTGTCGGCAGGGGGTTCTGTCCCGCCGCAGGCGGTCAGGAGCAGGCAGAGGAGCAGCGGCAGAGTGATTCTTCGTTTCATGTTGGTGCCTTCTTTCCAATTTTAATATGTTTTCCTGCCCTTTGCAAGGGTGGGAACACAAACCGTGATACTCAATTGAGATGAACGGATTCCGAAAGAGGGGGGCGGCAGACTGCCGCCCGCCCTCCTGCGGGATTTCATTTTCCAAAGGGGCAGACGGGCCAGCGGCAGGGCTTACAGCCCAGGCACAGGCCCCCTTCGCCCATGGCGGCGATGTCCGGGCGGGTGATCTCCACCCCCGCGGCGATCCGGGGCAGCACCAGGTCAAAGACCGTGGCCCCGGCGTACATGACGCACCCCGGCAGACCCAGCACGGGGGTGCTGTCGCCGTAATACCCCACCAGCAGCATGGCCCCGGGGAGCACCGGGGCGCCGTAGGAGACGATCCGCGCCCCGGATGCCCGGATGCCACCGGGGGTGTTGTCGTCCGGGTCCACGCTCATGCCGCCGGTGCAGAGGATCAGCTCCGCGCCGGTGTTCCGGGCCGCTCCGATGGCGTTTGCCACGTTCTCCACCCCGTCCCCGGAGTAGACGACGTCCAGCGTCTCGATGCCAAAGGCCGCCAGTTTGTCCCGCACCACCGGGGTGAAGGTGTCCTGAATGAGGCCGGACTTCACCTCACTGCCGGTGGCCACAATCGCCGCGGTCCTTTTGACGTAGGGCAGCAGCTCCAGCAGGGGAGCGGGCCCCGCGGCCTCCTCCGCCGCCCGGAGCTTCTCCTCCGGGATCACCAGGGGGATGACCCGGGTGCCCGCCAGCTTGTCTCCCCTGCGGACAGCGGTATTTCCGTGCCGGGTGGCCACCATGATGTCCTCCGTGGAGTTGACGGCCAGCAGACGCGCCGAGTCCACCCGGAACAGGCCGTCACAGGCGGCGGTCAGCTCGATCTTGCCCTCCTTGACCTGGCTCCGCTCCATGCGCTCATTTATGCAGAGGGCGCAGAGCCGCTCCGCGGCGTCGTTTTCATGGACCATGCCGGGGACCATCTCCCAGACGTAGAGGTGCTCCTTGCCCATGGACAGCAGGACGGGGATGTCCGCCTCCGTCACCACATGGCCCTTGCGGAACCGGGCGTCCTTATAGGTGTCCTTGACGATCTGGGTCAGATCGTGGCAGAGCACATGGCCCACGGCGTCAACAGTATTAATGAGTTTCACTTGTCATCCTCCAGACGTTGAATTTCATCCCCGGGCCGGACCGTGCCCTCTCGGACCACCACGGCGAAGATGCCCTCGGTGGGCATGACGCATTTGCCCACCGCCTTTTTGATGGCGCAGCCGCTGTGGCACTCTTTGCCGATCTGGGTGACCTCCACCTCGGTTCCGCCGATCCGGAGTCGGGTCCCGATGGGCAGGGATTTCAGATCGATCCCCACGGTGTTGATATTCTCCGCGAAGACCCCGGCGTCCAGGGGCAGGGGGGAGGCGGCGCGCATGGTGTCCACGCTCTCCTCCGCCAGGAGGCTGATCTGCCGGTGCCAGTCCCCGGCGTGGGCGTCTCCTACGATGCCGTGGCGGAGCTTCAATCGAATCTCCGGGACGGGGTGCTTCTGCTGGCCCTTTTTCTCGCTGATATTCACAGATACGACCTTTGCCATGCTCATTCCTCCGTCCGGTAGTCACCGCTCTTGCCGCCGGACTTCTCCAGCAGGCGGATGCTGGTGATCTCCATATCCCGCTGAACCGCCTTGCACATGTCGTAGATCGTCAGCGCCGCGGCCGATACGGCGGTGAGGGCCTCCATCTCCACGCCGGTGACGCCGGTGCAGGTGACGGCGGCGGAGATCTCCACCATGCAGGGCTCGTCCGAGAGATGGAACGTGATGTCAATGCCCGTCAGGGGCAGGGGGTGGCACATGGGGATCAGCTCCCAGGTGTGCTTGGCCGCCTGGATGCCCGCCACCTGGGCCACCGCCAGCACGTCGCCCTTTTTCAGGGTGCCGTTTTTGATGCAGGCCATGGTCTCCGGAGAGATGTGGATCTCTCCCACAGCCGCGGCGCGGCGGCAGGTGACGGATTTCTCCGTCACGTCCACCATGCGGGCGCGGCCCTGTTCGTTAAAATGTGTCAGCTCCTGCATGATTCAGCCTCCGATCTGGTTCATGGTTCTGGGGGTGTCGCTGGGGCGGTCCGTCAGATGGTGCCGGGGGGGCTTTTGGGTGATGCCGGCCCGGATGGCGGCCTCCAGCTCCGCCCCGTGGAGGCCCCGCAGGGGGATCTCCTCCCGGCTGTGGAGACAGCCCTTCAACTTGCCGTCCGCCGTCACCCGGATGCGGCGGCACTGGCCGCAGAAGTCGCGGCTGAGGGGGGAGATCAGGCCGACGGTGCCCGCCGCCCCCGGCAGGCGGTACCGCCGGGCCACGCCCCCGGCGGGGATCTGCTGTAAAGCGGGATACCTTTTCAGAATCTCCTCTCCGGTGAGGAAGCAGGACCGCGCCCACTCCGCACAGGGCCCCATGGGCATCAGCTCGATGAATCGGACCTCCCAGGGGTGCTCCCTGGTCAGATCCAGAAAATCCCCGATCTCGTCGTCGTTGAAGCCGCCGATCAGGACGGCATCCAGCTTCAGCCCGGTGAAGCCGGCGTCCTCCGCCGCCCGGATGCCGGCGAGGACGTCCTCCAGGCGCCCCAGCCGGGTCATGGCGGCAAAGCGGTCCGGGCGGAGGCTGTCCAGGCTGATGTTCAGCCGGTCCACACCGGCCTCCCGCAGGGGAGACGCCATCTGGGGGAGGAGGCTGCCGTTGGTGGTGAGGCACAGCTCCTCCAGTTCCGGGACGGCCCGCAGTCCCCGGCAGATGTCCAGCAGACCCCGCCGCACCAGAGGCTCCCCGCCGGTGAGGCGGATCTTCTTCACGCCGCAGGCCGCCGCCGCCGCCCCGATCTCCACGCACTCCTCCACGGTGAGGATGTCCCCGTGGGGGCGCTTCTCCACGCCCTCGGGCCCCATACAGTATTGACAGCGGTAGTTGCACAGGTCGGTGACCGACAGCCGCAGGTAGTCCACAGTCCGCCCGTATTGATCCCGCAAGGCGCTCCCTCCATTCGTGATACTCACTTGAGATCAACGCTGTTTCTATCATATCAGTTTCCCGGGAAAAGTCAAGGTGTCCGTGTGGAATTTGCCTTGACGGCAGGGCGGGAGAAGTGTTATTCTATGAAAAAGACAACGGGGAGGGGTGCGTGTTGGGACTGGCGGAGCTGCTGGAGATTCGGCACGGCGTCACCGCCGTCATGGGCGGCGGGGGAAAGACCACGCTGCTGCGGACGCTGGGGGAGGAGCTGGCGGCGGACGGCGGGCGCGTTCTCCTCTGCGCCACTACGAAGTTCTTTCCCTTTGCGGACATCCCCAATCTGACCGGCCCCGCGGAGGAGGCGCTGGCGGAGGCCCTGCGGACCAGCCGCCTGGTCTGCGCCGGAACGACGGTGCCCGGCACCGGGAAACTCACCGCCCCAGCCATCCCAATGGAACGGCTGGTGGAGCTGGCGGACTATGTGCTGGTGGAGGCGGACGGCTCCGCAGGGCGGCCTGTGAAGGCCCACGCCCCCCATGAGCCGGTGATCCCGCCGGAGGCGGGTCAGACCATCTGTGTCGTCGGGGCCTCCGGCTTCGGGCGGCCCATTGCGGAGGCGGCCCACCGTCCGGCGCTGTACGCCCGCCTGGCGGGCCTGCGGTCGACGGCGATGGTGACGCCGGCGGCGGAGGCGGCGGTGCTGCGGGCCGAGGGGCTGCATGACCAGATTTATGTAAACCAGGCGGAGACGGCGGCGGACCTTGCCGCGGCCGCCGCCCTGGCGGGACTGCTGGACTGCCCTGTGCTGGCGGGATCTCTTTGGAAGGGGGAGTATCGACTGTGCTCACGGTGATTCGGGGGGCCGGGGACCTGGCCTCCGGCATTGCGCTGCGCCTCAGGCGGAGCGGCATCCGGGTGGTGATGACCGACGTGGAGCGGCCCACCGCCATCCGGCGGACGGTCTGCTTTTCGCAGGCCGTGGTCTACGGGGAGGCCGCGGTAGAGGATGTGACGGCCCGGCGGGCGGAGAACGCCGCCCAGGCGCTGGAACTGCTGCGGGAGGGCGTGATCCCGGTGCTGGCGGACCCGGAGGGACGCTGCATCCGGGACCTGCGGCCCGGGGCGGTGGTGGACGCCATCCTGGCCAAGCGGAACCTGGGGACCCGGATCACCGACGCCCCGGTGGTCATCGGCGTGGGCCCCGGCTTCACGGCGGGGGTGGACTGCCACGCCGCGGTGGAGACCATGCGGGGCCACTATCTGGGCCGGGTGATTTACGACGGCTCTCCCATCCCCAACACCGGCATCCCGGGCCTCATCGGCGGCTTTGCCGGGGAGCGGGTGCTCCGGGCCCCGGCGGACGGGGTATTTCACCAGCTGCTGGACATCGGCGCCCAGGTGAAGATGGGGGACGTGGCCGCCACGGTGGAGGGCCTCCCCATGGTCTGCACCCTGGACGGTGTCCTCCGGGGCATCCTGGCGGACGGCACGCCGGTCCACAGGGGGATGAAGGCCGGGGACATCGATCCCCGGTGTGAGGTGAAGCACTGTTACTGCGCCAGCGACAAGGCGCTGGCGGTGGGCGGCGGCGTGCTGGAGGCGATTCTGGCGCTGTCCGGCGCGCTGCGGGAGGGAGAGAACCATGGCTGAGAATCAAGTGAAGCTGACAAAGCTGGCCAAGTGCGCCGGGTGCGGCGCGAAAGTGGGTGCCGGGGTCCTTTCCCAGCTGCTGGAGGGCATCCGGGTCCATGAGGACTCCAATCTGCTGGTGGGCTTTGACAAGAGCGACGACGCCTCGGTGTACAAAATCTCCGAGGACCTGGCCCTGGTACAGACGGTGGACTTCTTCCCGCCCATCGCCGACGATCCCTATCTCTTCGGCCAGATCGCCGCCACCAACGCCCTCTCCGACGTGTACGCCATGGGAGGCGAGCCCAAGCTGTGCCTGAACATCTGCGCCGTCCCGGCCTCTATGCCCAAAGAGGCGGTCCATGAGATGCTCCGGGGCGGGTACGACAAGGTCTACGAGGCCGGGGCGCTGATCACCGGCGGCCACAGCATTCTGGACGACGAGCCCAAGTACGGCCTGGCGGTGACGGGGTTCGTCCACCCGGACCGGGTGCTGACCAACTCTGGGGCCAGGCCGGGGGACGCGCTCCTCTTCACCAAGCCCCTGGGCATCGGCGTGCTGACCACCGCCGCCAAGGCGGATATGGCCTCGCCGGAGTCCATAGCGTTGGCCCAGAGATTGATGACCACCCTGAACAAGTCCGCCCGGGATATTATGGTAAACTACCGCGTCCACGCCTGCACGGACGTGACGGGCTTCGGGATGCTGGGCCACGCCTGTGAGATGGCCCAGGGCAGCGGTGTGGAGATCGAGCTTTGGACGGAGGCGGTGGACTTCATCCCCGAGGCGGCGGAGCTGGCGAAGATCGGCATCCTGCCGGAGGGGATGTACCGCAACCGCTCCTTTGCCGAGCCCAGTGTGGACGCCGGGGATACGCCGCTGTGGAAGCAGGACCTGCTCTATGACCCCCAGACCGCCGGCGGCCTGCTGATGGCGGTGGACCCGGCGGATGCGGAGGCGCTGCTGGCGGCGCTGGAGGGCGCCGTCCCCAGCGCCCGGAGGATCGGGGAGGTCCGGGAGTACCGAGGCGGAAAGCACATCTTCCTGAGATAGAAAAGCGGGGGGGGGGGGGGGGCCCGATTGTAAAATTAAAAAGTTTAAAGGCCACCCAGGGAGAGGGCAGGCATGTGTAAAAGGAACCAAACAAAAAAATGTATGGGGGGAGCA
>CAMNRF010000003.1 GCA_946551795.1 uncultured Oscillibacter sp.
TAAAAATCTACATCAAAAATTTTCTTTTTACTAACATTTTTAAAACATCCGGGGGCGGTCCTATTCCCGCCCCGCCCCTCTTCCTGGATTCCACTCAAACTTGCCGGGCTTGGCCCTGGACCCACCGCCGTCGTCATAAGAAACTCCGCCCGCTCCGCTGGGTTCCTTCCTCCTCTCCCCACGCGGCCCACTTCCTTGGGCTCGCATGGGAATCCCGGCTGGGGCGGCCCGAAACGTTATTGCCAGCCCCTGGCGGCGGGGTCCAGCGTCTCTGTGGCGGCGTACAGCAGGGCGTTGCAGATGGCGGCGGCCACGTTGCTGCCCCCCTTCCGCCCCATGGCCGCGATGGCGGGGACGCCGTGGGCCTCACAGGCGGAAAAGAGGAGTTCCTTGCTCTCCTCCACGTTCACAAAGCCCACCGGCACGCCGATGACCAGGGCGGGCCGCAGGCCCTCCTCCATCAGCTCCACGATCCGCAGCAGGGCCGTGGGGGCGTTGCCCACCGCCAGGACGGCGCCGGGGCACTCCCGGGCCGCCCGCTCCATGGACACCGCCGCCCGGGTGAGGCCCCGCTCCTTCGCCAGACGCGCCACCTCCGCCTCCGCCATGAAGCAGTGGAGCGTACAGCCCAGCTTTTCAAGACTTGGGCGGCTGATGCCGGCCTTGGCCATGTTGGTGTCCGTGACGATGGGGACGCCCCGCCGCAGCGCGGCCTGTCCCAGCTCCACCGCCCGGGGGGTGAAGCGGAGAGTTTCGGCGTAGTCGAAGTCCGCGGTGGTGTGGATGACCCGTTTCACCACCGCCTCGTGCTCCGGCGGCAGGACGATGCCCCGCTCCTTGAGCTCCGCGGCGATGATGGACATGCTGGTGCGCTCGATGTCCCCGGGAAGGGTGTGGCGTGTGTTCATGGCGATGATCCTCCTGTTCAGGTTGGGGCATAGCGGTCCATGGCGCCGTAGACGGCGGCCATGTCCAGGCTGGAGCGCACGTCGTCCGCCAGCAGGTCATACTGCCGCTCCTGATAGGCCCGGCGGCTCTCCACCGCCGTCTCCGACGGGGGAAGGCCCTTGCGCTCCAGGAGCCAGGCGGCCAGGCGCGCCGTCAGGGCGCCGCTGTCAAAGAGGCCGTGGAGATAGGTGCCGAAGACGTTTCCCGCAACGGCACCGTCCTCCTGCCCGTCCGACAGGCGGGAGAAGGGGCTGCCCCCCAGCCGCCGGGTGAGGCCCATGTGGATCTCGTAGCAGTCCACCTCCGCCCCGGCGAAGGGCTCCGCCGTGACGGCGGCGGTGACCCGGGTGCGGGTCTTTTGGGGGGAGAACACGGTCTCGCAGGGGAGCAGGCCCATGCCCCGCAGCTCGCCGCTTCGCTCCACCCCCTCCGGGTCGGAGAGGGCCCGGCCCAGCATCTGGTAGCCGCCGCAGATCCCCAGCACCGCGCCGCCGCCCGCGGCCAGTTTCAGGATGGCCGCCTCCAGGCCGTTCTGCCGTATCCAGAGGAGGTCGTCCATGGTGCTCTTGGTGCCGGGCAGAATCACCAGGTCCGGCGCGCCCAGAGCGGCGGCGCTGTCCACATACCGCACCCCCAGGGCGCTGTGGCTCTCCAGGGGGGAGAAGTCCGTGAAATTGGAGATACGGGGCAGGCGGATCACGGCGATGTCCACGGCCCGGCGGGCCCGGGTCTCCCCCAGGCGGGGGGCGAGGCTGTCCTCGTCGTCGATGTCCGCCCGGGTGTAGGGGATCACCCCCAGCACCGGGATGCCGGTCTTCTCCTCCAGCATGGCAAGGCCCGGTTTCAGCAGCGCCGGATCTCCCCGGAACTTGTTGATCACCAGGCCGGCGATCCGGCTTCGCTCCCGCTCCTCCAGCAGCGCCGCGGTGCCGTAGAGCTGGGCGAACACGCCGCCCCGGTCGATGTCCCCTACCAGCAGGACGGGGGCGTTTACCAGCTCCGCGAGGCCCATGTTCACGAAGGCGTCCGCCTCCCGCAGGTTGATCTCCGCGGGACTGCCGGCCCCCTCGATGACGATGATGTCGTATTCGGCGGCAAGGCTCCGGTAGGCCCCCAGCACCTCCGGAATCAGGTTCTTTTTCATCCGGAAGTAGCCGGCGGCCTCGTACTGGCCCCGTACCTCCCCCAGGACGATCAGCTGGCTTCCGGTGTCGCTGGAGGGCTTGAGGAGCACGGGGTTCATCCGCACGTCCGGCTCGATGCCCGCCGCCTGGGCCTGAACCACCTGGGCCCGGCCCATCTCCAGGCCGTCCCGGGTGATGTAGCTGTTCAGGGCCATGTTCTGGCCCTTGAAGGGGGCCGCCCGCCAGCCGTCCTGGCGGAAGATGCGGCACAGCGCCGCCGCCAGCAGGCTCTTTCCCGCACCGGACATGGTGCCCTGCACCATAATGCACCGGGCCATTTACAGCACCTCCTCCATCATGTTCAAAAACGCGGTGTTCTCCGCCTGGGTGCGCACCGCCGCGCGGTACCAGCCATTCCCCAGACCGTGGTAATTGGAGCAGTCCCGGATCAGGACGCCCCGCTCCGCCAGGCGTCGGGACAGGTCCGGCACACCGCGGAAAAACAGCAGATAGTTGGCCTCCCCTGGGCAGACCCGGCAGCCCAGGGCCGTCAGACCCGCCGCCAGGCGGGGCCGCTCCCGGCGGATCAGCCGCCGGAAGGCCTCCAGGCTCTCATCGTCCGCCAGGGCCGCCAGGCCCGCCGCCTGAGCGGGGGCGGACACCGCCCAGGGCGGGCCGCTTCGGGCCATGGCCTCCAGCAGGGGGACGTTCTGGCTGAGGGCGTATCCCAGCCGCAGGCCCGCCAGCCCATGGCTCTTGGTGAAGGCCCGCAGGATCAGCAGGTTCTCATACCGGGGGAGCGAATCCAGCAGGGTGTGGGCGGCCGGATCGTCCAGCAGGTCGTTGAAGCACTCGTCCACCGCCAGCAGGGTGCCGCAGGCGGCGCATCGCTCCAGAATCCGCTCCAGCAGAGCGCGGTCCGTGGTGCGGCCGGTGGGGTTGTTGGGCTCGCAGAGGAACAGCATATCCAGCTCCGGCGTGATAGCGGAGAGGATCTCCTCTGTGACGGCGAACCCCTTTCCCTCACACAGGGGAAACCGGGAGACCCGGCAGCCCCAGAGGGCCAGGGCGTTTTCATACTCGGAGAAGGTGGGGGCGGTGACCAGGGCCCTTCTGGGCCGCCGGGCCGCCGCCAGGCGGTAGATCAGGTCCGCCGCCCCGCTGCCGCAGAGGACCCAGTCCGCCGGGACGCCGTGACAGGACGCCAGCTTTTCCCGCAGGGCCCGGCACAGGGGGTCCGGGTACCGCCCCGCCTCCGCCAGGGCCGCCTCCGCCGCCCGCCGGACAGTCTCCGGCACCCCCAGGGGGCTGACGTTGGCGGAGAAGTCCAGGGGCGGAGTGCCGTATGTCCTGGTAAAGCCGGCCCAGTCGCCGCCGTGGTCTGTCATAGGCTCACTCCTTTGATGATCAGGGTTCGTAGCGCGCACAGCAGCGCCAGACACAGGAGACTGGCGGTGTACAGCATCCGGTTGGCCCGGCGGATGTCGCAGGGCTCCGCCTCCCGCAGGGCGTCGCCGATAAAGGGCTTTTCGTGGACCTGTCCGAAATAGGACGCCGGGCCCCCCAGCCGGATGCCCAGGGCCCCGGCCATGGCGGACTCCGTCTGGGCGGAGTTGGGGCTGGCGTGGCGGCGGCGGTCCCGCCGCCAGATCCTGAAAGCGCCGGGGAGGCTCTCCCCGGTGAGGCCCGCGGAGAGGATCAGCAGCAGAGCCGCCAGCCGGGCGGGGAGGTAGTTGACGGCGTCGTCCAGCTTCGCCGCGGCCCGGCCAAAGTGGAGATAGTGGTCGTTTTGATAGCCCACCATGCTGTCCATGGTGTTGACGGCCTTGCAGCACAGGGCCAGGGGCGCGCCGCCCAGGAGCATGTAGAACAGGGGGGCGGCCACGCCGTCGGCGAAATTCTCCGCCACGGTCTCCACCGCCGCCCGGGTCACGCCCTGGGGGCTGAGGGCGGCGGTGTCCCGCCCCACGATGCGGCCCACCGCCAGCCGGGCCTCGGCCAGCGTGCCCTCCGTGAGGCGGCGGCGGACAGTTTCACTCTCCGCCGCCAATCCCCGGACCGCCAAGGCCTGCCAGCACCAGAGGGTCTCCAGGGCAAAGGCCAGGGCGGGGTGGACCAGGCGGCAGAGAGAGAGCAGGCCCAGGGAGAGGGCCAGGGTCCCCAGGGGCAGCAGCGCCGCCAGGACCCGGCCGGCGGCCCGCTCTCCCGGAGGCGTTTTGGGAAAGAGGGACCGGAGACGGGGCTCCAGCGCGGAGATGCACCGGCCCATCCCCACCACGGGGTGGGGCATCCGGGCCGGGTCTCCCAGCAGCAGGTCCAGGGCGAAGCCGCCCAGGGCGGCGAAGACGATTTCCATGGGATCAGTCCTTTGCATAGCGTACTTCCCCGGCGAGATTCAGCCGGCGGCGTTCCCGCCAGGGGGCGGTGTCCAGCAAAAAGCCGCCGCCGCAGGGGGCTCTCCAGTCGAAATAGTCCCGGCAGGGCAGGGCGAAACGCTCCAGCGCCGCCATCTGGGTGCCGCCGTGGGCCACGATTACCAGCCGCTCCGCACGGCCGGCGAGGGCTCCGTCCACAAGGCCGGCAAAGGCGCCGCAGACCCGGGCGGAGAATTCCTCCCGGCTCTCGCCGCCGGGGCAGCGGCCCGTACAGCCGCCCGCCACCCAGGCGCGGTAGTCCCCGTCGTGCTCCATCTCCCGCCAGGTCCGGCCCTCAAAGACGCCGAAGTCCATCTCCGCCAGGGCCGGGACGGGGATCTGCGCCGCGGCGGGGAACAGGATGGCGGCGGTCTCCGCCGCCCGGGCGAGGGGGGAGACGTAGACGGCCTCCGGGGAGAAGTCCGCCGGCCCCAGGGCCGCCCGGCCCGCGGGGGAGAGGGGGATGTCCCTCCGGCCCTGATAGCGGCCCTCCGCGTTGCAGGCGGTGGCGCCGTGGCGCAGGAAATAGATCAGCATGGGAGCTGCCCTTTCAGCACCTGAGGCAGGCCGCAGCAGACCCGCACCACCGTGTCCGCCCGCTCCGCCAGGAGGCAGCTGAGCCGCCCCGCGGCCTCCCGGGCCGCCCGCTCCGCGGGGTCCGTGGGCACCAGACCGCCGCCCACCTCCGTGGCGATGACGATCTCCCGCGCTGAGAGGGCCTCCGCCAGGGCGTTGAGGTCCGGTGCCTCCGCCGCCAGCGTCTGCACGTCCCACACGGCCCGCCGGGCGAATTCCTCCGGCGAGAGGCCCAGGGCGGCGCGGATGTAATCCCGTTTGCCCGCCATCAGCGGGCCTGTGACAAAGATCATAACAGCCTCCTGAGGAAAGGTTCCAGATACTGCGCGGCGCAGGCCGCGGCCAGCATCCACAGCTCGGCGGTCTGCAAAAACCAGCCCGCCAGGTCCCCGGAGATGCCGCCGAAGGACACCCGGGCCATGTGCCGGTAACAGAGGAACGCGCCCAGGGCCGCCGCCGCCATGGCGGTCCCCGCCAATCCCCGCGGGCACAGGAGAATGGCCAGCAGGGCCGCCAGCACCGCCAGCAGGCGGCGGAGCCGCCGCCGGTCCGCCGCCGCGGCGAAGGTGTGGGCCAGTCCCGTGTCTCTGGCCAGGGGAAAGGCGGCAATGGCCAGTCCGGACAGGGCCCGGGACAGGCAGAAGGCCAGGAGGAAGGCGGGGCCGTCGTACCGGGGCAGGGCCGTCCACAGGGCGAAGGAGGCCAGGAAATAACAGCACAGCCGGATGGCGGCGAAGGCCCCCAGATGGGGGTCCTTCAGGATCTCCTGCCGCCGCTGGGGGCCGGCGTGGCTGGCCAGGGCGTCGCAGGTGTCGGCGTAGCCGTCCAGATGGACGCCGCCGGTGATCAGCACCGGCAGCAGGCACAGCCCCGCCCCCCGGAGGATGTCCGGCAGGGCCAGAGCGCCGCACAGGGTGTTCCAGCCCCAGCAGGCGCCGCCGATAACCAGGCCCACCAGGGGGAAGGCCGCCAGCATCCAGCGCATATGCCGTTCATCCCAGGGAACCTGGGGGACCGGCAGGGCGGAGAACATGGAAAAGGCGGCGGCGACAGCGCCCAGGAGGGTTTTCACGGCACAGGTCCTCCCTTCAAATAGTTGGGCAGCCCGCAGACGATCTCCGCCACGGTGTCCGCCCGGGCCGCCAGAAGGCGGTTGATCCGGGCCAGGGAGCGCAGGTAGCGGAGGGTGTCCTCCTCATAGGCCGCGCCGCCGGAGAAGACCTCGTTGGTGACGACGGTCAGGTGGCCGCATTGGGACAGCAGAGCCTCCACGCCACGGAGGACCGATTCCTCTCCGCCGCCATCGGGGTCGTAGAGCTCGTTGGCGGCGAGGTTGCTCATGCACTCCAGCAGGATGTTGGTCCCCGCCGGGATCTCCGCTCCCGCCAGGTCCGTGTACCGCTCCACGGTCTCGAACCCCTTGTCACGCCGAAGGCGGCGGTGGCGGGCGATGCGGGCGCGGCACTCCTGATCCCAGGGCCGCATGGCGGCGAGATAGATCCGCCTCCCGGGCAGGCGCAGGACGCGGGACTCGGCGTATTCGCTCTTGCCGCTGGCGGCGCCGCCGATGACCAGTGTGAACATGGGAACCTCCTCTACTGCGGCGTGTAGGCGTCGATGCCCAGGCGGCCGAAGGTCTGGCCGCTGTGGTAGACCGCCAGGGCCATGTCCAGCAGGGGCAGCAGCGCCGCGGCGCCGGTGCCCTCTCCCAGGCGCATCCCGGCGGAGATCAGAGGCGTCAGGCCCAGGGCCTCCAGCATCAGCCCTCCCGCCGGCTCAGCGGAGACGTGGCTTGCAAGCATGGCGAACTCTGCCCCCGGCCGCAGCCGGGCGGCGCACAGGGCCGCCGCGCCGCTGATAAAACCGTCAATCACCACTGGGACGCGGTACAGCGCCCCCCCCAGAAAGACGCCGCAGAGGCCGGCGATGTCCAGCCCGCCCACTTTGGAGATAACGTCGATGGGGTCCGCCGGGTCCGGGCGGTTGAGGGCGATGGCCCGCTCGATGGCGGCGATCTTCCGTGCGAGGCCGGCGTCGGAGAGGCCCGCTCCCCGGCCGGTGACCTCCGACGGGGCCCTCCCCAGCAGGACGGCGGCCAGGGCGCTGGAGGTGGTGGTGTTGCCGATGCCCATCTCCCCGGTGGCGAGGATGGACGCGCCCTCCTCCCGGCACTCCCGCGCCAGCTCCGCCCCCAGCTCGATGGCCCGGACGCACTCCGCCCGGGTCATGGCGGGGCCCTGGGTGATGTCCGCCGTGCCGTTCCGCACCCGGCGGTCCCGGACCCCGGGGGTGGGGGAGAAGTCCGCCATGCCCATGTCCACGGGGACGACCCGGCACCGGGCGCACCGGGCCATGTGGCAGACGGTGCTCTCTCCGGCGGCCAGGGCCCGGGCCACGGAGGCGGTGACATCGCTGCCGCACTGGGTGACCCCCTGGGCCACCACGCCGTTGTCGGCGCACAGCACCAGCAGCGTCCGGCGGTCCAGGGCGATGTCCGGGCTTCCCGTCACCGCCGCGATACGGGCCAGGGAGCCCTCCAGCAGCCCAAGGCTCCCCAGGGGCTTGGCCAGGCCGTCCCACCGGCCAAGACAGGCGGCCCGGGCGGCCTCGTCCGGGCCGGTGATCTGTTCCAGAATTTCCGATAGGGTCTTCATGGATGCTCCTCTCTCCAGCGGGCGGCCCGGTCCGCAAAGCGCCGGGCCAGGGGCAGCTGGCCGTTGAAATGCAGGTGGGGGAAGGCGGCGTACAGGTTGGGGGAGGCGAAGCCGCAGCGCCACGCGGTCTCCCGGCCCGGCTTTTGGGCCGCCAAGGCGGCGCCGTTTTCCGTGCAGTCCCAGTAGTGGAACTCATGGGCGGGGACCGTCTCCCCCCGGCGCAGCAGCAGGCTGCCATCCTCCGCCGTCAGCGTCAGGTAGCCGAAACGCTGGAGGTGCTCCGTCCGGAAGCCCGCCCCCGGCAGGGCCCCGGCCATGGGCCAGGGGGTTCCGGCCTCGTCCTCCAGGGTCTGCTGGAGGTAGAGAAAGCCGCCGCACTCCGCCACGGTGGGCAGCTCCGCCGCCACGGCCCGCCGGACGCTCTCCCGCATGGTCTCGTTCCGGCTCAGCTCCCGGGCGTGGAGCTCCGGGTATCCCCCCGCCAGGTACAGCCCGTCGATCCCGGGGGGCAGCTCCCGGTCCCGCAGGGGGCTGAAAAAGACCACTTCCGCGCCGCTTTGACGCAGGGCATCCAGATTGTCCTCATAGAGGAAGCAGAAGGCCTCGTCCCGGGCCGCGGCGATGCGGCAGCGGACGGGAGCCGGGACGGGGGCGGCGGCGGGCTCCGGCGCGGCCTCCGCCAGGGCCAGCAGGGCGGGGATGTCCACGGTCCGCTCCATCTGGGCGGCCAGGATCTCGATTCGTGCGGAGAGGTCCGTGATCTCCCCGGCGGTGAGAAGGCCCAGGTGGCGGCTGGGGAGGACCGCCTCCTCCATGGGGGGCAGATACCCCAGCACCGGCAGCCCCGTCTCCCGCTCCAGAAGGGGGCGGAGGTAGGCGTGAAGACTGGATTTGCAGCCGTTGAGAATCAGCCCCGCGAGACGGCTGGGGGAGCGGAAGGACTGGAGCCCCCGCACCTGGGCCGCCAGGGTCAGGCCGGAGCTGGAGGGCCGCAGCACCAGCACCGCCGGGATGCCCGCCGTGTCCGCCGTCTGCCAGGCACTGGCGTCCGATGTGCCGCCCACGCCGTCGTAGTAGCCCATGGCCCCCTCCACCAGGGCGAAGTTCGCCTCCTGGCGGGCCAGGGTGCGCCGGACGCCCGCGGGCCCCTGCAAAAAGAGGTCCAGGTTTCGGCTGGGCACCCCCAGCACCTGGGTGTGGAACATGGGGTCGATGTAGTCCGGGCCGCACTTGAAGGACTGCACCGGGATGCCCCGTCCCCTCATAGCCGCCAGCAGGGCGCAGGTGACGGTGGTCTTGCCGCTGCCGCTGGCCATGGCGGTGAGCATCAGCCGCCTCAAGGCCGCACCCCCGTGATGAGGAACACCGGGTTCTGGGCCATCAGGAGGTGGAGCGATCCGGCGGGGCGGCAGCGGCTGACGGCGATCTGGGTGACCTCCGTCTCGTACCCCAGGACCGTGAGGCGTTCCAGGGCGGTGTGGAGCGTCTCCAGGGCGATGGCGGAGACGCAGATCCGGGCGGCGGGGCCCACGTCGTGGACGGTCTGTAAGATCCGCGGCAGCTCTCCGCCGCTTCCGCCCACAAAGACCGCGTCGGGGGCGGGGAGGCCCTGGAGCGCCTCCGGGGCCCGGCCCTCTACCACCCGCAGCTTCCAGGCGTGAAACCGCTCCCGGTTGGCCCGCAGCAATTCCAGCGCCTCCGGGTTCCGCTCCACCGCCCAGACGGACCGGGCCTGGAGGGCCAGCTCCACGCTGACGCCGCCGGTGCCCGCGCCGATGTCCCAGCACACGTCCTCCGGACCCACGGAGAGCTTGCCCAGAATGGCGGCGCGGACCTCCTGCTTGGTCATGGGGACGCTGCCCCGCTGAAATTCCCCGTCCGGGATGCCGGGGGTCCGCCGGGGGGAGATGGGGGCGGCCTCCGCCAGAAGGACGCTGAGGGGGGCGGATTCCCGGCCGGCAAAGTCCGCCGCCGTGCCCCGGGTCAACCGCTCCTCCGGGCAGGAGAGGTTCTCCCCCACGGTGACGGGCAGGGCGCCCAGGCCCGCCTCCGCCAGCTGGCGGCACAGCTCTCCGGGACCCAGGGCACCGCCGGTGAGGAAGCAGGCGGGCACGCCCCGGCACACCGCCTCCACGGCGTCGCAGTCCACCCCGTGGGCGGAGCGGAGGCACCAGTCCTGCCAGGGGCGGCCCAGCTTCGCGGCCAGATACTGCACGCTGGAGACGCCGGGGAGCACCCGGGCCTCGATGCCCCGCTCCGCCAGCAGGGGCAGGAGGCCCCGGGCACCGGAGTAGAAGCCGCTGTCCCCGCTGTAGAGCACGCAGGCGTGTTCTGAGCCGGAGGCCAGCAGTGCCTCCACGATCTCCCGGGGCTTGACGGCGCACGTCCGCCGGGAGGTGAGGCCCTCCGGGAGGGATTCCAGCAGCCGCGCCGCCCCCGCCAGGAGGTCCGCGTTCTCCAGGGCCTCCCGGACCTCCGCCGTGATGGTGGCCGCCGTTCCGCAGCCAAGGCCCGCCAGTGTCACTTGCATGATAACCCCTCCTTGATCCAGGATAGGACTGTCTCCAGATCGTCGCCGCCGTCGGCGGGGCGCTCCACCAGCACCAGACGGGCGCCGGTGTTCCGGGCGGCGGCCAGCTTCTCCCCGAAGCCGCCGGGGCCGCCGCCGTCCTTGGTCACCAGCCACGCGATGCGGTACTGCTCCAGCATGGCCTCGTTCAGCTTTTGGCTGAAGGGGCCCTGGAGGGCCAGAATGTTCCGGTGGGGCATGCCCAGGGCCTCGCAGGCGGAGATGCTCTCATGGGTGGGCAGCACCCGGGCGAAGAGCCGCTCCGGTGCCAGGGCGGAGAAGGCCGCAAGCTCCTTGGAGCCCGTGGCCAGAAGGACATTGCCGGTCTGCTCCGCCAGAAAGGCGGCGGCTCCGGCGCAGCTGGGGACCCGCACCACGCCCTCCGCGGAGCTCTCGGCCCGCAAAAGCCGCCGCAGGGGGGTGTTCGTGCCGGCGCAGGCATCCCGCACCGCGGCGGTGACGAGCTTTGCGTAGGGGTGGGTGGCGTCCACACAGCGGTCAAAGCCCGCCAGCAATGATTCAATGGCGCTCTGGTCCAGCCGGCCCGTCAGCACGTGGACGCCGGCGAGCCCCGCCAGCTCCTCGGCCCCCAGGGGCGTGGCCACGCTGACAGTGATCTCCGCCCCCAGGGCGGCGGCTTTTTCCGCCAGGACACGGCCCTCGGTGGTGCCGCCGAAGATCAGCAGTTTCATGCTTTTGCCTCGTAGCCCCGGGGGGTGACCATCCGGCCGCCGATGTCCCGGGTGGCGCTGCTGCCGATGAACACGGTGGTGAACATATCCACCGTCTCATCCCGCAGCTGCCCCAGGGTCAGCACCCGGCGCTCCTGCCCCTCCCGGCCGATGTTCCGCACCCAGCCGCAGACGGTATCCGGGCTCTTCTCCCGCAGCAGAATGTCACAGGCCCGCCGCAGGTAGTCCGCCCGCTTTTTGGAGGAGGGGTTGTAGAGGCAGATGGAGAAGTCCCCCCTGGCGGCGCAGAGGAGGCGGTTTTCGATGGTCTCCCAGGGGGTCAGCAGGTCGGAGAGGGAGATGACGCAGAAGTCGTGCATCAGCGGCGCGCCCAGCGCCGCGCCCCCGGAGAGGGCGGCGGTGATTCCGGGGACCACCTCGATCTCCACCTCCGGAAATTCCGGGGAGAGCTGGAGCAGGGGGCCGGCCATGCCGTAGACCCCGGCGTCGCCGCTGCACAGCATGGCTGCCGTCCGTCCCTCCCGGGCGATCTCCAGACAGCGGCGGCAGCGTTCCCGCTCCCGGGTCATGGGGGTGGTGAAGACCTCCTTGTCCGGGTACAGCGGCCGCACCAGATCGATGTAGACCGGATAGCCGCACAGCACCTCCGCACGGTCCATGGCGGCCCGGGCCTGGGGGGTGATCTGTTCCGCCCCGCCGGGGCCGATGCCCACCGCATAGACTTTATTCATCCTGCCATCTCCAATCCGGGGAGAAGGGCGCCAGGGCCGCGGCCATGGTGACGCCGTCTCCCGCCTGTTTTTTCACGATGAGCGTTCCGCCGCTGCCCAGGACCGCGGCCCGCTCGCACACGTTGTCCACCCCGGTGACGCTCCGCACGAAGGCGGAGGGGGAGAAGTCCCCCTCCACGGCCCCCAGGGCTCGGGCGGAGAAGACTTCAAAGGCGAGGCCGCGGTTTTGGCAGAAGGCCAGGAGGCCCGGCTCGTCCCGTTTCAGGTCGATGCTGCACGCCTTATAGAAGGCCAGGGGGTGGAGGCTGCTTTCCTCCAGAAGCGCCGCGAAGGCCCGCTCCAGCGCCGCCGCGGAAGTGTCCCTCCGGCACCCCACCCCCAGCACGGCGATGGCGGGGATCAGCCGCAGGGCGTCCCCCTCTTTCCGGCGGACGGTGAGCAGGGCGTCGCAGTCCCCCTCCGCCGCCAGGGCTGCGCCCTCCGGCGGCCGGCCCGCGATGGGCCAGGGACTGTAGATCCCCGCGGTCCCGCCGGAGAGCACCTTGGCCGAGAAGCGGACAATGGCCTCCGGGTTCTCCACCCGGCAGTTCTGCCGCCTGGCCCACTCATCCACGGCGAAGAGGCCCCGGACGTCCGTGGCGGTGGTGATCACCGCGGTGCCGCCCAGGCGGGCGGCGATGCGCCGGGCCAGATCGTTGGCCCCGCCCAGGTGGCCGCTGAGAATGGGAATCGCGAAGCGGCCCGCCTCGTCCACCACCACCACCGCCGGGTCCGCGGCCTTGTGCTGGACATGGGGGGCGATGGCCCGCACGGCGATGCCCGCCGCCCCCACAAAGACCAGGGCGTCCGCCTGGGAGAAGGCGCCGGCGGTCCACTCCGCCAGGCCCTGGGGCGCGCCGCAGCGGGCGGCCTCGCCGCCCAAGGCCTCCGCCAGCGTCCGGGCCAACTCGAAGCCTCGGTCCGTAAAGGCCAGAAGCCGGAGGGTCATTGGGACGCCTCCCGGAAGAGCGTGGTAAAGGTGGGGTCATAGAGCTTGCTTCGCTCATAATCCGGCTCCAGGAAGTTCCCCACCAGCACCAGGGCCGTCCTGGAGATGCCGTGCTCCCGGCCCGATTCCGCCAGGGTGCCCACGGTGCAGCGGACCACCTTCTCCTCCGGCCAGGTGGCCTTGTACACCAGGGCCGCCGGGGTGGCGGGGGTGTAGGCCCCCTTCAAGAGCTCCGCCTGGAGCCCCTCCAGCATCCCGGCGGAGAGAAAGACCACCATGCTGGCCCCGTGGCGGGCCCAGGCGGCGATGGACTCCCCCTCCGGCACCGGGGTGCGCCCCGCCATGCGGGTGATGACCACCGACTGGCTCACCTCCGGCAGGGTGTACTCCGCCCGGGCGGCGGCCGCCGCGCCGCAGAAGCTGGAGACCCCCGGCGTGTCGTCGTAGGGGATACCCAGGGCGTCCAGAGCGTCCATCTGTTCCCGGATGGCCCCGTACAGGCAGGGGTCGCCGGTGTGGAGGCGGACGGTGGTCTTTCCCGCCTGCTCCGCCGCCTCCATGGCGGAGAGGACCTGCTCCAGTGTCATCTCCGCGCTGTTGCGGATCTCGCAGTCCGCCCGGCACAGCTCCAGCAGCGCCGGGTTCACCAGGCTGCCGGCGTAGATGACCACGTCAGCGGTTTTCAAAAGCTCCGCGCCCCGGAGGGTGATCAGGTCCGGCGCGCCGGGCCCCGCTCCCACGAAATGAACCATAGCTTACTCCTTTACAATCACGGTGGCGAAATACCCCGTGTCCTGGGGCAGGTGTGTGAGGTCCCGGCAGACCTGCTCTGTGGGCAGGCCGCAGTCCCGGACCATGGCGGCCTTTTCCAGCAGTCCCCGCTGCCGCAGGGCCTCCGCCGCCTGGGGGAGCTGCCGGCCGGATTTCATCAGCACCTTGGTGCCTGGCAGGTCCAGCAGCTCCGCCAGGGAGCCGCCGCTTCCGGGGAGGATGTGCAGGGGGGAGGAGACCGTGGTGAGGCTGGTGCCCAGGCGGGCCGCCACGGCGCAGAAGCTGGGCACGCCGGGGACCATCACGGCCTCGTATCCCCGGTCTGTGAGGATGTCCATGAGATAGCTGAAGGTGGCGTAGATGGACACGTCCCCCAGGTTCAGCATGGCCGTGTCCCGTCCCGCCGAGAGGTGGGCCATAACGGCCTCCGCCGCCCGCAGGCGGGATTGGCGGAGGACGGCGGGGTCCCGGGACATGGTGAAGTCCAGGGGCAGGATGGTCTTGCCCTCCAGGGACACCGCCTGCCTCACGATGTCCAGCGCCAGCGTCTCGCCGCTCCTCGTCCGGGGCGCCGCGATGACCGGGCAGTGCTCCAGGGTCTTGAGGGCCTTGACGGTCAACAGCTCCGGGTCGCCGGGGCCCACGCCCACGCCGTAGAATACGCCTTGTCTCACGTCCATGATTCCATGATCTCCTTTACAGCTTCTGTCTGCCCCAGGGGGCCGTATTCGTTGGAAAACAACATGGCCCCCACCCGGAAGGCCCCGGCGGCCCGGCGGGTCAGGTGGCGGTCCACGGCCGCCAGCATGCTCCCCAGCACCGCCGCCCGCAGTCCCGCCCCGTCCAGAATGGCGATGCAGGCGTCGGAGGAGGCGGCGTCCATCAGCGCCCGGCATACCGCCGGGGAGGCTCCGCACACCGCCGCGTGGGCGCAGAAGAGCTCTGTCCGGCAGTCGGCGAAGCGGCTGTGGGTGTTCATGATGCCGCCGGCGAGCTTGCCCAGCTTGCCGATGTGCCCCACCAGCAAAACGGTCTCAAATCCCGCCCCGGCGCAGGCGTCCAGGGCGTCGCCGATGAAGTTGGAACATTTTACCACGGGAACGCCCCGCCTGTCCAGCCCCTGGGAGCGGAGAAAATCCACCCCGTAGTTTCCGGGGGTGAGGAGGATGCGGCGGCTGCCCAGGGCCGCGGCCTGGCGGATCTCCAGGGAGACGGTGTCCGCCAGGGCCCGGAGGCTCATGGGCTCCACGATGCCGGAGGTACCCAAAATGGAGATGCCCCCCTCAATGCCCAGGGAGGGGTTGAAGGTCTTTTTCGCCGCCGCCTCTCCGCCGGGGACGGAGACGGTGATTTTCAGTCCGCCGCCGTACCCCAGCTCGCCGCACACCGCCAGCGCCGCCTCCCGGATCATCTGCCGGGGCACGCGGTTGATGGCGGCGGCGCCCACCGGCTGGTCCAGCCCCGGCCTGGTCACCCGGCCCACGCCCTCGCCGCCCTGGATGGTGACGCCGGGCTCCGCCTGCCGTTCCGCCCGGGCGAAGACAAGCAGGCCGGAGGTGGCGTCGATGTCGTCCCCGCCGTCCTTGCGGACGGCGCAGGAGGCTGCGCCGCCGGCCAGGGCGTGGGACTCCAGGGGCACCTCCACGGTGAGCCCCGCGGGGGTCTCCAGGGAGACGGCGGGAGGCGCCGTGCCCGTCAGCAGCAGGCGGACTGCCCCCGCCGCCGCCAGGGCGGCGCAGGTGCCGGTGGTGTAGCCGCACCGGAGCCGTCTGCCGCCGGAGAGGACATAGTGTTCAAACGCCGCGCTCACAGCAGTTTCCCCTCCCTTTCCGCCAGCTCCCGGAGGAGCCGGTTTTTCTCGTTCATGGGTCCGAAGGCGGAGAGGGGGCAGAGAACCCCGGAGCAGGACATCATCCGCTCCGCCGCCGCATGGAAGGCCTCTTCCCCGATGGGGGCGAAGGCGTCCTCGGAGATTACCGCCGCCGCCAGGGCCTTCGCCACCGGGTAGTCCAGGTCGTTTTCGTGGAGCACTCCGACGGCAAAGGGGACCCCCTGCCGCTGGAGGCGGCGGTACACCGGGATGCCGCTTCCGCCGCCGCCGATGACGAACACCTGGGGCGCTCCGGCGGGGGGCTCCAGCTCCAGACAGCCGAAATCCGGGTTGTAGCTGCCCCGGGCGGCGTCGTACAGCTCCAGGATGTACCCGGCGGTGAAGATCTCCTCCGGTGTCCCGCAGCGGTCAATGGCGTGGTTGTGGACGCAGGCCACGCGGTCGGAGACCTTCTGGGCCAGGTCCAGCTCATGGAGGCTCATGAGCACTGCCAGATCCCGGCGGCGCACCATGTCCTTCAGAATGGACAGCAGCTCCAGCTTGTAGCGGATGTCCAGGAAGGAGGTGGGCTCGTCCAGCACGATCACCTCCGGCTCCTGGCACAGTGCCCGGGCCAGCAGGACCCGCTGGCGCTGCCCATCGCTGATCCGGGCAAAGTCCCGGTCCGCCAGCTCCTCCCCGTGGACCATTTCCAGGGCCTCGTCCACCTTCTCCCGGTCCGCCGGCGTCAGGAGCCCCAGCTTCCCGGTGTAGGGATAGCGGCCGGTGGCCGCCACGTCCCGGCAGGTCATGAGCTCCGGGTGGACCCGGTCCGTCATCAACACGGAGAGACGTCTTGCGATGTCCATGGCGGCCATGCTCTCCATGGGCCTGCCGTCCAGGTACACTGTGCCCCGGATGGGGGCGATCTGGCGGATGATGCTGCGCAGAATGGTGGATTTTCCGGAGCCGTTGGGGCCGATCAGGGTCATGATTTCCCCCCGGCGCAGATGGAGGCAGATGTCCTCAATGAGGACCTGTCCGCCGTAGCCGACGGCCATTTTTTCCGTGTACAGATAGTCCCGCATCCGGCGGCGCCTCCTTGTTCAGAGTGTTTATGGGCTGGAACTGCCCCGCCGGAAGGCCATCATGTAGATCACGACGGGCGCGCCGAAGACGGCGGTGACGGAGCTGATGCTGACCTCCGTGGGGGCGAAGGCCGTCCGGGCGATGAGGTCGCAGAACAGGCAGAACACCGCGCCGCCCAGGAAGCAGGCGGGGATGATCAAAATGGGCTTGGCGGTGCCAAAGAGGCTCTTTACCAGGTGGGGCACGGCGATGCCCACAAAGGAGATGGGTCCGGCGAAGGCGGTGACGCAGGCGGAGAGGACGCTGGAGAGCAGAATCAGCGCCAGCCGGAAGGCCCTGATGTTGACGCCCATGTTCTGAGCGTACACCTCCCCCATCTGGTAGGCCCCGATGGGCTTGGAGAGGAGGAAGGCCAGCGCCATGGAGACGCCCACCACCGCCGCCATCACCGCCACGCTGTCCCAGTAGATGCCGGAGAAGCTGCCCATGGACCAGTTGTGGAGGTTGACGATGTTGGAGTCCGCGGCAAAGGTGACGGCGAAGTCCGTGATGGCGGAACAGATGTACCCGATCATCACGCCGCAGACCACCAGCATGCTCATGCGCTTCACCCGCCGGGAGACAGCCAGGATGAAGCCCATGGACAGCATGGCGCCGCCGAAGGCCGCGCCGATCAGCACCGTCGAGCCGGCGGCGGTCCCCCGGCTCAGCAGGAAGATCATCACCAGGGACACCGCCAGCTTGGCCCCGGAGGAGATGCCCAGCACAAAGGGTCCGGCGATGGGGTTGGCAAAGAAGGTCTGGAGCAGGAAGCCGGAGACCGACAGCCCACCCCCCAGAATGACGGCGGCGCAGATCCGGGGCAGCCGCAGCGTGCGGACGATGCCGTACTCTGTGCTGCCGTCGGCAGGGCTGAAGAGGATGCGGAGGATCTCCGCCCCGGACAGGGGGACGCTGCCTGCGTTGATGTTCCAGACCACCAGCGCCGCCAGCAGGACCAGCAGCAGAAGGAAGGCCCCCAGACAGCGGGAGCGGGCTTGTTTCATGGTTTCGCCTCCTCCGGGCCTGTGCGGCCCTAGTCCAGATGGTGCAGATAGGTCAGGGGGGCGTCTCCTCCGGAGAGGATGGTGTGGAGGTCCGCGATCAGGTCCCCCAGGCCCAGGCTCTCCTGGAAGAGATTCTGCCCGGTGCACCAGACGTTTCCCGCCTGTACGGCCTTGAAGTCCGCCAGGACGCCGCTTTTCTCCAGCAGCTGGTCCACAGTTTGGAGCTCACCGTCGATGGCGCTGTTGTAGATCAGAATGTCCGTGTTCCGGGCGCCCTCGTAAAAGGACTCCATCTGCATATTCATGGTGGCTTTTGCCCCGTCCCCGCCGTCCAGGTCCGAAAAGGCGTAGACGCCTCCGGCCAGGCCGATGGCCTTGGAGATGTAGTCCTCCGGGCGGCGCACGTTCGCCGCTCCGGTGGAGGTGATGTAGAAGAAGGCCACGGTCTTTCCCGTGTTCTCCTGCTCCAGAATGGGGTTGAGGCGCTCCATGAGGCCGTCAAAATACGCCGCGGCCTCCGCTTCTTTCCCCAGCAGTGCGGCATAGAGCTTGATCCACTCCATGCGGCCCAGGGGGTGTCCCTCATAGCTGGACCGCTCCACCAGCACCGGGATTCCCAGCCGCTCCAGCTGCTCCTTCACCTCCGGGGTGTGGTAGATCATGGTGGACTCCACCGCTAGATCGCACTCCGCGTCCAGAATCCGCTCGTAGTCCGGGGCGTTGTACTTTCCGGCAAAGGCCATGCGGCCCGCCTCCATGGCCTCCCGGGCCTCCTCGATGTACCAGCCGCCGGCATCCAGGCCGGCCAGGGTGACGGCGTCGATGGCGTCCAGCTGCCGGAAGAGGTCCATGGCGGAGGTGGCCACCAGATAGATGCTGTCCAGCGGCTGGCGCAGCACCGTGACCTCCTCCGGAGTGCCGGAGGGAAGGTCCGCGCCCTCCGGCACCACCAGATAGCGGTTGCCGTCCCCAATGGCGATTTTCTGATAGCCGCCGGTATAGTAGTCCACGGAAAATTGCTCCGCGTAGAGGAGCTCCAGGCTGTGGTCATATTCCAGCGTGTCCCAGGAGAGGGCCTGGGGTTCCGCAGGCGGCTCCGCCTCCGGCGGCTGCTCCGCGCTCCCGGCGCAGCTGCACAGGGCCAGCAGGAGCATCAGCGCCCAAAAACCCGGAATGAGCGTGCGTTTCCCCCTGGTCATGGCGCCAGTTTGATGGAGGCGGAGTCGAAGCACAGCGTGTACTCGATCTCGTGGGGGGTGCTCATGGCGGTGGTGTCGGCGTAGACCGTCAGCTTGCGGTCAAACGCCGCCACCGGGATTTCAAAGGTGGAGCTGCCCTCGGTATTCAGAGGGAGAAACTTCTCCTCCCCGATCCGCATATAGTCGTAGCTGGAGCTGCCCCAGACCACAACGGCCCAGGCCTTGCCGTTCTCCACCCACATGCTGGCGGGGGATTCCACCGAGGCCTTGCCGGAGCCGCCCTCCAGAGTCACCGCAACGGTATAATTTCCGCCGCTCAGCCCCAGACTTTCCGCCGTGGCGAAGGCGCCCTCCCGGAAGGCCTCCTGGGGCAGAGAGTCCGCCCGGAAGACCAGGGTGCGGTCGTACCACAGCTCCTTCTTTTTGCTGAAAGCCGCGCAGTCAAGGCCCATGTCCAGGGCCTCCACCGGGAAGGTGAAGGTGTGAGCGCCGCTCTCGTCCTCGGCATAGGGGATCAGCGTGCTCTCCTCCGCCTGGGCGGCCTCCTCGCCGGTGCCGGGGTAGACGTGCAGATAGCCCGTGCCGCCCATGTGCATCACGGCGGTCATGGTTCCCTCCGCCACAGTCAGCTCACAGGCGGTGACGCTGAACATGGAGGAGCTGGAGTCCACCGTGACATCGTAGGTGCCGTCCTGGAGCACATCGGCGTAGACGGGGACCATATTTGGGTCCACCACGTCCTCCACAGGGGCCATCTGGTCCGCGGAGGCCACGTCAGACTTGGGCTCTGCCGGGGTCCCCGGCTCCGACGCCGGGGTCTCCGGCGCGGCGGGGGTGGCCTCCGGCGCGGCGCCGCAGCCGGCGGCCAGGAGGGCTGTCAGGATCAGGGAGAGCAGCAGCAGGAACGTTTTTTTCATGGTTATAACCTCCGTGTTTTTGCACGGCAGACCGGAGACCGGCCTGCCGTGCAATGAAATGGCGTATATTGGCGGCACGGCTGAAAAACGTGGAATTGGATTTTTCAGCTGGCAGACCAGAGTTTCCTCCGGTTTGGCGCGGGGACTTCGGCGGTCAGACACGGGCGGGGGCGTTTACCCCAGCTGGTCGATGGCGGCCTGGGCATGGGCGGCCAGCAGGTTCTGGATGGCCTCGTACTCGCCCAGACCCTTCAAAACGCACTCCACCTCATAGCCGGCGCCTTCAAACGCGCTCTTCCAGGTGTCCTCGTCGTCGCCGGCCATATCGTTGTTGGCGTGGTCGCCGGAGACGATCATCATGGGCTGGAGCACCACCCGCTCATAGCTGCCCGCCTGGACCATGGCCAGCACGTCGTCCAGGGTGGGGGCGGCCTCCACGGTGCCGATGAAGCAGTTGGCGTATCCGGCGTCGTCCATCACCTGCTGCATTTTGGTGTAGATGGCGTTGGAGGCGGCCTCTGTGCCGTGGCCCATGAAGCAGATGGCGGTCTTGCCGTCATTGTACTGCTGCGTGGCCTCCGCCATGGTCCTGGCCACGATCTGGAAGTCCTCGTCGGAGGTCAGCAGAGGCGCGCCGATAGAGACGGCCTCAAAGGCGTCGGCGTACTGGGCCGCCTCATCCACCACGTCGTTGTACTCCAGGCCGTCCATCAGATGGGTGGGCTGGATCACCAGGCGCTTGACCCCGTTGGCAGCGGCCCGGTCCAATGCCTGGCCCACGTTGTCGATGACCTCGCCGTCCCGGCGCTGGACGTGGTCGATGATGATCTGGGCTGTGAAGCCCCGGCGCACGGACCAGTCCGGGAAGGTCTTCTCCATGGTCTCCTCAATGGCGCCGATGGTCAGCCGGCGGTTGTCGTTGAAGCTGGTGCCGAAGCTGATGACCAGCAGCTCGTCCCCGCCGATGCCGTCCTGGTTCCGAGGGTTGTCCAGAGAGGCGTCGCCGGTGGTGTAGTCCTCGTCATCGTCCCCGGCGGGCTCCGGCGTCTCGGTTTCCACGGGAGCGGCGGGCTCCTGGGGGGTGTCGGGGGTCTTATTCCCGCCGCAGCCGGCCAGCAGTCCGGCCGCCATGACGGCCGCGGCCAGCAGGGAAAGCAGTCTCTTCTTGTTCATCTTCGTATTCCTCCTTGTGTGTTCGGAGGCGGGAGGCGCTCCCGTCTCTCCTCTGATGTATGGTAAAATTTTACACCAGCGATTTCAAGGTACAGGAATACGCAGGACAAAAAAAGCGGTCATCTGATTCAGATGACCACAAGCGCATGCCCTTAAGGGGAAGCGGTACAATCAAGCCCTCGTGATCTGGAACACCAAACGGTATTCCTGTACCAGCAGACGGCAGGTTTCCTGACTCGTAAATCATCGCGCGCCATCGCCTTCCCGGCTTTCGCCAGTGGCTGTCCTGTCCGGACTGAGACAGCGTACTCCTTACATACAGTGACGAGATCGCACAGGCTTCGCACCTGTTTCCCTATTACCCGCTTCCCCGGGGGAAGCGGCTCCGACTGCTTTGCGATATTTACTTTTTCGACAGTATTATACTACGCCGCAGGTGGAAACGCAAGTCCCGGGTGGTATTTTTTTCATGTCCCCCCGGACTGCTTCGAGGCCGCCTCCGAGAACTTCCGGATGATATGGCCGTAGTTCTCCGCCCGGTGGGGAATGGTGCAGGCGCTGCAGTCCTTGATGCCGGAGGCGGTGTAGGTGAAGTTCCCGCCGCACTGGTCTCCCATGAGGTACAGAGGGCAGTAGCAGAAGAGGCAGTTGAAGGAGTCCGGGTCCACCCCCTGGTGGCAGGGGAAGAACTCACAGGCCCGGTGGGAGAAGTGGGAGTAGTTTTTATCGCGCCAGGATTCGTCCATGGAGAAAGCTCCTCTCTGTTTGAAATGGGGGGTCTCACAGCGCCACAATGGCGGACACCAGCAGGGGCACCGCCAGGGAGAGCACCACGCCGCTGGTAAAGGAGTAGATGGTGATCCGCTCATGGGTGGCGCCGATCACCACGGGGAGAACAGTGTCCATGGCCGCCGCCCCCGGCAGGGCCACGCTCTCCACAAAGCCGACGCGCCGGGCCACCAGGGGGATGGTCAGGATGGCGAAGACCTCCCGCATGACGTTGGCCAGGAAGCACACGGCGGAGACCGGCAGGGAGTAGGGGGCCAGCAGGCTGGGGGCCAGGGAGTACCAGCCAAAGCCGGCGGCCACCGCCATGGCGTCCTTGGGGCCGATGTCCAGCGTCAGCCCCGCCAGGGCCGCCGCCGCCAGGGAGCCGACGGCCACCGCCACAGGGATCAGGAAAACCTTGAATCCGGCGGTTTTGATGTCGGAGATCATCGTGCCCTGACGGCCCATGTCCATGCCCACCAGGAACAGCAGCAGGTACAGTCCCAGGTCGATCACCTGCCCGCAGTAGGCCACGACGGCCTCCGGAACCAGGAAGTAGCCCGCCAGCATCCCCAGGGCCACCGCCCCCACGATCCACTTGGTCAGGGAGTTGTCAGCCTTCTGGCCGCCATCGCCACCGGTCTCCGGGCCGGCGGCACTGCCGGCCGGCAGGCCCTGGCGGTCCAGCCGCAGTACAAAGCGGCGCAGCAGCCACAGTGCCAGAACGGACCCGGCCATGGCGGCAGCCGTGATCACAAAGGCGGTCCAGCCGATCTCGGCCAGAGAGGCGATGACCTCGTCGTCGGCCCCCAGCTTTACACCCAGGGAGACGATCAGGATCATCAGCGCCGCCAGCTGGAGCCTGCCCAGCCAGGGCAGGGGCCTTGTGCGGATATTGGGGCGGGAGCCCAGCCAGGCGCCCAGGGCCACCGCGGCAATATAGCCGGCCAGATTCCAAAGCGTGCCAAGAGCGGTATTCATTCCATCCCTCCGTTTTTTGATGTTCTCTTTTCTCTATAGTATACATAGGTTCCGCCATTCCCGCAAGCGCAGAATCGAGATGGTATCCATCTCAAAAAGTCATGGCAGGGACCGGTGTACATCCGGGGCAGCAGGATCTATGGTGCATGCGGTCCTCAGGGGGTGTTCTCCAGCCACTGGAGGGTGAAGTCCCGGAAACGGCGGGTCAGGGGCGGAATGGGGCCGCCCCGGCGGACGGCCAGCCCGATCTCCCGGTAGCGGGGCCGCTCCAGAGGGATGGCGGCCACATGGCGGCTGGTGCTCCGCACCAGCATCTCCGAGAGGATGCTGACGCCCAGCCCCTGCTCCACCATGGCCAGGATGGCGAAGTCGTCGCTGAGGGTGTACTGGACGTTGGGCCGCAGGCCCTCCTCCTGGAAGATGCGGGAGATCTCCATGTCCCAGTTCTCCTGAATGAGGATGAAGGGGTCCTGGGTGAGACGGGCCATGGGATAGTACGGCGCTCCCGCCAGGGGATGGTCGGGGGGAAGCACCGCCAGCAACCGGTCCCGCTGGAGGAAGGAGATGTCCAGGCTGTCCCCCGCCGGCAGGCCCAGAAAGCCGCAGTCCACCAGTCCCCGCCGCACCAGCTCCTCCACCTCGGTGAACTCCCACCTGCTGACCAGCTGGAAGCGGATGCCGGGGTAGAGGGCCAGGAACTCCTTCATGATCCCCGGGAGCCAGTGGATGGAGACGCTGGTGAAGGTGCCCACCCGCAGCGTTCCGCTGGTGAGGCCGTGGAGGGCGGAGACCTGGGTCTCCAGGGTCCGCTGGGCGTTGCACAGGGCCTGGATGTCCGGCAGCAGGGACTCCCCCTGGGTGGTGAGGACCACGCCGTCCTTGTTGCGGGTGAGCAGCGTCACGTTCCACTCCCGCTCCAGATCGGCAATGGAGCGGCTCACCGCCGACTGTGTATACCCCATGTCCTCCGCCGCCCGAGTGATGCTTCCCAGCTCCACGGCCTTTAAAAAGATCTGACATTTGATGGTGTTCATGCGATCATTCCTTTTACTCATATAAAATATGAGAAATATTCGCTTGTGTAATATTACGGGTTGGAGTATACTGGGTACAGAAACAAGAAAGGAGCATACAGCTATGAAGAAAATCAATGTGTTTGCCGAAGTGAAGAAAGAGATGGGACTGGAGTACCTCGCCGGCGTGCCCGCCGCCGAGAAGCGGCTGTATTGGTCCGAGAGTCCCTGGGCCGCCTTCCGGGCCCTCGCCCGCTGAAAAGAGAAATTCCGCTCCACTCCAGACGGAGTGGAGCGGAATCGCATAGGTTCAGGGAAATTCGTTTTCCCGTTTTTTAGGCCGCCTTCTTGGACTTGGCCATCTTGTCGAGAACGATCATCACCACGACAGTGGAGATGATGGCGATAATCAGGCAGACGATCTCCGGCACGACGTTAATCAGGAAGCCGGTGATCACATAGTTCACGAAGGAGATGGCCGCCACGCACATGGCGTAGGGCATCTGAGTGACCACGTGGTTGATGTGGTAGCACTGAGAGCCGGAAGAGGCCATGATGGTGGTATCGGAGATGGGGGAGCAGTGGTCGCCGCAGACCGCGCCGCCCAGGGTGGCGCCGATGCCGACCATGAGGATGGGCACTTCGTTCAGGGCGTCAGCGGTGAGGTTGGCAAAGCCGCCGGGGGTGAACACGTCCAGCACGATGGGCAGCAGGATGCCGAAGGTACCCCAGGAGGTGCCGGTGGCGAAGCCCAGGCCGCAGGCGATCAGGAAGATCACGGCGGGCAGCATGTTGTACAGGGTGGGACCGAAGGACTCCACCAGGCCGGCCACGAACTCGGGAGCGCCCAGGCCGTAACGGGTCACGCCGCCGATGGTCCAGGCGAAGCACAGGATCAAAATGGCGGGAACCATCTGCTTGAAGCCCTCAGGGATGCAGTCCATCAGCTCGGTGAACTTCATAGACCTGCGGCAGGCGAAGTAGATGAAGTTGATGATCAGCGCCACGGTGGAGCCCAGAGGCAGGCCCACGAAGGCGTCGGTATTGGCGAACATGCCCAGCAGGCCCACGCCGCCGTTCAGATAGCCGGCGTACATCAGGCCGCCCACGCAGCCGATGATCAGGATGATGACGGGGATTACCAGGTCGATGACCTTGCCGTTGGGGTTGAACTTCATCTCCTCGGCGCCGGCGAAGGGACGCTCGGGAGTGGTGTAGATGTCGCCCTTCTTGGCGTTGTCCTCATGGGTCTTCATGGGGCCGAAGTCGATGTCCCGCACGATCATGACGATGATGAACACGATGGTCAGCACCGCGTAGAAGTTGTAGGGGATGGCCCGGCAGAAGATCTGGAAGCCCAGCTCCTCGTTGTCGATGACGCCGGTGACGGCGGCGGCCCAGGAGGAGACGGGCATCATGATGCAGATGGGGGCGGCGGTGGCGTCGCACATGTAGGCCAGCTTGGCGCGGGAGATCTGGTGCCGGTCGGTGACGGGACGCATGACGTTGCCGGTGGTCAGGTTGTTGAAGTAGTCATCCACGCCCAGGATGGCGGCCAGGATGAAGGTGGACCACAGGGCGCTCTTCTTGGTTTTCAGGTGCTCCACGGCCCAGTCGCCGTAGGCCTTGGAGCCGCCGGCCCGGATCATCAGGGCCACCATGGTGCCCAGGACCACCAGGAAGATCAGGATGCCGGCGTTGCCGCCGATGTTGTCGCCCAGGTCCGTGATCAGCGTGGTGATGGCGGCCACGGGGTTGAACTCCATCTGGATCAGGTAGCCCACCAGAATGCCCAGGAACAGCGAGGAGTAAACCTCCTTGGTGATCAGCGCCAGGCCGATGGCCACGACAGGGGGAACCAGGGACCAGATGGTGCCGTAGAACCTGCTCTGGCCGTCCTCAGCCGCCAGGGCGAAGGTGGTCATGAGGGGTACCAGCGCGTACATGACCAGCAGGACCTTGCCGAGTCTGTCCTTCAGATTTTTCAGGGATTGCATTGAGAAACCTCCTTTTCTCTCTTGGACCTCCGGTTCTCTCAGCCGGGGGTCCGCGCGAATGAATGCGCCGGGGATGGGGTTCTGCCTCAGAGCGTATCCCAAAATCAGTTGTGAGTGGAAAGGAAAATTTTGGGATATACTCCCAATCAGCCGTCCTGTCTCAGATACCTCCCTTCTCTTATAGTCACCGCAGCTGAAAAGAAGCAATTGCTTCTTTTCAACCCTGGGGCGCATATACGCCCCAGGGGGCCGTGAAACGGCCGGTGGTGGACTTCATAGGCAAAACACAGCACATTTCGTGTGCCGGTGGACGTGGCCCGCCTTGAAAATCAGTACCCCGATTTTCAAGTGCTTTGACTATACAAATGGATACCGCCTGGGCCGGGAGTGGTTGGACTCCCGGCCTTTGGCGTTTGCCTCAGACAGGACGGGCGGATCACTTGTTCAGGCGGCGGACCAGTTCCTTCGAGGTGAAGGTGGCCACGTCGTCGGCGTAGGTGCCGGCGCCGAAGCCGGCGTCATAGCCCAGCTCCTTGGCCAGAGCGTGGGTGATGCGGGCGCCGCCGCAGCAGAAGATGTACTTCTCCCGGACGCCCTCGGCCTCCGCCAGCTCGATGAGCTCGGTGAGGTTCTGGATATGGACGTCCTTCTGGGTGACGGTCTGGGAGACCAGCAGCACGTCGGCGTTGACCTCGGCGGCCTTGCGCAGGAACTCCTCGTTGGGGACCTGGCTGCCCAGGTTGTAGGCCTCCACCATCTCGTAACGCTCCAGGCCGTAGTGGCCGGCGAAGCCCTTGCGGTTCATGATGGCGTCGATGCCCACGGTGTGGGCGTCCGTGCCGGTGGACGCGCCGATGACCACCATCTTGCGGCCCAGGCGCTCTTTGAGGAACTCGTCGGTCTCGTGCATATCCATCACCTCGTCGGTGACGGTCTGGACCACGATCTCATTGTAGTTGACGGTGTGGGTCAGGGAGCCGTAGACCACGTAGAAGGTGAAGTTCTCGTCCAGCTTCTGCCGCAGGGCCACGTTGGGCTCCGCCAGGCCCATCTTCTGGGCCACCAGCACGGCGGCGGCGGCACCCCGGTCGTCGTCCTTCACCGGGAGGGTGAAGGAGGTCTGCACCTTGCCGTCGTTCATGGTGTCGCCGTAGGGCTTCAAACGGGTCAGGTCCAGGGTGGTGTCCAGGTTTTTATCGCGAATCTGATACAGTCCGGAGCTCATTTGCCGGCACCCCCTTTCATCATGGGTTCCAGGAACGGGTTGAAGTACCCGGGCGTCTTGCTGACGACGCCGTCCAGGCCCTTGCCGCCGTCACGGGGACGCTTGATGTCGGCGAAAATGCCCCGCTCCAGGGTCTCGAAGATGCCCAGCTGCTCGATCTGCGCCAGCAGGTCGGTGGCCTTCTTCAAAACGTCGTTGGCGCGATTTTGCATGATGCCGCCGTCCTTGAACACAATCTCGCTGCCCAGGTCCTGCATGGTGCGGAAGATGTACTGGGCGTTCTGGATGGCCAGGAACCGGTCGGACAGGAAGGGGGTGTGGATGGCCTCGGTCATCATGCCCAGCAGGTGGATCTTCTGACCCGTGAGGATGGTCACCATGTTGAACAGGGCGTCCTGCACGTGGCCCCGGAAGATGTTGCCGGTCATGAACTTGGTGGGCGGCATGTACTTCAGCGGCGCGTTGGGGAAGATCTCCCGGGCCATCTCGGCCTGCGCCAGCTCGTACAGGAAACCGTTCTCCACGTCGGGGTCGATCTCAAAGGCGTGGCCCAGGCCCATCTGCTCTTCCGGCAGGCCCGCCCGCAGGGCGAAGGCCTCGTTGAGGAACTGGGAGGCCAGCACGGTGTGGGCCTCCTCCACGGCGTCGGCGGTGGTGAGGTAGTTGTCCTCGCCGGTGTTGATCACCACGCCCGCGTAGGCGTTGATGGCCCGGGAGAAGGACTGGTCCACCAGGGTGCGCTGCATGTTGATGTCCCGGAAGAGGATGCCGTACAGGGCGTCGTTCAGCATGACGTCCAGGCCCTCGAAGGCGCCCATGGCGGCGATCTCGGGCATGCACAGTCCGGAGCAGTAGTTGCACACCCGGATATAGCGGCCCAGCTCCTCGCCCACCTTGTCCATGGCCTCCCGCATGAGGCGGAAGTTCTCCTGGGTGGCGTAGGTGCCGCCGAAGCCCTCGGTGGTGGCGCCGTAGGGGACGTAGTCCAGCAGGGACTGGCCGGTGGTGCGGATGACGGCGATGACGTCGGCGCCCTGACGGGCGGCGGCGGTGGCCTGTACGACGTCCTCATAGATGTTGCCGGTGGCCACGATCAGGTAGATCCAGGGGCCGTCCTTCTCGCCGCCGTGGGCGGCGATGAAGTCCTCCCGGCGCTTGCGGCGGGTGCGGATCTTTTTCAGGCTCTCCTCCACGATGGGGGCCAGGGCGGCGTGAATGTCCGCCTCGGCGTGGGCGGGCAGGGCCGTCAGGTCCAGCGTGCCGGCGGCCACCTCCTCAGCCAGGGCCTGGGGGCCCTTGCCGGTCTCCACCATGGCGTTGCCCAGCCAGAAGGCGGCGCCCTGGGACAGCGCGCCCTTCTCCATCAGGTGGTCGACGACCACGCTGGGCAGGGGCACGCCCAGGCTGTTCTCGCCGGTGATGTCCAGGGCCCCTCCGCCGCTGACGCCGTCGATGCCCAGCAGGCGGCAGATGGTGCGCTCCACGGCCACGGTGGTGTAGCCGTCGATAAAGCGTTGAGTATCGTCGGCCACCTGGGCGGCGTGGGCGCGGGCCTGCTCCACCAGCTTAAAATCAAGGTTCAGTTTGGATTTCAAATACGCTCACATCCAATCATCTGTTTATCGTGGGATATGCGGACCGGGCTTCGCCCGCGGGCCCGCCTGAGCGGACCCGCGGGTGCCGGCAAGGAATTATTCGTGGTGAGAACGCTTGTGGCGCTCCAGGTTGGCGGGCTCCATGGAGAGGGCCTGGCCCCGCTCCAGTCCGGCGACGCCCATGAGCTCCGTCTTGCGCTTGCCCTCGCGCTCGGCCCTGCAGTACTCGCACTGGCAGGTCTCCTCGTAGTGCTCGGGCTCGGTGTAGGTGGTGATGACGCCCTCGTAGTTGCGGAGGATGACCTTGTGGGGCGTCTGGGAGATGACGTACTGGGGCATGACGGGGGTCTTGCCGCCGCCGCCGGGGGCGTCCACCACGAAGGTGGGCACGCAGAAGCCGGAGGTGTGGCCCCGCAGAGCCTCGATGATCTCGATGCCCTTGCTGACAGGGGTGCGGAAGTGCTCCAGGCCCATGGACAGGTCGCACTGGTAGATGTAGTAGGGGCGGACCCGAATCTTCACCAGCTCGTTGACCAGCTTCTTCATGGTGTGGACGCAGTCGTTCACGCCGGCCAGCAGCACGCTCTGGTTGCCCAGGGGGATGCCGGCGTCAGCCAGCATGGCGCAGGCCTTGGCGGACTCGGGAGTGATCTCGTTGGGGTGGTTGAAGTGGGTGTTCAGCCAGATGGGGTGGTACTTTTTCAGCATATTGCACAGCTCGGGGGTGATGCGCTGGGGGCAGACCACCGGGGTGCGGGAGCCGATGCGGACGATCTCCACGTGGGGGATCTCCCGGAGCTTTTTGATGATGTACTCCAGCCGCTCGTCGGAGCAGAGCAGGGCGTCGCCGCCGGAGAGCAGGACGTCGCGGATGACGGGCGTCTTGCGGATGTACTCAATGGCCTGATCCACCTGATCCACCGGGAGGCCGGCATCCTTCTGGCCGGCGAAGCGCCGGCGGGTGCAGTGGCGGCAGTACATGGAGCACTGATCGGTGATCAGCAGCAGGCAGCGGTCCGGATAGCGGTGGGTAAGGCCCGGGGCGGGGGAGTCCTCATCCTCGTGCAGGGGGTCCAGCAGGTCGGACTCGGCCTGGTGCAGCTCCAGCGCGGTGGGGACGGCCTGACGGCGGATGGGGTCGTGGGGATCATCGGGATCGATCAGAGAGAGGTAGTAGGGGGTGATGGCCATGCGCAGGGTGCCCAGGCACGCCTTGACGCCCTCTTCCTCCTCGGGAGTCAGGGAGACATATTTTTTCAGGTCCTCCAGGGTCTCAACGCGGTTTTTAACCTGCCATCTCCAATCGTTCCACTCGGCGTCAGTGGCATGAGGGAACAGCTCAGCGCGGCGAGAAACTTTCATGATGGGTTACCTCCACTTTTAATTTCGCGGGCCGGGCCCGCATCCATGGGGCAGAATCAGACGTACTTCTCCTCGAACAGCTTGCGCAGCTTGGCGTTCTCCCGGAGAACGTTCAACGTGATGTTGGCGTGGTCCTTGGTGTAGCCGTTGCCCACGATCATGGTGACGTCCTTGCCGATGCCCTCGGCGCCCAGGGCGGCCTTGGTGAAGGAGGTGGCCATGGAGAAGAAGTACACCAGGCCGTCGTCACGCACGGGCAGGATGGCGGACATCTCGCAGCTCTCGATGTTGACGCAGCAGATGGAGATGTCGTACTCCTTGCCGCCGTTGGCGGCCAGGGCGGCCTCCATCACGTCCACGGGACGGGTGCAGTCGGCCACCACGATGTCGGTGTAGACGCCCAGCTCCTTCAGGTCGGGCACCTGCTTGGGATTGCGGACGACGCCCACGACCTTGCCGTTGGGGCCCACCTTCTTCATGGCCTCGTAGCCGCAGAGCACGCCGGACTTGCCGTTGGCGCCCAGGATCAGGACGCTGTCGCCCTCCTTGGGGAGCTTGCGGGCCTGGGCGGGAGCGCCGGCCACGTCCAGAGCGGCCAGGGCCAGGGGCTCGGGCATATCGTCGGGCATCTTGGCGTAGATGCCGCTTTCAAAGAGGATCGCCTGGGCGTCCACGTCCACGCGGTCGATCTCCTTGTGGATGGCCTTGATCTTGTTGATCTTCAGGGGGGTCAGGGACAGGGACACCAGGGAGACGATCTTGTCGCCCTCCTTGAGGTCGATCTTGCCCTTGAGGTCGTCGCCGATCTTGGCCACGTTGCCCATGAACATGCCGCCGGAGCCGGTGACGGGATTCTGCTGCTTGCCGCGCTCGGCCACGATGCCCATAATCATCTCGCCGATCTTGGTCTCGTCGCCGCCGCAGGCGTCGGAGATCTGGGTGAAGGAGGCGGAGTCGATATTCAGAGCAGTGACATTGCACAGGATCTCATTGGAGTAGATCTCGTCCATGTTGTTGTCGATCTTCTGGGCGGCCTGGGTCAAAACGCCCTTGGGCTCGATGACGCGGTGGGTTCCGTACTTGTTGCCTTTCTTCTGCATGGTGGTGTTCCTCCTCAAAAAAATTTGTATGGTAAGATTTATGGAATGCAAAAAATGATGAAATGGAATGGAATGGCTGGACCGCGGGGAAGCGGCGCTTCCTCACTTGGTCAGGGACAGGATCTTCCGGGCCTCATCGGGGGTGGCGACCTCACGGCCCAGGAGCTTGGCCAGGGCCACGACCTTGGCCACCAGCTCGCCGTTGGAGGCGGCCTTGCGGCCCCGCTCTAAGTAGATGTTGTCCTCAAAGCCCACACGGACGTTGCCGCCCATGACGATGCCGGCGGCGGCCATGGGCCACGCGCCGCGGCCCACGCCGGTGACGGTCCAAGTGGACCCGGCGGGGATCTTGTTCACCAGGTAGTCCAGGTTGCCCAGGGTGGCGGGGGTGCAGCCGTTGACGCCCAGCACAAAGTTGAACTGCATGGGAGCGCCGGGGACCAGGCCCTTGGCGGCCATGTTCAGCACGGTGTCCAGGTGGCCGATCTCAAAGCACTCATACTCGGGCTTGATGTTGTTCTCCAGCATCCGCTTGCCGAAGGCCCGCATGGTGGGCATGTCGTTGACGAAGATGTCGTCGCCGAAGTTGCAGGTGCCGCAGTCCAGCGTGGCCATCTCGGGGAAGAGCTCGGTGGGCTGCAGGCGCTCCTCGGGGGTCATGCCGGTGGCGCCGCCGGTGGAGGGAATGAGGATCACGCCGGGGCAGGCCTCCCTGATGGCGTCCAGAACGACACGGAAACGCTCCTTGTCCTGAGTGGGGGTTCCGTCGTCCCAGCGGACGTGGACGTGGATGACGGCGGCGCCGGCCTCAAAGGCGCTCTTGGCCTCCCGCACCATCTCCTCCACCGTGTAGGGAACGGCGGGATTGTGCTCCTTGGTGACCTCGGCTCCGCAGATGGCTGCTGTGATGATGAGTTTCTCCATTTCGTACCTCCTGCTAAAAAAACTTGGAGCACTATCCTACACCGCATACCTGTGTACGCGGAGTAGGATAGCGCTCCATAAACATAAGGGGGCTATTCACGCCCAACAGGAACGCCATATCAGCTGCACTCCGCAGGCGTAAATAGCACTCCATGCTTTCCATGACAAACCGCACGCTCTGGGCGTACAGGTCCAAGAGGGGTGACGGCATCGCACACCCTCTTTCGGCGGTACGGACATTCACAGACCTCCTCGGACTTGCCTGTCCTTTACATCGATCTGCTACCTTGCGTTCCGCGCCTCTATCCACACTTTATTCACTTTGACTAAAAACAATATACTCTAAATGGCGGCTTTTGTCAAGTTTTTTAATATGGCGGTTTTGCATGATTTTTCCATGTAATTTTTGACAGCCATTTTTTCACTTTAAGGTGTCAAAGATCCGCCTGGAACAGGTCCATCAGAGCTGGTTCCAGGTCCAGCAGGCGGCACACCCGCAGGGCGTCTCTGGGGCAGGGGGCGCCGGGAGGGGCGCTCTGGAGGCGGTAGTCCATCCGGCGGGCGATGCGGCTGCGGGGGTCGTCCCCCTCGTCTCCCTGGATCTCCCGGACCAGCCCCGCCACCTGGTAGTGGGCGCCGGCCACGTCGGAGACGCCGTCGTAGTGGGTGGTCATCAGCGCCACGCAGTCCAGGGTGCCCAGGTACCGCACCAGGGCCCGGGCCAGGGCAGCGCCCTCCTGGGGGTTGGTGCCCCGGGCGAACTCGTCCAGGGCCAGGAAGAACCGCCGGCCCCGAGTGCGCTGGAGCAGCCGGTCCAGCAGGTGGACCTCCCGCCCGAAGGAGGAGAGGCCCCCGGAGCCGGGGCCGGTGTCCGCCAGGATCAGCGCCACCTCGTGGAAGAGGGGCAGGGAGGCGGATTCGGCGAAGACAAAGAAGCCGCACTGGCACAGCAGCAGGCTCAGCACCGTGGAGCGCAGCGAGACGGTCTTGCCGCCCATGTTGGCGCCCGTGATGACGGTGCAGCCGGCGGAGAGGACCAACTCCAGCCGGGTGAAGTCCTCTCCCCGCTCCAGCAGCTCCTCGGCCACCTGGGGGTGGCGCAGGCCCCGGAGGGTGATCCGGGCGTCGTCGGAGAGCGCGGGCCGGACGCAGCCGTACCGCTTGGACAGCTTGGCCTTGGCCAGGAACAGATCCAGCCGGCCCAGGGCCTCCATGTTGGCCAGGAAGTCCGCCCGCCGGGCCATGAGGCGCCGGGTGAGGTCCCGCCGGACCTCCAGCTCCAGCAGGTCCTCCCGCACGGTGAGCCGGTGGCGCTGGTCCAGCAGGGCGGCCTTCTCCTCCTCGCCGGAGGCGGCGCGGATGGACCGTTCCAGGGCGGCCTTCTCCGCCCGCAGGGCCGGAAGGTCCGGGTGGTAGGTCTCCGACACGGAGAAGGCGGGCAGGCGGCGGCCGTCGGGGTCCAGCAGGTCCAAAGATTCCTCCATGGGCACAAAGGCCAGGTCCTGGAAGGGGGGCAGCTTGGCGTAGGCCATGGTCAGCTGCTCCAGCGTCACCAGGAAGTGCTTGACCTCAAAGAGCTCCACCAGGTCAAAGGGGTTCTCCGGGTCCCGGTCCAGGGAGCCCCGGATGTCGTGAAACAGGGGGAGGCACCGGGTGAGCCCCCGGAGGAGGGAGGGGATGTCCTTTAACGTGGACGGGTCCAGCCGGGGGGCCGTGCAGCAGCAGGGCGCCTCCTCCTGGGCGGGGGCGGCACCCCCGGCGTTCCACAGCTCCAGGGCCAGAGCCACGTTGTCCAATTCAGTCTCCAGGGCGGCCTCGTCTCCCGGGCCGTACCACCGCAGGGACCGGGCGGCGGCCCGGCCGAAGGGCGACATGGGGGTCAGCCGCTCCAGCACCCACTGGAGACCGGACTCCTCCCGCAGTTCAAGGGTCAATTCCATGGTCAGTCCTCCTCGTTCACATTTACCACCGGCACCGTCAGGACCTGCCGGAGGGCGTCCTCAAATTTCTCGGCCTGGAAGTGCCAGCCGTAGGCAGACCAGGGGTTGGCTCCCACAGCGGCGATGGACAGCTCCCGCCGGACCACCAGCTCCCCGCCGGTGCGGGTGAAGAGCTCCAGCACGTTCCGCCCCGCCAGCACGTGGGTGGCGTCCGCCGCCGCCAGAGTGACGGGGGCGCCCCGGCGGGCCAGGGTCTTGAGCAGCGGGTCGGTGACGCCGCCGGCCACCCAGAGGGCGCACTTCTCCCGGGGGAGCTTGTTCCAGCGGGGCAGGCCGTTTTCGTCCAGGGGCAGCTCCCAGGGCTCCCCGTTGGGGCCAAAGAGGGCGAAGCGGTCCTCGCATCCGTCCAGGGCGGCGGCCAGGCCCGCATCCGCCGGGCGGCGGGAGGCGAAGAGGCGGCAGACGTGGGCCGTCTCCGCCACCACCAGGTCCATGTTTCGGTCCAGGGAGGCGCCGGTGCACAAAATGGCGGTGCCCTCCACCCCGGCCCCCGCCAGGGACTTCCGCCCGGCGGCGCCGTCGATGAGCACCCGCTCCGCCCCCAGGGCGTTGAAGCTGGCGCACAGAGGCCTTAACTGCCCGGCGGCGGAGGGGCCCGCCAGCTGGATGTAGCCGTCGGACAGCGCCCGGAACACCGCCACCTCCCCCAGGGGGGTCATGACACCGGTGAGGGCCGCCGCCTCCAGCGTGACGTCGCACAGGCTCATCATGCCCCGGGCGGTGGCGAACAGGTCTCCCCGCTTGATGTACAGGTCCGGCTTCTCCGTGCCGGTCACCAGGTCCGTGGCCTCGCCGTCCCGGCCCACGGAGGTGAGGCCCAGGCACTCGTCCTCCAGCTCCGCCATCAGGCGGCGCAGAGCCGTGGTTTTGCCCGCATTTTTGCACAGGCCGATGGCGGTTACCATCGGCGCGTCCCCCACCAGGGGGGCCAGAAGCTTCTTCAAAGAGCCGCACCTCCGTTCTCCGCGGGGCCGTCCCCGCTGTCTGCCGTATTGCCGCCTCCGGCGGGAAGGGAGTCGCACCACCGGCCCAGGTCGTCCAGAATGGGGATCAGGGAGCGGCACCGCGGGGCGATCTCGTACTCCACCCGCACAGGGACCTCCAGGTACTCCCGCCGGACCACCAGCCCGTCGGCCTCCAGCTCCCGCAGGGCGGAGGCCAGCACGGTGTTGGACACGCCGTCCAGGGTGCGTTTCAGCCGGTTGTACCGGGTGGGGCCGTTGTTGTGGAGGGAGCAGAGAATCTGCATCTTCCACTTGCCTCCGATCAGCTTCAGGGCCCGGTTCAGCGGGCACTCCTCCATACAGGGGCAGTTTTCATGGGCGGACATGGTCAGCGCCTCCTTACCAGGTAGCGAATTTCTGCGCTCTTGCGCGGCGGCGGGATCTGTGCTATGGTCATACTATCGAAAAATCAGGAGGAATCGTGATATGGGTCTCTATTTGCAGGGGCTGGCCATCGGCCTGGCCTATGTGGCTCCCATCGGAATGCAGAACCTGTTTGTCATCAACGCCGCCCTGACCCAGCCCCGGCGGCGGCTGGTCCCCATCACGCTGATCGTCATCTTCTTTGACATCAGCCTGCTGCTGGCCTGCTTCTTCGGCATCGGCGCGTTGGTGGAGCGGCTGCCCCTGCTCCAGACCATCGTGCTGGCGGCGGGGGGGCTGGTGGTGTCCTGGATCGGCGTGGGGCTGATCCGGGAGCGGCCCTCCATGGACCAGAGCGTGAATATGGACATCCCCCTGTCCAAAATCGCCGCCAAGGCCTTTGTGGTCACCTGGCTCAACCCCCAGGCTCTCATCGACGGCACGCTGCTCTACGGCAGCTTCCGGGTGGGCCACCCGGGGGCGGACAGCACCCTGCTGGTGCTGGGCTCCGCCACCGCCTCCTGCCTGTGGTTTTCCGGCGTCACGCTGCTGATCTCCTGCTTCTCCGCCCGGTTCAGCGACCGGATTCTGCGGATCATCAACGTCGTCTGCGGCAGCGTGATCCTGCTCTACGGCCTGCGGCTCCTTTTGCGGTTTATCGGCTCCATATAGCGCGGAAAGTGTTATTTCTTTGACGGGATTGACAAATACAGGAAATCCGGTTACAATGAAATTTGTGAACCCGAACAAGAGGGGATGCGGAGCCATCCGCAAATAAAAAACAGGAGTGATTCAACATGGAAGAGAAGAAGTACACCTCGCTGATCCGCCTGCGCATGTCCGCCAAAGACGCCCATTACGGCGGGAACCTGGTGGACGGCGCCCACATGGTCCATCTCTTCGGCGATGTGGCCACGGAGCTGCTGATTCAGACCGACGGCGACGAGGGCCTGTTCTGCGCCTACAACAACGTGGAGTTCAAGGCGCCTGTCTACGCCGGCGACTACATCGAGGCCTACGGCGAGGTCACCCATATCGGCAACACTTCCCGCAAGATGCGCTTTGAGGCCCGCAAGGTCATCGCCACCCGCCCCGACATCAACGCCTCCGCCGCGGACGTGCTGGAGGAGCCCATCATCGTGGCCATCGCCGAGGGCACCTGTGTGGTTCCCAAGGAGTTCAGCCGCAAGAAGCCCTGAGTTTTCCGGAATTTTGCAGACTGCCGGCCCGGCGCCCGTGCGCCGGGCCGTTTTCCGCAGGCGGCCGGTATGCCGGCGGATCGATGTTCCATCGCTTGACAAGAGACAGCCGCACCGTGTGCTGCCACTTGTCAAACCATGGAACAAAAGGAGGATGACTATGCGCTTTTACATCGCGGACGCCTTTACCGCCCAGCCCTTTTCCGGCAACCAGGCGGGGGTGGTCCCCCTGGGGGAGGGGCCCTTTCCGGAGGAATCGCTGATGCGGGCCCTGGCCGGGGAGCTGAAGCACTCGGAAACCGCCTTCGTCCGGCGGACAGGCGGGGGGAGCTTCCACATCCGCTACTTCACCCCGGCGGAGGAGGTGGACCTGTGCGGCCACGCCACCATCGCCTCGTTCACCGTGCTGCGGGAGACCGGGGAGATCGGGGCGGGGACGTACGCCCTCCACACCCGCTCCGGGGATCTGGAGGTGACGGTGGAGCCGGAGGCCGTCTGGATGGACATGGCCCCGCCCGCGGAGGGGCGGACCTTTTCACAGGAGGAACAGGCGGAGCTGTACGGCGCCTACGGCCTGACCCTGGCGGACCGGCCGGAGGGGCTGGAGCCCCAGGCCGTCAGCACCGGCCTTCTGGACATCCTGCTGCCGGTGGCGGACATGGCCGCCCTGGACCGGGCCCGGCAGGACGAGGGGGCGGTCTGCCGCCTCTCGGAGCGGTACGGCGTCGTCGGCGTCCATATGTTCTGCCCCGGGACGGGGGACGCGGCGGCCCGCTGCCGAAACTTCGCGCCGCTGTACGCCATCCCGGAGGAGGCCGCCACCGGCACCTCCAACGGGGCGCTGACGTTCTACCTGTACCGCCGGGGACTGGTGAGATCCGGCGGGACGAACCGCTTCGTCCAGGGGGAGAAGATGGGCAAGCCCTCGGAGATCCTCAGCCGTCTCACGGAGGAGGACGGCGGCGTCCGGGTCCGGATCGGGGGCCGGGCGGTGCTGACACTGCGGGGAGAGGTGCTGTGAGATTTTTCCGCGTTGTGAAATGGGAGTCCCGGCGGGATGCCAGGACTCCCATTTTGTAAAAATGGGTTAAATTACTCTTCCTCCATGGGCTTGAGGTCGGGGCTGACGATGAGCTCGCAGCCGGTGGCGGCCTTGATGTCGTCCAGGGTGTAGTCGGGGTGCAGCTCCTTGAGGACGATGCCCTCGGGCGTGACCTCCATGACGCCCATCTCGGTGATGATCATGTCCACCACGCCCACGGCCGTCAGGGGCAGGGTGCACTTTTTGAGGATCTTATGAGCGCCCTTCTGGGTGTGCAGCATGGCCACGATGACCTTCCGCGCGCCCACCACCAGGTCCATGGCGCCGCCCATGCCGGCCACCATCTTGCCGGGGATGATCCAGTTGGCGATGTTGCCCTTCTCGTCCACCTCCATGGCGCCCAGCACCGTGGCGTCCACGTGGCCGCCGCGGATGATGGAGAAGCTCTCCTCGGAGCCGAAGAAGTTTCCGTAGGGGGCGTAGGTGACGTAAGCGCCGCCGGAGTTGATGACGTCCACGTCCTCATGGCCCTTCTCGGGAGCGCCCAGCAGGCCGGTGAAGCCGTTCTCGGAGTGGAGGACGATGGTCACGCCCTCGGGCAGGCAGTCGGCCACCATGGTGGGCAGGCCGATGCCCAGATTGGCGATGTCGCCGTCCTTAAATTCTTTCGCCGCACGCTTGGCGATTCTCAGTTTCAGATCTGCCAAGGCTGCTCACCTCCTACGATATAGTTCACATATACGCCGGCGGTGGTGAAGGTGTCCACATCCACCTCGCCGATCTCCACGACCTTCTCCGCGCCCAGGATGACGGTGTCCGCCGCCATGGCCATGACGTGGTTGAAGTTCTTGGTGGCCTTGGCGCAGCTGAAGTTGCCGAACTTGTCGCAGATGCTGGCCCGGCACAGGGCGTAGTCCGCGTGGAGGGGCAGCTCCAGCAGGTACTCCTTGCCCTCGATGGTCAGCGTCTCCTTGCCGTCGGCGATGATGGTGCCCACGCCGGTGGGGGTCAGCACGCCGCCCAGGCCCGCGCCGGCGGCCCGGATCTTCTCCGCCAGGGAGCCCTGGGGCACCAGGGTGCACTTCAGGGTGCCGTCGTTCATGCCCTTGCCGATGATGGGGTTCATGCCCACGTGGGAGGCGATGATGTGGTCGATCATCCCCGCGCTGAGGAGCTTGGCCACGCCCCGGTCAGTGGTGCCGGTGACGGAGGCGGGGAGGCCGCCGTCATTGGCGATGACGGTCAGGTGCTTGACGCCCTTTTCCACCAGAGCGTCGATCAGGATCTCCGGGGTTCCGGTTCCCAGGAAGCCGCCCACCATGACGGTCATGCCGTCCTGGATGCCAGCCACCGCCTCCTGGGCTGTTCTCATTTTGTTGATCATGTTCTTTTTCTTACTCCCTTCGCCGTGCCGGTGCTGTCCGGTACGCCGCGCCGCCATCTGCCGCGGTGGCGGCGGCGCTCCCGGCGCCGGATTGGTCACGGCCGTAATTTTAGGAAGGGCCGGCTGGATCAGCGGATGCGGACCGGCCTGCGCCTCCTATACCCTGCAACAGACTGCGCTTCGCTTCAAACCTCCTCATGCTGGAATGCACCGATGAGCATGGAATCTGCTATGCCGTCTATTCGGCAGCGGCATGTGCTTGAGACTATCATAGCCCAAATTTTGGGGATTGTCAAGTTCACTAAACAGAGGGATGAAAAGCCGCGGAAACCCGTCAGGATACCCAACAGAGAGGGGAGGATGCGCGTTTGGAAAGTGGATACGGTGCATAAGCCCGGGACGGGGGCCCCGGCGGGGAGGCAGGAGAATTTTGCGGATTGTGTCAAAAAGTGAGGAGAGGTAATCGAATACCTGCCGGGAAAACAGGGGTGTGAAGTTTCACGCACGGGCCCCGGCGGCCGCGGGAAAGGGGGAGGCATACATTAATATATATGCGGTGGGGCGTGGATGAAACAGGGGAGCGGGCGGTCCCCTGGACAGATTCTGCCCGGAAAAATCTGAGGGAAATTGCCGCTGGAGCCGCAGCCGGGAACAGATGGGTGCAGGATAAAAGCGGGATTGCGCGGACATCTCCAAGCCCGTCAGGGGATGAGCGGTGCGGAGAGCGGCCTGCCGGAGCGCCTGCCTGCCGTCTGCGGTGCCATGGGACCTGACGTGGTCCCCGCCAGGGGCGGAGGTTGACAGAAAATTCCTGTCATGATATACTTTAACAATTATATGGTATATGGATTTTCGGACAACGTGAGGAGGCGGCCCATGGGCGGAAAGGTGAAAAAGCGCATCGCGATTCTGGTCGGCTGCGCGGTGCTGGCGGCGGGGATGATGGCGGTGGCCGCGTCGCTGGATATGCCCGGCGAGACGGTGATGCGGTGGTTCGGGGCCTCCTATGACTCTCTCTCCACCATGGTGCTCTTCGTCCTCTTCTGCGGCGCCCTGGGGTTCCCGGTGCAGATTCTGGTGAAGGCGTTCCCCCGGGCGCTTTTGATGCTCCACCGGATCTCCATGCGGTGGGCGAAGGCGCTGCTGGCGGTGCTGGATACGGCCGCCCTCTTCCTGGTCATGGCGCTGGTGGACCGGCTGATGAGCACCGTGCTGGTGGGGTATGTGATCCTGTTTCTCATCGCCCTGGTGATGGCGGTGCTCTCCATGGACGACCTGGAGGGCTGGGAGAACCGGTAGGCGGCAGGCGTGTTTCGGCGCTTTTTGAGAAAATTAGGGCTTGACTTTTTGGAAGGCCCTGTATATAATACTTTTTGCGTTCCAAAGACAGCAGGTGGGCTCCGCCCGTAAATCCTGCCGAGGGCGGCAAATCGTGAGATTACTGCTCCGTCCGTGCGTCTTTGCGCGGGCGGTTCTTTTTTGAACGCGCCTATGAATCCTAATGGAGGTGAAAACAAGAATGCCTAACGCAAAGGTCTTATCCGAGAAGCAGGCCATCGTGGCCCAGCTGACTGAGAAGATCCAGAAGGCCACCGCCGGCGTGATCGTCGACTACAAGGGGATCACCGTGGAGGAGGACACCGCGCTGCGCCGTGAGTGCCGGGAGAACGATGTGGATTACGCGGTGGTGAAGAACACCCTGCTCCGCTTCGCGTTCAACAACACCGGCCTGGGCGACCTGGATGATCTGCTCAACGGCACCACGTCCCTGGCCCTGTGCGATGATCCCGTGGCTCCCGCCCGCGTCATGGCCAACTACGCCAAGAAGCTGGACGGCAAGTTCGAGATCAAGGGCGGTTTCATGGACGGCAAGCCCGTGGACCTGGCCACCATCAACTCCCTGGCTTCCATCCCCGCGCTGCCCGTCCTGCAGGCGCAGGTCCTGGGCACCATGCTGGCCCCCATCACCGGCCTGGCCGTCGTGCTCAAGCAGATCGCCGAGAAGAACGGCGCTCCCGCCGGGGACGCCGCCCCCGCCGAAGAGGCTCCCGCCGCGGAGTAAGCGGCACCATCACACTTAAAAATTTACTATCAGGAGGTTCATACAATGTCTGAGAAAGTTACCGCCATGATCGAAGAGATTAAGGGCCTGACCGTTCTGGAGCTCAGCGAGCTCGTCCACGCTCTGGAGGAGGAGTTCGGCGTCTCCGCCGCCGCCATGGCCGCTCCCGCCGCCGGCGCCGCCGCCCCCGCCGCCGAGGAGAAGACCGAGTTCGACGTGGTCCTGGCCGGCTTCGACGCCGCCGCCAAGATCAAGGTCATCAAGGTCGTCCGCGAGATCACCGGCCAGGGTCTGGCCGAGGCCAAGGCCACCGTCGAGGGCGCTCCCACCACTCTGAAGGAGGGCATCTCCAAGGACGACGCCGAGGCTCTGAAGAAGCAGATCGAAGAGGCCGGCGGCAAGGTCGAGCTGAAGTAATTCAGGCGATTTCACAAGTCGTTCCCCCCAGGGGACGAGGCATTTTTCGCAACGGAAAGGCCCGCGGCAAATACCGCGGGCCTTTTTTCAGCATGGAAAAAGAGAGGAATCGATTTATGAAACGGGAGCGTTTCCAATCCAGACTGGGATTTCTGCTGGTGAGCGCCGGGTGCGCCGTAGGCATCGGGAACGTGTGGAAATTTCCATACGTCACCGGCGAGAACGGCGGCGGCGTGTTTGTGCTGTTCTACCTGCTGTTCCTGGTGATCATGGGCGTGCCGGTGCTGACCATGGAGCTGGCGGTGGGCCGGGCCAGCCGGAAGAGCGCGGTGCTGAGCTACAGGGCGCTGGAGCCGGCGGGCAGCAAGTGGCACATCCACGGCTGGTTCTGCGTGGCGGGCTGCTGCCTTTTGATGATGTACTACACCACCGTTTCCGGCTGGATGCTGGGGTATTTCTTCAAGTTCGCCGCCGGGGCCTTCACGGGCCTGGAGGGCGAGGCGGTGGACAGTATGTTCTTTGAGGGAATGCTGGGGAACCCCGCCGAGATGTCCATCTGGATGGTGATCACCGTGCTGGCCGGTTTCCTGATCTGCAGCTTTAGTTTGCAGAAGGGACTGGAGCGTATCACCAAGGTGATGATGGTGGGCCTGCTGGCCCTGATCGCCATTCTGGCTGTCCACAGCCTGACGCTGCCCGGCGGTCTGGAGGGCGTGAAGTTCTATCTTCTGCCGGACTTCCGGCGGGCCGCCGGGGCGGGGCTGGGCAATGTGATCACCGCCGCCATGAACCAGTCCTTCTTCACCCTGAGCTTGGGCATCGCGGCCATGGAGGTCTTCGGCAGCTACATGAGCCGGGACCACACCCTCACCAGCGAGGCCATCCGCATCTGCTCCCTGGATACCTTCGTGGCGCTGATGGCGGGCCTGATCATCTTCCCGGCCTGCACCGCCTACGGCGTCCGGCCGGACAGCGGTCCCTCCCTGATCTTCATCACCCTGCCCAAGGTGTTTTTGAACATGGCCGGCGGCCGGCTGTGGGGGGCGCTGTTCTTCCTGTTCATGACCTTCGCCAGCTTCTCCACGGTCATCGCCGTGTTTGAGAACCTCCAGGCCAACTGCATCGATAACTTCGGCTGGAGCCGGAGAAAGGCCACGGTGGTCAACTGCGTGCTGATTCTCGCCGCCAGCTTCCCCTGTATCCTGGGCTTCAATGTCTGGAGCGATCTCCAGCTCATCGGGGGCCGGAACGTGCTGGACAGCGAGGACTTCCTGGTCTCCAACCTGTTGCTGCCCCTGGGCTCCCTGGTGTATCTGCTCTTCTGCGTCACCAAATGGGGCTGGGGCTACGACAAGTACCTGGAGGAGGCCAACACCGGCCGGGGCGTGAAGATGCCCTATGGGCTGAAGCCATATTTCCGGTATGTGTTGCCGGTGCTGATCCTGGTGATTCTGATCCAGGGATTGATCCCCGCGTAATGCCAAAGAGAGAAGGACCCCGCTCTGCCAAAAGACAGGGCGGGGTTTCACGCGTTCATCTATTTCACGGCCTCCGTGAGGGCCTGGATCAGATTTTCCCTGGTAATGGGCTTGTAGAGGAACGTCTTGGCTCCGATTTCACGGGCCTCGTTGATGGTGTCGTCATAGATCAGGGAGGAGACCATGATAATCCGCGCGTCCGGGTGCTCCTCCAGGATGATTTTCGCGGTCTCCAGGCCGTCGATGCCGGGCATGATGATGTCCATGGTGACAACATCGGGCTGAATCTCCCCGTAGCGGGCGATGGCGTCTTCACCGTTGTCGCAGTAGGCCGCCATCTCAAAGTCAGATCCCTCCAGAAATTTACGGATCTGCAGCTCCATCATCCGGGAATCGTCGACTACCATGACCTGCTTTTTCATAAATCCACTTCCTTTTTCTGTCAGTTTAAGAGAGGCTGTCCGGCACGGCCTCCAGGGGAACGTGATGGATCAGCTGCACGTGTTCGTCCCTGTCGCCGGAGTAGGTGAGGACGATGTCCTCCTGGTGCCCGTCCAGCGCGCAGCGTCCCTCGTGAAAGGCCGGGACGCTGAACCGGGCGGGGGTTCTGGTCAGCTGAAACAGCCGGGAGGCGAAGTGGCCGCACAGCACGTTGATGTACTCCTTCGCCACGTCCTCGATGTCCTGCCGGCTGATCTCCTCTGTCTGCATCATGAATTGTGCCGTCCGGATAAACATGGATTTTTCCGCGCAGATGGAGAGGGCCATATGAAATCCCTTTTCAAAAAGAATGAATACCGTGTAGATCTCTCCCTCTGGGCCGGCGCTGTCCGGGCGGAGCCGGATTCCCGTCGCCTGGGGGGTGATCTCCCGGGTGATCTGGTCGAAAATCTCCACCAGGTTCTTTCGCGGCACCGAGCTGTGCATAGGACGCCTCCTCTCTTCCGCTTTCCGCGGCGCGCGGCTACATCACCACAATCTCGCCGCATACCATTTTTACGACGCAGTGACGGGTCTCCTGCCGCAGGCGGAGAATTTCATCGCCGAAGCTGATCTCCGTCCCCGGGTAGGCCAGGGAGCACTCCAGCCGTCCGCTCTCCTTCTCCTCCAGCGTCAGCTTGATGTCGGCCAGGTCCTCCTCCAGCTGCTTGAGCTTGAGCTCGGCCACGGAGAGCTTCATCCGCGTCTTGCCCAGGATGCTGGACTTGGTGGGGCTGTCCAGCTGGCACTCCAGCTTTTCCAGCTCGATGGTCAGCTCTTTCAATTCCCTCTGGATGATCTCCCGCTCGAAGTTTGTACAGGGCAGGCCGCCCAGGGCAACAGAGGTTCTGACCTCCGACTGGGAGCCCACGGTCTGGACGTTTACCATTTTGGCCGCCCAGATCCGGCCGCCAATGATGCAGCCCCGGCCGGAGCGGACCCGGACCTCTCCGTCACAGTAGATGCTGCCGTTGATGATGCAGTCGGTCTGCAGGTTCTCCCGGGCGTAGATGGTGGCGTTTTCGATATACTTGGAGAAGACGCTCCGCTGGGAGCGGACAATAGTGGTTCCGTCGCCCAGGATGCCCTTGACCACCACCAGGTCGCCGCCGGCCTCCACGGAGCTGCCGGCCTCCACCACGCCGCCCACGTGGATGCTGCCCATGGCCCGGACAGTAAAGCCGCTGAGTACATCGCCTGCGATGTTGATGTCGCCGATGAAGTTGATGTCCCCCGTGGAGAAGTCCACATCTCCCTGGATGTCCATCACGGGCTTGACCTGGAAGCTGCGGCCGGTGAACTCCACATGTCCCGCCATGGAGGCGACAAGGGTGAGCCCGTCCTCGCTGATCTCGGTGTTCCGCCCTTTTGGCAGGGGGACGGGGCGGCCGCTCTTGGCGGGAATCTCCTGGTCCAGGACGGTCCGCCCGGGATTGCCCTCCGTGGGCTGGATCAGCCGGCAGATCTCCTGTCCCAGTTTGACGTTGCGGATCAGGTTGAGGTTGGTGTAGTCCACCTGTCCGTACTCGTCCACCTCCAGCACCCGGTCGATGGACCGGGGGAAGTAGTCCACGATGTTGCCGTTCTCCCCGTCAAAGGCGGGCTTTCCCCTGGCGATGAGAAAGAGATGGAAGTACCGCTCTTCATCATGGGAGAGCCGGTCCACCAGCTGTTCGTCCACGCCGAAGGAGATATCCTGGGCCAGCATGGTCCGCAGGAGCAACTCACGGCTGAGCTCCTGCCCCGGCCCCACGGGGGGGAACACGACGACCCAGGCGTAGAGCTTATCCAGAGAGAGAAAGAAATAGGGCATCGCGTCCAGCACCAGGGGGGCCTCCGGCTCCTGTTCCTGATCAGACTTCTTTTTGCCGGACCGGCTGGGCTTTTCACCGTCCCGGATCTGCTTCAATCGCGCGCCGCACACGCTGGTCATGGCGGAGCGCAGGCGGCCCAGCTCCCGCTGGATCATCTCCGGCGGGAGAACGCCGTCCTCGTCCAGCGAGAGGCGGGGCGCCGGCAGATAGCCGGATTTCCGCCGGCGCAGGTCATAGAGGCGGAAGAGGGCGTGGTCCGGCGGGAGCTCCAGCCTGGCCGGATCGATAAAGCCGCCGCTCTGGGGTTCCGCGGCGGCCTCCTCCACGGCGGCCTCCCGGGCCGCGTCGGCCTCGCTGTCCGGCTCTGTCTCCGCTTTCGGGCCAAACAGGATATTGGTGATCTTTTCCTTCCATGACATCTCTGCATCACCGCCGTTTATAATATGTTTCCATTATATGCGGAGAAAGGCCGCTTGGCAAGATGGGAGTTTTCAATTTTTCCGGCGGCCGCTCCCGGCGAAGGCGGAGCGGTTTGGAGCGGCGGCCGATTATTTGCGGCAAATATGGAAAATACGGTTGACAAAAGTGAAATTTTTGTTAAAATAAATAAGGTTCAAAAGGCGTACGCCTTTTCGCATGGTTTGTAAACAAACCATGGGAAAAGGCGTACGCCTTTTCGCATGGTTTGTAAACAAACCATGGAAAGGGGCTCTGTGCGCCGGGACCACAAAAAAATTTGGAGGTTTGCAATGAAGAAGTTTCTCAGCATTCTGCTGGCGCTGGTGATGGTTCTGGCCCTTGCCGCCTGCGGCGGCGGGAACGACACCCCCGCCAACACCCCCGCTTCCGACGCGGGCACCAGCACCGACCAGCCCCAGGACGGCGGCGACGCCGCCGAGCCCGCCGAGGACTGGCACATCGGCATCATCACCGGCACCGTGTCCCAGTCTGAGGATGACCTGCGCGGCGCCGAGGCCATCCAGGCCAAATACGGTGAGGACAAGGTGAAACTGGCCACCTATCCCGACAACTTCACCGAGGAGCTGGAGACCACCATCCAGACCATCGTCAACATGTCCGACGATCCTCAGATGAAGGCCATCATCGTCAACCAGTCCGTCCCCGGCACCGCCGAGGCCTTCACCCAGATCAAGGAGCGCCGCCCCGACATCCTGTGCATCGCCGGCGAGGCCCACGAGGACCTGCCCGTGGTGGGCGCCTCCGCCGACCTGGTCTGCAACAACGACTTCGTCTCCCGGGGCTACCTGATCATCAAGACCGCCCACGACCTGGGCTGCGACACCTTCGTTCACATCTCCTTCCCCCGGCACATGTCCTATGAGACCATGAGCCGCCGTGTGGCCGTCATGCAGGAGGCCTGCAAGGAGTTCGGCATGGAGTTCGTCCTGGAGACCGCTCCCGATCCCACCACCGACGTGGGCGTCACCGGCGCCCAGGCCTACGTGCTGGAGAAGGCCCCCGAGTGGATTCAGAAGTACGGCCAGAATTCCGCCTACTTCTGCACCAACGACGCCCACACCGCTCCTCTGCTGCAGCGCCTGCTGGAGCTGGGCGGCTACTTCATCGAGGCCGACCTGCCCTCTCCTCTGATGGGCTATCCCAACGCTCTGGGCGATCTGGACCTGACCGCCGAGGCCGGCGACTTTGACGCCATCCTGGCCAAGGTGGAGAAGGCCGTCGTGGACGCCGGCGGCGCCGGCCGCTTCGGCACCTGGGCCTATTCCTACGGCTACTGCCTGTCCGCGGGCCTGTCTCAGCACGCCATCAACGTCATCGAGGGCAAGAGCGAGATCACCAACATGGACGACGTGGCCGCCGCCCTGCAGGAGTACTCCCCCAAGGCCGCCTGGAACGGCTCCGGCTATACCAATGCCGACACCGGCGTCAAGGAGGACAACGTGTTCCTGATCTACCAGGATACCTATATCATGGGCGATCCCGGCAGGTTCATGGGTGCCACCGATGTTGAGGTGCCCGAGAAGTACTTCACCGTGAAGTAATTCCGGCGCGGTTACTTTGTAGAGAATTGACAGTGGGAACAGGGGGGAGGTTCATCCTCCCCCTGTTTCTTACAACCTGTATTCACAACTGGAAATGGCGGAGGGACGAGGGCTCTGCCCTGCGGCGGCAGGAGGAGGCCGGACGGCGTTTGCGGTTGTGAATACAGGACTTTAGATAAGGGGTGTGATTTCAATAGGTAATTCAAATGCTCCTCTGCTGGAGATGCGCAGCATCAAGAAGGACTTCTTCGGCAACCAGGTCCTCACGGACATCAATTTCACACTGGGCGAGGGCGAGGTCCTGGGCCTGTGCGGCGAGAACGGCGCGGGCAAATCCACGCTGATGAAGATCCTCTTCGGCATGGATGTGATCCGGGAGACCGGCGGCTATGAGGGTGACATCTTCATCAACGGCGAGAAGGCGGCGTTCAGCACCCCCTTCGACGCGCTGAAGGCGGGCATCGGCATGGTCCACCAGGAGTTCTCCCTGATTCCCGGCTTCACGGCCACCGAGAACATCCTGCTCAACCGGGAGCCCCAAAAGCGAAACGTGGTCTCCCAGATTTTCGGCGACCGGCTCAACACGCTGGACTACAAGGAGATGGACCGCCGGTCCGCGGCGGCCATCCAGAAGATGGGCGTGGAGATCGACGCCAGGATGGTCATCAGCAGCATGCCCGTGGGACACAAGCAGTTCACGGAGATCGCCCGGGAGCTGAGCAAGGACCAGCTGAAGCTGCTGATCCTGGACGAGCCCACCGCCGTGCTGACGGAGAAGGAGGCGGAGGCCCTGCTGGACTCCATCCGGGGCATGTCCGCCCAGGGCATCTCCGTGATCTTCATCACCCACCGCCTCCACGAGATTCTGGCTGTGTGCGACAAAGTGGTGGTCATGCGGGACGGCCACGTGGTCCGGGATGTGCCCGCCAGGGAGACCAGCGTGGACGACATCACCCGCTGGATGGTGGGCCGAGACGTGCAGAGCACCTCCGTCCCCGCGGAGGCGAAGGCCGAGGCGGCCGGGGACGCCGGGGCCATCATGTCCATCAAGCATCTCTGGGTGGATATGCCCGGCGAGACGGTGCGGGATGTCTCCCTGGATGTGCGCCAGGGCGAGATTCTGGGCATCGGCGGTCTTGCCGGCCAGGGCAAGCTGGGCATCCCCAACGGCGTCATGGGCCTCTACGAGGCCGGCGGCACCGTGGAGTTTGACGGCCGGGAGATCCCCCTGAACAGCCCCCGAAAGTGTCTGAACGCCTCTCTGGCCTTCGTGTCGGAGGACCGCCGGGAGGTGGGATTGCTGCTGGACGAGTCGCTGGAGTGGAACATCGCCTTCCCCGCCATGCAGATCCAGGACAAGTTCCTGAAAAAGCTGTTTGGCGGCCTCATCAAGTGGCGGGACGAGAGGGCCATCCACGCCGTGACCCAGAAATACATTGACGCGCTGGAGATCAAGTGCACCAGCTCCAGGCAGAACGCCCGGGAGCTCTCCGGCGGCAACCAGCAGAAGGTGTGCCTGGCCAAGGCATTTGCCCTGGAGCCCAAGTTCCTCTTCGTATCGGAGCCCACCCGGGGCATCGACGTGGGCGCCAAGGCCCTGGTGCTGGACGCCCTGAAACGGTTCAACCGGGAGAGCGGCGTCACCGTCGTCATGATCTCCTCCGAGCTGGAGGAGCTGCGGCAGACCTGCGACCGCATTGCCATCGTCTCCGGCGGACAGGTGGCGGGGATTCTGCCCGCGGCGGCGTCCTCGGAGGAGTTCGGTCTGCTGATGGTCAGCAAGGTCATATAAGGAGGAGGGAACGATATGCATCAACCTGCATCTGCAATCGGACTGCAATACTGGCTCAAAAAGATGGGCTATCCCCGGCTGATCATCGCCGGCTTCCTCCTCTTTTTGTTCATCATGGCCCCCATCACCGGGTCCGACCTGTCCACCCAGATCACCAACGTCATCAACCGCTTCAGCTGGAACGCCGTGCTGGTTCTGGCCATGGTGCCCATGATCCACTCCGGCTGCGGACTGAACTTCGGCATCCCCCTGGGCGTTCTGGCGGGCCTCCTGGGCGGCACGCTGGCCATTGAGATGGGCTTCACCGGACCTATGAGCTTTCTGATGGCCATTGTGGTGTCCACCCCCTTTGCCATCCTCTTCGGCGGCGGCTACGGCGCGCTGCTGAACAAGATCAAGGGCGGCGAGATGATGGTGGCCACCTACGTGGGGTTCTCCTCCGTGTCCTTCATGTGCATCATGTGGCTGCTGATCCCCTACAAGAACCCCTCCATCGTCATGGCGTACACCGGCGTGGGACTCAGGAACATGTTTGCCCTGGACAGCTTCTACTCCGGTGTCCTCTCCAAGTTCCTGGAGATTGACCTGAACTCCGTGGGGATCAATCTGGTGATCCCCACCGGGTCCATCCTGTTCTTCGCGCTGCTGGCCCTGGGGGTGTGGGCGTTCCTTCACACCAAGACCGGCACGGCCATGACCGCCGTGGGCTCCAATCCTGTCTTCGCCAGGGCCTCCGGCATCGATGTGGACCGCATCCGGGTCCTGTCGGTGATCCTGTCCACCTGGCTGGGCGCTGTGGGCGTCCTGGTCTATCAGCAGGGCTTCGGCTTTGTGCAGCTGTACACGGCCCCCCAGAATATGACCATGCCGGCGGTGGCGGCCGTCCTCATCGGCGGCGCGTCGGTGAACAAGGCCTCTATCTCCAATGTCATCATCGGCACGTTCCTCTTCCAGGGCCTTGTGACCATGACGCCTACGGTGATCACCGCCCTGATCCACACGGACGTGAGCGAGGTCATCCGCATCATCGTCTCCAACGGCATGGTGATCTATGCCCTGACGAGAAAGACGGAGGGAGCGAAATGAAGATCAAAAAGAATTTTAACGGTTTCGACTTCCTGCAGAACAACTTGGTGCCTCTGATGTTCATCATCATCTGCGCCATCTGCATCCCCCTCTCCGGCTTCTCTACCAGCTATCTGCTCAACGAGATCGTCACCCGCATGGGCCGGAATATCTTCCTGATTCTGAGCCTGCTGATTCCCATTATGGCGGGCATGGGACTGAACTTCGGCATGACCCTGGGGGCCATGGCGGGGCAGGTGGCCCTGATCTTCGTCACCGACTGGCAGATCTGGGGCATTCCCGGCGTGGTGCTGGCCATGATTCTCTCTGTGCCCCTGTCCGCCCTCCTGGGCCTCATGTGCGGCAAGCTCATGAATATGGCCAAGGGCCGTGAGATGATCCTGGGCTATATGATGAACTACTTCGTCACAGGTCTCTACCAGCTGCTGGTGCTCTACTTCATGGGCTCCATCATCCCCATCAAGCACGCCTCCATCCGCCTGCCCAGAGGCTACGGCATCCGCACCACCGTGAATCTGGCCAATATGCGCCAGTGCCTGGACAATGAGTTCGCCATCCTCTACAAGGGCGTGAAGATCCCGGTCTTGAACTTCATCATCATCGCGCTGCTGTGCCTGTTCATCGTCTGGTTCCGCCGGACGAAGCTGGGCCAGGATATGCGGGCCGTGGGCCAGGACATGGAGGTGGCCCAGGCCGCCGGCATCAATGTGGACCGCACCCGGATCATCTCCATCATCATCTCCACGGTCTTCGCCGGCTTCGGCCAGATCATCTACCTCCAGAACATCGGCAATTTCCCCACCTACACCGCCCACTCCCAGATCGGCATGTTCTGCATCGCCGCGCTGCTGGTCGGCGGCGCCAGCGTGGAGAGAGCCTCCATCGGCAATGTGTTTCTGGGCGTCATCCTGTTCCACACCATGTTCATCGTGGCGCCCAGGGCGGGTGTCGCCATCACCGGCGACGCCATGATCGGCGAGTATTTCCGCGTGTTCGTCTCCTACGGCGTTATCACGCTGGCCCTGATCATGTATGAGATCAAAAAGCGCAGGGCCAGGAGCCAGGGCGGCGAGCTGCTGGCCAGGGCCCAGAGGGAAGGGGGCGTGCAGTCATGAGAGGGAAAACTCTTTTGATCCGTCTGGCGGCGCTGGCTGTGGTCGTCGCCGTGGCGGCGGCCATGATGGTCATCGGCCGGGGGCACACCCTCTACTTTGACAACAAGACCATCGAGGACTACCAGGGCCAGGAGTACAAGGCCTTTGAGCGGGTGGTGGTCACCGTCAAGGGCGAGGAGGCGGCCAAGCTGGGCAAGCGGGAGCGCGGCATGGCCACCTGGATCGGCCAGAGCTTCAAGATGACCCTGGAGATTACCGAGAAGAAGGGCGACGAGCCCCGCACCGAGGAGATCTCCATCCAGCTGCCTTACGGCGTGGACGGCATTGTCATCAACCTGCCCGCCTACCTGGCGGGGCTGCCGGAGGACGCCTGGTTCTCCGAGTTCGTGCCCCAGGCGGAGACGGAGCCCGAGGACGACGAGCCGCTGCCCGGTGAGGGCGACGAGTTCGGCCTGGAGGGCGATATGGGCATGGAAGGCGATATGGGCCTCTGATTTTTTCAAAAAGCAGGGTACAAATCCGTTGAAAAGTGGTATGATACTGGAAGACGGCAAAAATTCGACAGCCTGCCGGCCGATCTCCGGCGGGCTGTCCCTTTAGGGAGGTTTATTATGGCAGTTTTATCCCATCTGGAACCCAAGGCGGTATTCGAGTACTTCGAGAAGCTCTGCGCCGTGCCCCACGGCAGCGGCAACACGAAGATCATCAGCGATTTGTGCGTGAGCTTCGCCAAGGACCTGGGCCTCAAGTGGCGGCAGGACGAGCTGAACAATGTGGTGATCTGGAAGGACGGCACCCCCGGCTACGAAAACGCGGACCCCGTGATTCTCCAGGGCCACATGGACATGGTCTGCGCCAAGACGGAGGACTGTTCCAAGGACATGGCCAGGGAGGGCCTGGACCTTCGGACCGACGGGGAGTACGTCTGGGCGGAGAAGACCTCCCTGGGCGGAGACAACTGCATCGCCGTGGCCATGGCCCTGGCGATTCTGGCAGACAAGACCCTGCCCCACCCGCCGCTGGAGGCGGTGTTCACCGTGGACGAGGAGGTTGGCATGGAGGGGGCCTTCGGCCTGGACTGCTCCGACCTCAAGGGCCGCCAGCTGCTGAATCTGGACTCCGAGGAGGAGGGGATTTTCACTGTCTCCTGCGCCGGCGGCGTGCGGGTGGACTGCCTGCTCCCCGGCGTGCGGAAGCCACTGGCGGGGGAGACGGGCTATACCGTCACCATCTCCGGCCTCCAGGGGGGACACTCCGGCGCGGAGATCGACAAGGGCCGGGCCTCCGCCAACCAGCTGGCGGGACGGGTGCTGTACAGCGCCATGGAGCGTGTGCCGGGCCTGCGTCTGGCGGACATTCGGGGCGGAAAGTTCGACAATGTCATCTGCCCCTTCAACGAGGCCAGGGCCGCCGTCCCGGCGGGGAAGGAGGCCGCGTTTGAGGCTTTCATCGCGGAGTTTGACGGGGTGCTGAAAAACGAGTACGCCGGCTGTGACGAGGGCGTCACCCTCACCTGCGAAAAGACGGCGGTGGAGACCGCCCTGTCCCCGGAGGACACCCATCGGGTTCTGCGGACGCTGCTGGCGCTGCCCCAGGGCGTCCAAGCCATGAACGTGGACTTCCCCGGCCTGGTGCAGACCTCGCTGAACCTGGGCGTCATGGCGATGAAGGAGGATGGGGTGCACCTGACGCTCTCCATCCGCTCCTGCATCGCCTCTCAGAAGGCGATGCTGCGCCAGAGGGTGCGGGCCATCATCGAGACCGGCGGCGGCACGGCGGAGGAGCGCAGCGACTACCCCGGCTGGCAGTACCAGCGGGACTCCGCCCTGCGCCGGCGGCTGATGGAGACCTACCGGGACCTCAACGGCAGGGAGGCCGTCATCGAGGCCACCCACGGCGGCCTGGAGTGCGGACTGTTCATCGAGAAGCTCCCCGGCCTGGACGCCGTGTCCCTGGGGCCGGAGCTCCGGGACATCCACTCCCCCCGGGAAAAACTGGGCGTGGCCTCCACGGAGCGGGTCTACCGGCTGGTGTGCGAGTTTTTAAAGCGCAGCAAGTGACCATGAAATGCGCGAAGCGCAATAAAAGTTTCGCCAGCTTTTTCAAAGGCTGCGGGGTCCGGGGCAGCGCCCCGGGTGTCCGGCGGGCGGCGCTCTGCCCATCCGCGGCACACGCGCCAGGCGGCGAAAAGCATACGGAAAAGCCCGGAGATCTATGATCTCCGGGCTTTTTCACGGACCGGAACTCCGCTCCTTCGCAGGAGCAAAAGAAATTTTTCCCACCCCCTTTTTTCGGAAACTTTTTTGCCAAATTCCACGTCTTAATAGATATAGAATTTTGTAACCATTTTGTTATTGCATTATGGGACGGACTGTACTATCATGGATAATACAGTTTACAGGACCACGAAAAAGGAGAAGAACATGGCAGAAGTGAAAGAGCGCGAGGAGCTGTCCCAGGGGACGGCGGCTGTTCAGGAGGCGGAGAGCGCGCCCGCCAAGGTGCCGCTGAAGGAGAAGTGGAAGGCCATGCCCCGGAAGAAGCGGCGGCGGATCATCCGCCTGGTGATTCTCCTGCTGGTGCTGGCCGTCATCGGAGGTATTTTATACAAGGTCTTCGGCGGCAAGCAGGAGGGGGAGAGCCAGATTCTCACCGACGTGGTGCAGTATGGCTCCATCACCTCCGTGGTGGACGGCAGCGGACTGACCCGGGCCAAGAGCAGCGAGACCATCACCCTGACCACCACGGGCACCGTGATGGACGTGCTGGTGGCGGAGGGCGACATCGTCACCGCCGGGACGCCCCTCTTTACCATCGACTCTCCGGCGGCGGAGACCGCCGTGCAGAAGGCCCGCAGCAATCTGGAGGGCTATCAGAAGCAGCTGAACCAGGCGGAGAAGGACATCGCGGGGCTGAATCTCTCCGCGCTCTACCCCGGGAAGCTCCTGGAGACCGTCACGCTGAACCCCGGCGACACCATCACCAAGGGGCAGAAGGTGGCGGTGCTGGCGGACGACACCCGCCTGCGCCTGACCCAGTACTACAGCTACGCCTACGCGGGAGACCTGTACGCCGGACAGACGGTGGACGTGTCCGTTCCCGCCCTCATGAGCACCATCCCCGGCCAGATCGAGGCGGTACATATGGTCAGCCGCATCACCACGGAGGGCTCCAAGCTCTTCTCCGCGGAGATCATTCTGGAGAACGAGGGGGCCCTCACCGCCGAGATGGCGGCCTCCGCCACCGTCAATGTGGGCGGGGAGACCGTCTACCCCTACGAGCCGGGGAAGCTGGAGTACTACCGCACTGGCGATCTGAACTCCACCGTGTCCGGTACCGTGATCTCCAGCGGCCTGGTGGACTACCTCCAGGTCTCCGCCGGGCAGGTACTGGTCACCATCGACGGCGAGGAGAGCGAGAGCGAGCTCTTCACCATCCAGCAGAACCTGGAGACCGCCCAGGAGGAGCTGGAGACCGCCGAGAAGAACCTGGCCAACTGCAGCGCCACGGCCCCCATCGACGGCATGGTCATCGGCCTGAGCATCCAGCCCGGGGCCGAGATCCCCGCCAACACCACCCTGGTCACCATCTCCGACACCTCCACCATCACCGTCTCTGCCAACGTGGACGAGCGGAACATCAGCTATATCAAGCCCGGCATGATGGTGGACCTGGACCAGTGGGGGACCGCGGCCTTCGGCACGGTGGAGACCGTCAGCATGTCCTCCACCGTCAACAACGGCGTGGCCACCTATCCCATCACCATCTCCGCCGACAACAGCGAGGGCACCATCCAGGTCAACAGCTACATCAACTACAGCCTCACCGCCAGCGAGAACGACAACTGCCTGATCCTGCCCCTCCAGTGCGTGCGCACCGTGTCCACGGAGGAGGGCGAGACGCTGCAGGTGGTCTACGTGGCCGGCAGCAGGCCGGACAACGCCGTGGAGAACGTCATGGCGGACGAGATGATCCCCGAGGGCTACTGGGCCGTGCCGGTGGAGATCGGCATCTCCGACAACTACAACGTGGAGATCCGCTCCGGTGTGGAAGAGGGCACGGAGGTCTTCACCCAGATGCAGTCCATGTACGGCATGGGCGGCATGATGTTCGGTTGAGGTCGCTGACATGGCACATTTAGTTGAATTGCGGGACGTCTACAAGATCTACGGCGAGGGCCTGGAGAGCGAGGTCCGGGCCCTGGACGGGGTGTCCTTGACGGTGGAGACCGGGGAGTTTGTGGCCATCGTGGGCCAGTCCGGCTCCGGAAAGTCCACTATGATGAACGTGCTGGGCTGTCTGGACATCCCCACCCGGGGGGATTACTTCCTGGAGGGCACCGACGTCCGGGAGCTGACGGACAAGGAGCTGAGCCTGATCCGCAACAAGGAGATCGGCTTCATCTTTCAGCAGTACAACCTGATCCAGAGCCTGACGGTGCTGGAGAACGTGGAGCTGCCCCTGATTTATCAGGGCATCAACGCCGACGACCGCTACGACCTGGCCATGGAGGCCCTGGAGCGGGTGGGCCTGGCGGGCCGCGTGAAGCACAAGCCCACGGAGATGTCCGGCGGCCAGCAGCAGCGGGTGGCCATTGCCAGAGCCATCGCCACCCATCCCCCCATCATTATGGCCGACGAGCCCACCGGCGCCCTGGACTCCCGCACGGGCCAGGAGGTGCTGCAGTTCCTCCAGCAGCTGAACAAGGAGGGCAGCACCATCATCCTCATCACCCATGACAACGGCATCGCCGCCACCGCCCGCCGCTGCGTGCGGCTCCAGGACGGCAAAGTCGTGGAGGACAGGGAACAGGAGGTGGACTGGCTGTGAATATCCGCCAAGCGGTAAAGATGGCCTGGAAGTCCATTGTGGGCAAGAAGGGCCGGTCCATGCTGACCATGCTGGGCGTCATCATCGGCATTGCCGCCGTCATGACCATCGTGGCCACCATGAATGGCCTCTCAGTGAAGACTATGGAGCAGTACTCCGCCATGGGCAGCAACAAGATCAACGTACAGATCTACAGCTGGGTGTATGTGGAGGACGCCAACGGCAACATGGTCAACGCCGGAAAGGACTACTTTCCGGATCTGTATGACTACTGCAAGAGCCTCTCCGAGTATGTGGTGGGTGTGACGCCGGAGGCGTACTGCAGCGCCACGGTGGTCTACGGCACCAAGAACTCGGACAACTTCCAGTGGGACTATGAGACCCAGACCGGCCAGCGGAGCCCGGACATCTACTATGCCAGCGACCAGTACAGCGTCTGCAACAACCTGACCGTTATGAAGGGCCGGGACCTGAGTGAGCTGGACATCCAGCGGTACAACCAGGTGTGCGTCCTGGGTTCCCGGGCGGCGGAGGCGTTCTTCGGCACTGCGGACCCCGTGGGGAAGGCCCTCCAGCTCAACGGCCAGAGCTTTGACGTGGTAGGGGTCTACGCCCCCCGCCTCACCGGGGCGGACGCCCAGACCAGCTTCATCGACAACATCATCGTCCTGCCTTACACGGCCCGGCGGGTCCTGGGGGGAGAGCCCATGGAGCGGTTTATTGTCAAGGCCAGGGACAGCGCGTCCGTGCAGGAGGCCACCATGCGGCTCCAGAGCTTTTTGAACGGCCTGGTGGACCAGAATACCGGCGGCTCCTGGGTGGATTCCGACAACCAGTGGCAGCAGTATCAGAACGAGCAGATGGCCATGATCTCCCTGGTGCTGGGCGGCATCGCCGCCATCTCCCTGCTGGTGGGCGGCATCGGCATTATGAACATCATGCTGGTCACCGTCACCGAGCGGACCCGGGAGATCGGCATCCGCCGGGCCATCGGTGCCCAGCGCAGCTCCATCGTCACCCAGTTTTTGATCGAGGCGGCCATGCTCTGCGGCATCGGCGGCATCGTCGGGATTCTGCTGGGGACCCTGGGCAGCCGGGTGGCGGGACAGCTGCTGTTCCAGATGACCATCTATCCGGCGGCCTGGATTACCCTCAGTGCCTTTTCCCTGTCGGTGGCCCTGGGCGTGGTCTTCGGCATCTATCCCGCGGCCAAGGCCGCCAAGCTCCAGCCCGTGGAAGCCCTGCGGGCAGAATAGGAGGAAGGAAGAACCATGAAGAGAATTTTGAGTTTCCTGTTGGCGGCCGTTCTGGCGTCGTCCCTGCTGGCGCTGCCGGCGGGGGCGGCGGACGTGGTCCGCTTCTCCGACGTGACGGACCGGAACACCATCATGGCCGTGGAGTCCCTGCGGCTCATGGGCGTGCTGGACGGCTATAACGACAACACCTTCCGCCCCGGCGCGGCGCTGAACCGGGCCCAGTTCTGCAAGATGGCGGTGTACGCCATGAACGGCGAGGAGGAGCTGGGGCTGTACAACACCGTCACCATCTTCCCGGACGCCAAGCCCTCCCACTGGGCCTCGGCCTACATCAACATGGCCTCCCGGAAGGGTATCATCGCCGGGTACCCGGACGGAAAGTTCCACCCGGAGCGGTCCGTCACCGTGGGACAGGCCGTGACCATCCTCCTGCGGATGCTGGGCTATGAGGACAAGGACATCGGCGGCGTGTGGCCCGCCAGCTATATGGCGGTGGGAGCCACCGTGGGCCTCACCGACGGCGTGGGCACCAACGGGAACGCCACGCTGACCCGGGGCCAGGCGGCGCAGCTCTTTTTGAACCTGCTGCGTGCCGACATGAAGGAGAAGGGCAGCTACCTCAGCTCCCTCAAGGGCACCGTACTGGAGAACCAGGTGCTGGTGACCTCCTCCGCCACGGGTCCCGACGGGAAGGAGACCGCCATGAAGCTGGCCTCTGGCGACACGGTGTACCAGATGGCCTCCGGCAAGGCGTCCAACGGGGCGCTGAACGGCCTGCGGGGCTCCCTGGTGCTGGACAGGAGCGGAAAGGTGCTCACCTTCGTACCCGACGCCATGGGCGTACAGATGACCGTGACGGTGGCCAGCGCCAAGGCCGGCCAGATCACGGATGTCAGCGGCGCTGTCTACACCGTCACCGGCAAGACCCAGACCTACTACAACGGCGAGGAGAAGCCCTGGAGCGAGGTCTTCTCCTGGGTCAGTGCCGGCAGCACTGTGACACTGTACCTCAACTCCGCCGGCGGCGCGGACTACATCTTCGTGGGCGGCGGCTCCGAGGCCAGCTCCGCCGTGATCGTCTACAGCGACGGCTCCACCGCGGGCTTCGGCGATCTCACCGGCGGCAGCACCAACTACAAGCTCTATAAAAACGGCGCCGAGGTGCTGGCCAGGGACGTCCGGAAGTACGACGTGGCCACCTACGCTCCCGCCACCAACTCCATCCGGGTGTGCGACACCCGCATCAGCGGCTTCTATGAGAGCTGCGCCCCCAGCCCTGACGAGCCGGAGGAGATCACCGTGCTGGGCCACACCTTCCCGGTGCTGCCCACGGCCCGGGAGAGCGTCTCCAAGTTCAAGCCCGGCGACCAGCTGACCCTCCTGCTGACGGAGGGCAACCAGGTGGCTGGGGCCGTGGAGGCCAAGGGCAGCGTGGCCTCCAGCAACGCCATCGGCATCGTCCGCGAGGGCGGCCGGGTAGACCTGCTCTGCGGCATCACCCTCTCCGGCGGCAGCGACGACGGGAAGGACCTGGTGGGCCAGCTGGTCCGTGTTTCCTCCACCTCCCGGGGACACCTCGGTCTCTCCCGTCTCAGCGGCGGCAACGCCGGAGGCAATCTGGATGTGGCGGAGCGCACCATGGGGCAGCGGAAGCTGGCGGACAACGTGATGATCTTCCAGAACGGCGTGGACGGCGCGGAGGCCGTGAGCCTCAGCGACCTCACGGACGGCGTCATCCCCTCCGGCCGGATCGCCTACGCCCGGGTGAACTCCGCGGGCAAGGTGGACCTGATCGTCATCAACTCCAGTGTGGACGGAACCGTGATCTATGGGCGGATATATCTGGAGATCGAGGATACGCAAACGCCTGTATACGGGGAAGAGGACGAAAAGGGCAATAAGCCGGTTGTGGATGTTATTCAGGGGACTAAAGAGAAGATCGGCGTGGAGTACGGCAACGGGAAGCGTACAAAGGCCTTTGCCATGCGGTATAATGTCAACGGCGGGGACTTTGTGGCCGTGACGCTGAACCGCGGGGGAACCGGCTTCTCCAGTCTGAGAAAGCTGGACGAAACCAAGAATGTCCCCAACTCCGCCTGGACCAGTGAGAATCTGGTCACCGTCGGCGGCCGGACCTACAAGGTTCCCGCCAATGTCCTGTGCTATAACGGGGACATGAAGATGTGGGTGACCCTGGCCGAGGCCCACGCCTACGCGGACCAGTGCAATATCTACACCGACGGCGGCTACGTCCGCTGCATCGAGGTCAAACGGTAATTTCCTACAAGAAAAGGCCGTGCGTTTCCATTGGAAACGCACGGCCTTTTTCGCACAGTCAGATGACCTGGAACAGGTAGAATTTCAGATAATTGGTCTCCTCCACGCCCCAGAGGATGGGGTGGTCACAGCTCTGCTGCCGGGCCTCGATCTGCCGCAGCTGCACGCCGGCGTCGTGGGCGGCCTCCCGGAGCATGGACAAGAACCGTCCCTCCTCCGCGAAGTGGGAGCAGGAGCAGGTGGCGAGATACCCGCCCCGGGGCAGCAGCCGCATGGCCCGGTAGTTGATCTCCCTATACCCCGCCATGGCGTTGGCAACGGTCTTTCGGGACTTGGTGAAGGCCGGCGGGTCCAGAATGATGAAGTCGTACCGGGGCGGCTCTCTCTCCAGCCGGGGCAGCAGGTCGAACACGTCCGCCGCCAGAAAGTCCATCCGGTCCGCCAGGCCGTTGCGCTCCGCGTTGGCCCGGGCCATCTCCACAGCGGACTCCGACACGTCCACGGCGGTGACGTGCTCCGCGCCCCCCAGGGCGGCGTTCAGGGCGAAGGAGCCGGTGTGGGTGAAGCAGTCCAGCACGGTTTTTCCGGCCGCCAGCCGTGCGACGCACCGGCGGTTGTACTTCTGGTCCAGGAAGAACCCGGTCTTCTGTCCGTTCTCCACGTCCACCAGATACCGGATGCCGTTTTCCGTGATCTCCGTCAGGGGGGAGGCGGGAAGTTCCTCGCCAGGGAGGGGGAACCAGCCCTTGCGCCGGGGCAGTCCCTCCTTGTCCCGCAGGGAGACGTCGTTTCGCTCATAGATGCCTCGGATGGTCTGTCCGTCCTGCCGCAGGAGCTCCGCCAGCATGGGCAGCAGCGTTCCCTTGATCCGCTCCATGCCCACGGACAGCACCTGGACGGAGAGCAGGTCGTGGAACTTGTCCACCGTCAGCCCCGGAAAGGCGTCCGCCTCGCCGAAGACGATCCGGCAGCAGTCCAGGTCCTCCGGGGCCATCACGGTCTTGCGGTACTCCCAGGCCCACTGGAGCTTCCGGTGCCAGAAGGCCTTGTCAAAGCGGTCGTTGGCGTTGCGGCTGACAAGGCGCACCCGGATCTTGGACTGCTCCGAGAGAAAGCCCGTCCCCAGATACCGGCCCTTTTTGCTGAGGACGTCCACCAGACCGCCGTTCTCCGCCGCACCCTCCGCGGACAGCACCTCCTCCCCGTAGACCCAGGGGTGGCCCCGGAGAATGGCGGTTTCCGCCTTGGCCGTGACGGTGTATCTGGGATAGCTTCTCTCTGCCTTCATATCCATCAGTCCTTCTGTGAATTAGGGGTGGGGGGCGGAGACATCCGCCGCTCCCAGTCCAATATAGCACATCCCGCCGCCGATTGCCATATAAATAAGTGAGAAGGAGGGACCACCATGCCCACGATTTATTTAAGCCCCAGCACACAGGAGTGGAACCAATATGTCACCGGCAGCGGCTCCGAGGAGTACAACATGAACCGCCTGGCGGACGCCCTGGTTCCCTATCTGCTCTCCAACGCGATCCAGTACCGGCGGAACCGGCCGGAGATGACCGCCGCCTCCTCCATCCGGGAGGCTAACGCCGGAAACTACGACCTGTACCTGGCCCTGCACTCCAACGGCGCACCGGAGGGGCACTACGGCGAGGAGCGGGGCATCATCGCCTTTTACTACCCCACAAGCACCAAGGGCCGCCGGGCGGCGGAGCTGATTGCCGAGGAGCTGCGGAAGATCTACCCCCTGCCCAATAAGGTCACCACCCGGGAGACCACCACCCTGGGGGAGGTGAGCCAGTCCAACGCCCCGGCGGTGCTGGTGGAGATCGGCTACCATGACAACTACGCTGACGCCACCTGGATCGAGGGCCATATGGACGACATCGCCCAGCAGCTGGCCCGGGCGCTGACCCGGTTTTTCGGCCTGCCCTTTATTTACCCCATGACCCCGGTGGAGGGCACCGTGCGGGTGAGCTACGGCACGCTGAATCTGCGCAGCTACCCCTCCCCCAAGGGAAACATCCTGGCCAACCTGCCCAACGGGGCAAGCGTCACGATCTACGGGGAGTGGCAGGGCTGGTATGTGGTCCACTACGGGGACTATGTGGGCTACGCGGCCGCGGCATATATTGACACATGACGGCTGAACGACGCGGGGCAATGCCCCGCGTTCCGCCGCTTTTTGGAGGATACTGCCGCAGTCGTACCAAAACTGCAAAAACTATCAAAATGGTATTGACATCCAGAAACTACTGTGATAGTATAACACCATAAACTATTGCAATAGTTTGGAGGGGCGATCATGGCAGTGAAACTCTTTGACTCGGAGCTGAAGGTAATGGACGTCCTCTGGCGGGACGGGGACCGGACCGCCAGAGAGATCGCGGTCATCCTGGGGGAGGAGACCGGCTGGAACACCAACACCACCTACACGGTCATCAAGAAGTGCGTGGCCAAGGGAGCCATCCGGCGCAGTGAGCCCGGTTTCCAGTGCCACGCCCTGATCTCCAAGACGGAGGTCCAGGCGGCGGAGACGGACGCCCTCATCGGCAAGCTCTTCGACGGCTCCCCGGATCTGCTCTTCGCCTCCCTGCTGGACAGCCGGAAGCTCTCCGTCGAGCAGCTGGAGCGGCTGAAAAAGCTGGTCACCGCCATGGAACAGGAGCACCGGTCATGACGCTTCTGGAGCGGGGACTGGCCGGGGCGGCTCTGATTCTGGCCGTCGCTCTGCTGCGGGGAGCGGTGGGACGGGCCCTGCCCCGGCGGGTCTTCGGAGTGCTGTGGTGGGTGGCGGTGCTGCGGCTGCTGCTGCCCTGGGAGCTGCCCTCCCGGCTCAGTGTGTACAACTTCTTTGCCGGGGCGCCACAGGCCGCTGCGCCTCCTCCCGCGGGCGGAGCCGTCACGGTGCGGCTGCTGCCGGGAGCAGCTCCCACGGTGCCCGTGTCCCCTGTCGCGGGGGCACCTCTTCCGGCGGTCTCCCCCTGGACACTGGTCTGGCTGGCGGGGACGGCGCTGCTGGCGGTCTGGCTCGCCGCCGCCTATCTCCGCTGCCTCCGGAAATTTCGGACCTCCCTGCCGGCGGAGGGAGGCTATATCTCCCGGTGGCGGGCGGAACATCCCCGGGTCTCTGTCCGGGTGTCCGACCGCATCTCCGGCCCTCTGGCCTACGGCCTCTTCCACCCCGTCATTCTCCTGCCCAGGGGGATGGACCGGGGAGACGAGACGGCCCTGGCCCACATTCTGACCCATGAGTACGAACACATCCGGCATCTGGACGGTCTGACCAAGCTGGTTCTGGCGGGGACGCTGTGCGTCCACTGGTGGAACCCGGCGGTGTGGCTGATGGCCGTCCTGGCCAGCCGGGATCTGGAGCTGGCCTGCGACGAGGCCGTGGTGCGCCGCCTGGGAGACCCGGCGGCCTACGCCCGGACCCTGCTGGCCATGGAGGAGGCCCGGGCGGGGCTCTGTCCCCGGTTTGCCCAGAGCCCCATTGAAGAAAGGATCAAAGCGATGATGAAGAAAAAACGTGTTCCCGCGCTCCTTACGGCCTGCGCACTGCTGCTGGCGGTGTGCGTCACCACCGCCTTCGCCACCTCCGCCAGGGAGCCTGACCGGGATCTGGCGGAGCAGCTGGAGGCGAGTATCACCTGTGAAAACGATACCGTCTCCTTTACCATCCCGGAGGGAAAGGCGGAGTGGGACCTGTGGATCTCCGGGCGCATCCTCGCCGACGGCATGGATATGAGCGTCCACTACCTGGAGGAGGAGAGCGCCGCCAGGAGCTGGGAGCCGGGGGAGACCTATCGCTTCCAGCTGGCGGAGGCCGCCTATGACGAGCTGACCATCAACGGCACCAACGGGCGGGAGAATGTGGACATCGACCTGCTGCCCTGGCTGCCCCGCCCGGTGGACGGAGGTTCTTCCGCCGAGGTGGAGGCCCTTTGGGCGGAGACGCTGGCCCCCTATCTGCCCCTGGGGCTGGAGTACACCTTCGACGACCCCGACGGAGACGGCAACGGCCTGCGGATGACCCTCCGGGGCCGGGAGGTCCGGGGCATCGTGGACGGGGAGATCTGGATCACGGAGCACACCGGAAACGGCCTCTTTGACAAGGACGCCGGAGAGGTGCGGGCCGTGTACGAGGACGGCGTGCTGACGGGCCTGGAGTTCCTCAGTGAGGAGGAGCAGGCGGCGTTTACCGCCCAGCGGGAGAGTGCCCGGGACATGGTTTGGCCGGTGGCGGATTTCAAGGCGGTCGTCAGCGCCTTCGGCCCCCGGGCCAACCCCGGCGGCGAGGGCGTGACCGCCCACGACGGCATCGACATCGCGTCGTTCGCGGGCACGGACATCTTCGCCGTGCTGGACGGCACCGTGGAAGAGGCCGGATTTGACAGCGTCCGGGGGAACTACCTTCTGGTGGACCACGGCGATGGCCTGGAGACCCTGTACGCCCACTGTCAGGAGCTGTGTGTAGAGACCGGAGACGACGTGGAGCAGGGGCAGGTTATCGCCAAAGTGGGTTCCACGGGCCAGTCCACCGGGCCCCACCTCCACTTTGAGGTCCGGCAGGACGGGGAGCTCCGGGACCCCTTTGACTACTACCTCTATGGGCCGGAGTTTTTACAGGGCCGGGAGAAATAAAAAATGATGATAGACAAGGCGCCCTCTGAGTGTTCAGAGGGCGCTCTCTGCTGTGAAAAGGCCCTGTAGGGGCGGCAATCTGCCGCCTCCTCCGGGAAAACCGGAGTTTCCGGGAAGGCGGGCGGCTGATAGCCGCCTCTGCAGATCAAAATATGGACAATTTTATGAAAGATAAAATTCACACTTGACTTTCATAAAATTAAAGTTTATATTTAATTTTATGAAAGGAGGGTGCCTATGGAGAACATCCCCATCTGGCTGGCGGACCTGGAGGACGAGGACGCGGCCTTTATCAAGAAATTCGTCCTGGCCTCCGGCTCGCTGAAGGAGGTGGCGGCGCTGTACGGCGTCAGCTATCCCACGGTGCGTCTGCGGCTGGACCGGCTGATCCAGAAGATCAAGATCAGCGAGACGGCGGAGGCGGACCCCTACGTGTCGCTGGTGAAGCGGCTGGCGGTGGACGACAAGCTGGACTTCGACACGGCGAAAATCCTCATCGGTGAGTACCGAAAGACGAAGGGAGGGATATAAATGCTGTATTCAGGAATTACCATCTACCCCGAGTTTTCCCTCTCGATTTACTTGGGGGATCTGTTGGTGGTCCTTCCCGTTTTTGCCGTGTTCGTCGCGGCTCAGATTTATCTTTCCCGGCGGGAGAAATGGTGGCCGGGGCTGATTTTGCCTGCGGCCTGGCTGCTGTGGACAATCATCGCAATCGCGCCGGAGATGGTCCAGCTCTGGACGGAGGGAGATTTCTTCGATATTTTTGAGATCTCCGGCATGGGAATCTTGGTGCTGCTGCTGGAGAACATCCCCAACCTGATCCTGCTGGCTATCTACGCCGCCTGTCACCTTCACCGGCGGCGCAAAGAGAAGCGGCAGCTGAAAAAGACCCAGATCGACGATTTGTAAGGAGGAATTCAACCATGGCGGTTATGGAGACCATTATTATTGGCGTGTGGATCGGCGGACTGCTCCTTCTCGTTGGCGGCGTTCTGCTGCAGATCTTCCTCTCCCAGCGGGAGAATCGCTGGCCGGGACTGGTGCTGCCCCTGCTGACCCTTCTCAGCTCCCTGCTGCTGCCCCTGAATGTGATGGACACCGGCAGTGTGTCCAAAAATATCCTGGCGGTAGTGGTGACGCTGCTGGCGGGGAATATCCCCACGCTGGTGCTGCTGGCCATCTACTGGGCGGCTCGGGAGAAGCTCCGGGTCCGGGACCAGATGGAGAAGATGGGAAAACAGGACATCGGCGAACTGTGAGCTATGAGGAAAAGACCGCTCTCCCGGCCGGGAGGGCGGTCTTAGTCGTGGGCGTGGGGCAGGTTCCAGTGGTAGTAGGCGGAGAGGAGGCGGATGACGATTACCGTGACGGCCCCGGCCCCCATGGCGTACACCTCCAGGCCGGGGAGCCAGAAGAGCACGCAGACCAGCGCCCCCGCAAGAGACGCCGAGGCGTAGACGTGCTTGACGAAGATGTAGGGGGTGTTCCCGGCCATCATGTCCCGCAGGACGCCGCCGCCCACGCCGGTGACCACTCCCACGAATACCAGCAGAAACACCGTGGGCTCCGCCACGTGGGTGTAGGCGATCTGAATGCCCATGACGGTGAAGATGCCAAGACCCAGGGTGTCCATGGCCAGCATGGCCAGGTCGTACAGGTGCTGGCTGCGGTTTAAAAGGCGGCGGACCCGGGGCAGGAACAGCACCAGGGAGGTGAGGACCGCCACGGAGGCGTAGATGGGGTCCTGAAAGGTGGCGGGGGGCGTGGTGCCCAGGATCACGTCCCGCAGGACGCCGCCGCCCACGGCGGTGGTGAGCCCCAGGATGCACACGCCGAAGAGGTCCATGCCCTTGCGCAGGCCCGTCATGGCCCCGGAGGCGGCGAAGGAGAGGACGCCCACCAGCTCCATGGTTAGGATCATCGTGTCCATGCCGTCTCACCGCCCTCCGGACCGCACCATCTCCATAAAGGCTGCGGCGGCTGCGGTGGGCGTCACGTCCTGGAGAGTGCACATATCCACGCTGCGGGCGGGGACGTTGAAGTCCGTTTTCAGCTGCCGGATCTCCCCGGCGTCCAGGGCCTCTTTCACAAACTCCAGCGTCACCCCCGCCACGCCCAGGCCGATGGCGGCCAGGGACACCAGGAGGCTGCGGGAGGAGAGCTCGATCTCCGGCGTCAGTGTCACGCCGCCCCGGGCGAAGAACTGCTCCAGAAAGACCCGGCTGCTGGCCTTGCGCTCCAGCAGGATCAGGGGGAAGGCGGCGATCTCCTGGAGAGAGTAGACGTGGTCGAAGTCACAGCCGTAGCCGCTGCCGGCCACAAAGGCGGTGTGGGTGGCAAAGCAGGGCCAGGCGGTGAGGCCGGCCCCGGCGGGGGAGGAGGCGAAGGCGATGTCCACCGCCCCGGAGCGCAGGAGCCCCAGCACCTTGGCGCTGCGCCCGCTGACGATTTTCAGCCGGATGCCCGGGTGCTGGCGGTGGAAGGACTCCAGATGGGGGGTCAGAAAGAGGCTGGTCACGGTGTCGCTGGCGCCGATGACCAGGGTGCCCAGCAGCAGCTACTGGGCCTGGGAGAGCTTGTCCTCCCCGGTGGCGATGAGGCCCAGGGCGCTGCGGACATACTGGTAGAGCATCTGGCCCTCCCCGGTGAGAGTGACGCCTCTGGGGCTGCGGGCGAAGAGCCGGGCCTGGAGGGCCGTCTCCAGCTGTTTGACGGACTGGCTCACCGCCGACTGGGAGATATACAGGTTTTTCGCGGCTTCAGAGATGTTGCCGGCTTCGGCGACCTCTTTGAAGACGCGGTAGAGTTCCAGCTTTACTGCCATGGGAGGGCCTCCTTCTGCCCCGGTGCGGGGAAGATATACAGTAGTGATACTTATAATGCTCATTAGTTTTATAACTAGTATAGTGGGGGAAACTGGAAAATGCAACCCCTGTTTTCCGGAATTATCGCGTTTGGGCGAAGGGCGTCTGCTCTGCCGGGAGAACACCCGGTCAATCCTCTCATAGGGATATGGCGGGGATTGAACACAGCCCCCATTGGTGGTATACTCTGTTTGCGGAAAAGCCGCGTACGTCGATTTGAAAGGAGCGCAACAGCATGAAGAGATTTATCGCAGCCGCGTTGCCGCTGCTGCTCAGCCTTGCCGCCTGCGGCGGAACACCCGAACAGCCGCAGCCACAGCCGGACCCGGTGGAGACACAGCAGGTGGAGCAGTTTGTCTTTACCCGGGAGAACTTTCCCCGCCTCAACGGCTCCACCGCCATGGTGCCTCTGGGACAGGCCATCGCCAGCGTCCTGCTGGGCGAGACGAGGGAGGAGACCGCCGATCTCACCAAATTCTCCCGCACCACTCAGTCCTACCGCGAGCTGATGAACGGCCAGGCCGACCTGCTCATCTCCGGCGCGCCGCCCGAGGGTATCTATGCTGAGAAGGAGGAGCTGGGCTTCGAGTGGGAGCTCTCCACCTTCGCGGTGGACGGCCTTGTGTTCATTGTCAACGCGGACAACCCCGTGGACAGCCTCACCACCGAACAGATTCAGAAGATTTACACCGGCGAGATCACCAACTGGAGCGAGGTTGGCGGCAGAGACGAGGACATCGTCCCCTTCCAGCGCAACGAGGAGGCCGGCAGCCAGACGGCGATGAAAAAGCTGGTTATGGGGGACATCCCCCTGATGGAGGCTCCAAAGGAGTACGTCAGCGGCGCCATGGGGGACCTGGTGGAGGTGGTGGCGTCCTACAATGACTCCGCCGCAGCCATCGGCTACACCGTCTACTACTACGCCCACGACATGAAGATGGCGGACGGCCTCAAGATCATCGCGGTGGATGGCGTACAGCCAAACGCGGAGACGATCCGCTCCCGCGCGTATCCCTTTATCAACGACTCCTATGTGGTCATAGCGGCGGGCCTCGCCGACGACGTGCCCGCGAAGGTTCTCTACAACTGGATTCTCAGCGAGGAGGGACAGCGGCTGGTGGCCCGCGAGGGCTACGTGAGTGTCATGGACGTGGGGGACGCGTCATGAAGAGGTTGATCGCGGCGCTGCTGCCGCTGCTGATCCTGGCCGGCTGCGGTGCGCCGGCCGGGCCGGAGGCCCCGGAGATTCCGGAGGCCGTATCCCCCGTCTACACCGACTGGTCCAAGCTCACGCCCTATGAGCCGGTGCAGCCGGTCTATACCCTTCACCCGGGCTACAGCGGGGCGGGCGCCCTTGAGGCGCGGGACGACTATGGCGCGCTGCTGCCCTATATCGGGAAGTACTCCGCGATGGAGCGGTATGTCATCGATGCCCTGCCCTTTTTCGGCCTGGTGACCGGCGAGGGCGCAATCGTGAGCGACCCCGTGTACGCCTGGGTCCATTTTTACGACGGCTTCCTCGTGCTCTACCGCGGCGACCCCGATGGGATCACCGGCGGAGACGCCTTCGACGGCGGGACGTTCTCCCGCACGCTTGCCGCCGCGGACGGGCGCTGGGTCCGTGAGCTGACGGGCAGCTATTACGTCGCCAGCGGCCATGGCCTGCTGCTGACCGCCGCGGCCGACGGCTCCCTGGATCTCTGGAATACGGAGGGGGAGATCGTGACCCATTTTGACGGCTCCGCCTTCACATCTTGGTTTGGCGGGGACTTTACCTGGGGAGAGGAAGGCGGTCCCTTCATCGACTGGACGGACGACCGGGTGGGGTACGCGGTGTCCTACTCTGTCGACGGCGAGTACCGGGACGAGGGCGTCCGCCTCTATCTGGACTTCGCCAGCGGCGCCGTCACGGATACGCCGCCGGAGGGCTATGGGGCCGAGATCGATTACAGCGCGGTCTACGGCGACACGCCCGAGCCCCCGGAGGTGGAGGGCTGCAATTACCTGGACCCCATCACCGATCAGGTGACGGGCGAGACGTATTTCTCCGGATATTACAGCGGCGGCGAAAATGAGGACGGAAGCTACGCCCTCTTTGACGGCCAGGGCCGGCTTCTGGTGGAGAACTGCGGTCTGTGGCCCTTTGAGACAGCGGCCATCATACGGGCGGGGCTGTGCTCGACCCTGGAGGACGGCTGTTTCTGCTTCCGGTCTCTTGCCGGCGGCACGCTGGTGTTCCGCTATCCCATGCGGACAAATTCGGATTAGGCCGCGGATCAGGGGGTTTGCAAGCTGTGATTTTTCTGATATACTACCCCGTGAAATGATTTCAACAGCGGAGGAAAGCGTATGGAGTATCACATCCTGGCAGTGGGTGACGTGGTGGGCGAGCCGGGACTCCGGCATCTGGAAAAAAACCTGCGGCCTCTGCAGAAATTGAAGCAGATCCACTTCACCGTGGTCAACGGCGAGAACGCCGCCGGCGTGGGCCTGACGCCGGAGCAGGCGGAGCGCATCCGGGACGCCGGCGCCGACGCGGTGACCCTGGGCAACCACTCCTTCGGCAAGATGCAGATCAAGACCTTTCTGGAGGACACCCCCTGGATTCTTCGGCCCGCAAACTACACCGGGCGGATGCCGGGCCGCGGCTGCGGGATTTTCGACCTGGGGGCTGTCCGGGTGCGGGTGATGAACCTCATCGGCCGCTGTGACCTGGCCTGGGGGGCGGAGAATCCCTTCACCACGGCGGACAAGCTCCTGGGAGAGGGGGAGGCGGACTTCACCCTGGTGGACTTCCACGCCGAGGCCACCAGCGAGAAACTGGCCATGGGGTACTATCTGGACGGACGGGTCAGCGCCCTGTGGGGGACCCACACCCATGTGCCCACCGCCGACGAGCGGGTCTTCCCCAAGGGCACCGGGTATCTGACGGACCTGGGGATGACCGGGCCGGTGGAGTCCGTGCTGGGCATTGAGCCCTGGCAGTCGGTGGAGAGCTTTTTGGGCGGCCTGCCGGGGCGGTACCGGCAGCCGGAGGGACCCTGCAAGATGCAGGGGGCCATTTTTACGCTGGACAGCGGCACCGGCCTCTGCCGCTCCGTGGAGCGGCTGGACGTGCGGTGAGTGAAGAGCCATAATTTTTAATAAAGAGAGGAAATCTATCATGTCGATCCAAAAAGTGAGAGCGTATTTTGAGCCCCTTGGCATCGCGGACCGGATTCGGGAGTTCGATGTCTCCTCCGCCACGGTGGAGCTGGCGGCGGTGGCCGTGGGGGTGGAGGGCGCCCGCATCGCCAAGAGCCTCAGCTTCAAGGTGGAGGACCAGCCCATCATTGTGGTGACGGCGGGGGACGCCAAGGTGGACAACGGCAAGTACAAGGCCCAGTTTCACACCAAGGCCAAGATGCTGACCCACGAGGAGGCCCACGATCTCATCGGCCACGACGTGGGCGGCGTATGTCCCTTTGCCCTGCCGGAGAACGTGAAAGTCTATCTGGACGTGTCCCTGAGACGGTTTGAGACCATCTTTCCCGCCGCCGGAAGCAGTAGCAGCGCCATCGAGCTGACCTGCCGGGAGCTGGAGGACTATTCCTCCAATTTTGTGGAGTGGGTGGACGTCTGCAAGGCCTGGCAGTGACCGAAAATCTTCTGCTGGAGTTGTTGTTATGTTAACTTTTCTGCACGCTGCGGACTTCCATCTGGACAGCGCCTTTGGGGCGCTGACAGCCAGCCAGGCGGCCAGCCGCCGCCGGGAGAGCCGGGAGCTGGGATTCCGGCTCGCGAATTATGTAAATCAGCACCAGATCGATCTGGTGCTGCTGGCGGGGGACCTGTTTGACAGCGGCAGCGCCTTCCGGGAGACCGGGGAGCAGCTGGCGGAGGCCCTGGGGCAGATGGAGGCCAGGGTCTTCATCGCTCCGGGGAACCACGACTGGGCCGGTCCCGGCAGTCCGTGGCTGACGGTCCGCTGGCCGGAGAACGTGCATATCTTTCGGGAGGGACATCTGACCGCCGTGGACCTGCCGGAGTGGAACCTGACAGTCCACGGCGCGGCGTTCACCGGCCCGGAGCGGGCGGAGAGTTTTCTGGCGGGATTCACGGCCCCGGAGGACGGGCGGGTCCACATCGGCCTGCTCCACGGGGAGATCGACCCGCCGGAGGCACGGTACGGCCCCCTCCGGAAGGAGGAGATCGCCGCCAGCGGCCTGCGCTACCTGGCCCTGGGGCATATCCACAGGCGGACGGAGCCCCTGCGGTTTGGAAAGACCCTCTGCGCCTGGCCGGGCTGTATCGAGGGCCGGGGCTTTGACGAGCTGGGGGAGAAGGGGTTCTACCGGGGGACCATCGGCGAAGACGGAACGGTCTCCCTGGAGTTTGTCCCCTCTGCCCAGCGGCGCTATGAGATCCTGGAGGTGGACGTGACGGGCCGGGCGCCCCGCGCCGCCGTGGAGGCGGCCCTGCCGGAGGACACCGCCCGCCACCTGTACCGCGTTGTGCTCACCGGGGAGACCGGCGAGGGCGGCGTGGACGTCCGGGGCCTCCAGGAGGCCCTGGCGGAGCGGTTCTACGTCCTGGAGATCCGGGACCGCACCCGCATGGCGGAGGACATCTGGGCTCGGGCGGAGGAGGACTCCCTCCGGGGGCTGTTCCTCCGGGAGCTGCGGCAGAGGCGGCGGGAGGCGGAGAGCGGGGCGGAGCGGGAGGCCGTGGACCAGGCGGCCCGCTTCGGCCTGGCGGCGCTGGACCACCGGGATCTGGGGTGAGGCGTATGAAGAAGATCCTGCTGATCGGCACCGGCGGCACCATCGCCTCGGAGATGACGGAGGGGGGACTGACGCCGGAGCTGACCACAGAGCAGCTGCTGTCCCGGGTGCCGGCCATCTCCGGCATCTGCGGCGTGGACTGCATCCAGCTGCTGAATCTGGACAGCACCAACATCACCCCGGAGCACTGGCGGATGATGGCCCGGTGCGTCCGGACCCACTACGGGGAGTACGACGGGTTCGTCATCACCCACGGCACGGACACCATGGCCTACACGGCGGCGGCCCTCAGCTATCTGATCCAGGGCAGCCCCAAGCCCATTGTCCTCACCGGGGCCCAGAAGCCCATCGGCTTTGACTCCACGGATTCCAAGGTCAACCTGATGGACGCCTTCCGCTGCGCGTCGGAGGACCTGCCGGGGGTCTCCATCGTGTTCAACAGCCGGGTGATCCTGGGCACCCGGGCGAAAAAGACCCGCTCCAAGAGCTTTCAGGCATTCTCCAGCATCAACTACCCGGACCTGGGGGTCCTGCGGGACGGGGTGCTGCTGCGGTATATCCGGCAGGAGTGCGGCGAGGCCCCGGTGTTTTACGACCAGCTGGACACCAGGGTGGCCCTCTTAAAGCTGGTTCCCGGTGTGGGCCGCGGGCTGGCGGACTACCTGCTGGAGCGGAACGACGCGCTGATCATCGAGAGCTTCGGCGTGGGCGGCCTGCCGGAGGACAGCGGCCTGTACGACTGCGTCCGGGACGCCATGGCGGCGGGGAAGACCGTGGTTCTCACCACACAGGTGGAGAACGAGGGCAGCGACCTGGGGGTCTACCACGTGGGCCACGCCCTGAAAAACGACCTGGGCGTGCTGGAGGCCTACGACATGACCTGCGAGGCGGTGGTGGCGAAGCTGATGTGGATTCTGGGCCGGACCCGGCGGCGGGAGGAGGTGGCCCGCCTCTTCTACACGCCGGTGGCCCAGGACATTCTGTGGCCCGCCGGGTGAACGGAACGAAACCGCCCCCGCGCCGCTCAGGCGGCGCGGGGGCGGTTTGCTCACAGTTACCGCAGGACATTGTCCAGGGCCTTCATCAGCTCGTCGATGTCGATGGGCTTTGCGATGTGGCCGTTCATCCCGGACCTGAGGGCCTCCTGCTTATCCTCCTCAAAGGCGTTGGCGGTCATGGCCAGGATGGGGATGGCGGCCAGCTCCGGATTCTCCAGCTTCCGAATGGCCCGGGTGGCGTCGTAGCCGTTCATCACCGGCATCTGGACGTCCATCAGCACCAGCTGGTAGTAGCCGGGCTGGGAGGCGCGGACCATCTCCAGGGCGATCTGGCCGTTTCCGGCGATCTCCAGGTCGAAGCCGGCCTCCTCCAGAATGGCCTGGGCGATCTCCTGGTTCAGCTCGTTGTCCTCCGCCAGCAGGATGCGGCCGGTGCGGACCGCGGGCGCCTCGGACTTTTCGGGCTGGGACGCCTCCTCCGTGCCCACCACGGAGAGCAGGCAGCTGCGCAGCTCCGAGAGGAACAGGGGCTTGCTGCAAAAGGCGGTGATGCCGGCCTCCCGGGCCTCGTCCTCGATGTCGGACCAGTCGTAGGCGGTGAGGACGATGATGGGGACATCCTCGTTGCACTCCTTGCGAATCCGGCGGGCCACCTCCACGCCGTTCATGTCCGGCAGCAGCCAGTCGATGATGTACACGTAGTACTGGTCGTTCCGCATCACCGCCTGGCGGGTCCGCAGCACCGCCTCCTTGCCGGAGAGGGTCCACTCCGCCCGCATTCCAATCTGCTGGAGCATGCTGGAGACGCTGTCGCAGGTGTTGAAGTCGTCGTCCACCACCAGGGCCCGGCAGTTTTTCAGCTCCGGGATGGTCTGGGGGACCGCGGCCTCGGAGCAGAGGCGGAAGGAGATGGTGACGGTGAACTCGGTGCCGACGCCCAGCTTGCTCTTGACGTTGATGGTGCCGTTCATCATGTCCACGATGTTCTTGGTGATGGCCATGCCCAGGCCCGTGCCCTGGATGCCGCTGGTGGTGGAGTTCTGCTCCCGCTCAAAGGGCTCGAAGATATGGGAGATAAACTCCTCGCTCATGCCGATGCCGGTGTCCTTGACGTGGAACTCGTAGTTTGCCCAGCCGGCCGGGGCTCCGGGCTTTTCAATGACCCGGACGCTGACCACGCCGCCGGCGGGGGTGTACTTGATGGAGTTGCCCAGCAGGTTCAAAAGCACCTGGTTCAGCCGCAGCCGGTCGCAGTAGATTCCCTCATTTTTCACGTCCACCGCGTCCATGTACAGCTCCATCTGCTTGGCGTGGACGTCCGCCTGAACAATGTTGCGCAGGCCGTGGAGGACATCCGGCAGGCTGCAGGGCTTCTCCTCCAGGTAGATCTTGCCGCTTTCGATGCGGCTCATGTCCAGCACGTCGTTGATCAGGCTCAGCAGGTGGTTGCCGGAGGTCATGATTTTCTTGAGATACCCTGCCACCTGCTCCTTCTGGTCGATGTGGGTGGTGGCCAGGGCGGTGAAGCCGATAATGGCGTTCATGGGGGTGCGGATGTCGTGGGACATATTGGAGAGAAAGACGCTTTTGGCCTTGCTGGCCCGGTTGGCCTGGGAGAGAGCGTCCTCCAGCAGGGCCTTTTTCTCCATCTCGGCCCGGGTCTCCTCGTCCACACTGCGAAAGCCCACCACCACGCCGCGGCTCTTGTCCCAGTCCCCGGTGCGGACAGCCTTCATCTGGAAGTAGCGCGGCTCCTGGCCGCAGAGGGTGCGGTAGTTGAAATAGAAGGTGCTCCGCTGGGCCAGCTCCTCCCGCAGATGCTCCAGGGAGATGGCCTTTCGCAAAAGCTCCCGGTCGTCCTCAAAGACGCAGGTCTGTATGTAGCGGTCCATGCTCTCCTCCAGGGGCAGATCACCGCCGAAAAGAGAATCCAGGACTCCAAAGGGGCAGGCGTGGGTCCGAAGGGCCTCGCCCAGCCCGGTGTTGAGATCGAAAAAGCACACCAGATTGTAATCGGCGGTCAGGGCCTGGACCAGGCTCCTGTGCTGCCGTTCCGTCTCGATCCGCGCCTCCCGCTCCCGCTGCTTCTGGGCGGTGCAGTCCAGCAGAAACCGCTGGTAGAACAGCTCGCCGCCCTCCCGGATGAGCTTGATGTTGCCCATGACGTGGAGGAGATTGCCGTTGGTGTGCTGGACGCGGTATTCCACATTGATGCTGTCTCCCTCCCGGCGCAGGGAGAGGATGGCCTCCCGGAGCTTCGGCTTGTCCTCATCCAGAACGGAGGAGGCGATCAGGTTGAATCCGTCCGCCACCAGCTCCTGCTCGGTCTGGTATCCCAGAATCTCCAGGGCGGCCCGGTTGACGCTGAGGATGCGGGACCCGTCCAGGCTGTGGCACATGATTCCGCAGTCCAGGGTGGTGAAGAGGGTCTCCAGGGTCTGGGTCTTTGCGATCAGCTTCTGCTCGTAGGCCCGCTCCTGGGTTACGTCGATGGCGATGCCCACGGTGCCCATCACGCTGCCGTCCAGGTCGTACAGAGGGGATTTGTAGGTGGTCAGCAGCCGGGTGCCGCCGCCGGTCTGGATGGTCTCCTCCGACACACAGGTCTGCCGGCTCTCCATGACGATCCGCTCGGACTCGATGCAGGCGGGATCGTCGTGCTCCACGTCCCAGATATAGGCGTGGCCCCGGCCCTGTACCTGCTCCTTGGTCTTGCCCACGGTTTCACAGAAGCTGTCGTTTACCTTCTCGTGGATGCCGGTTTTGTCCTTGAACCAGATCAGGTTGGGGGTGCTGTTGATGGCGGCCTCCAGGAAATGGCTGGTCTGCCAGAGGTCGGCGCGGCCTTTCATCAGGTCCTGGAGCCGCCGGAGGCGGAAGGCGAGCTCTCCGGCGGACATGGGAAGGACCCACAGATCGTCGGCCGCGTCGAGACAGCCCTCCAGGGCGGGGAGCTGGTCCCGCTCCGCCAGGAGAATCAGCGCCGCCCGCTCCCGCTTCCCGGCGGCCAGCAGGCTTACGGCCTCCGGCCCGTCCAGCTCCCGCAGGTCGGCCAGGATGACCTCCGCCTGACCGGCCAGGGCCGCGTCCGGCGCATCGCTCTGAGAAAAAGAGTGGGTAAAATGCTCCAGTGGAGGGACCGCCCTGACCGCGTCGAACAGCTCCTGCCGGCGGCCCAGGCAATAGAAGTGCAGGTGACAATGATACATGATAATCGTCCTCCGATAGCAAACGCCCATGGATGGTCCTGTGGCGCTGGGCATCATTATCTTTATTTTAATAGACTTCCCTCCCGGTGTCAATATCACAGGGCGGAAGGAGCGCCCTATTGTGTGTTTTTTGAAGAAGATTCGGCGCAGAGACCCGTATTATGTGCCTGCGGGATACCGGGGAGCCGGAACCGGCGCGCACTGCGCGCCCCGCGGGAAAACCTCCTGCCGCGATCTTCTGAAAACGGGGATCAGGGGCGGGGGAATCCGGCCGGGTTCGTTGACGGGAGATGTCCTCTGTGGTATTCTATAGCGGACTTCAGAAATAACGACGGCAAAGGAAGTGGATGGCGGCGGCGTGGAGCAGGGATGACGGCGCGGGCGGGCTTGCATCTGCCGGAGAAGAAGCGCCGCTGTGTTGCCGCCTCTATCTGCCGCACTGCTGCCGGTATTTTTGAGACCCGCTGTAAATGCTGAGAGATTTCAAGCGCGCCGGAGGCCCGCCCGCCGGGCCGGCCTTTAGGCGGAGAGGGAGGATGGAAGATGAATGAGGCGCTGCGGAGGGACGCGGAACAAATTATCCGGGCCAGCCTGGCCGCCGTCCAGCCGGACGCGGCGGTGCGGCGGGCGCTGGAGCGTTACCGCCCCCAGGGCGGGCGGACGGTGCTGGTGGCCGCCGGAAAGGCCGCGTGGCAGATGGCGCGCGCGGCGGTGGACGCCCTGGGCCGGGTGGACGGCGGCATCGTGATCACCAAATACGGCCACGCCCGGGGGGAGATTCCCGGCGTCGCCTGCTGTGAGGCGGGGCATCCCGTGCCGGACGAAAACGGCTTCGCGGCCACCGGCAGGGCGCTGGAGCTGGTGCGGGACCTGGGGGAGGAGGACACGGTGCTGTTCCTGCTCTCCGGCGGCGGCAGCGCCCTCTTTGAAAAGCCCAGGATCTCGGGGGAGGAACTGCGGGACATCACGCGGCAGCTGCTGGACTGCGGCGCGGATATTGTGGAGATCAACACCATCCGCAAGCGGCTCAGCCGCGTCAAGGGCGGGCGGTTTGCCCAGCTCTGCGCCCCGGCCCGGATATTCAGCATTGTCCTCAGCGACATCCTGGGGGACCCGCTGGACATGATCGCCAGCGGCCCCGCCTGCCCGGACGGCTCCACCTGCGCCCAGGCGGTAGCCGTGGCGGAGAAATACGCCCTTCGCCTGACGCCGGAGGCCCGGCGGCTGCTGGGGGAGGAGACGCCCAAGGTTCTGGACAACACGTCCGCCGAGATCACCGGCAGCGTCCGGGAGCTGTGCGCGGCGGCGGCGGAACAGTGCCGGGAGCTGGGCTATGAGCCGTTTTTGCTGACGGACCGCCTCTGCTGCGAGGCCCGGGAGGCGGGGAGCTTTCTGGCCAGCGTCCTCAGGACCCACGCCGGAGAGGGGCGGCGCCTGGCCTTCATCGCCGGGGGAGAGACGGTGGTCCATGTGACCGGCGATGGCCTGGGGGGCCGGAATCAGGAGCTGGCCCTGGCGGCCGCGCCGGGCATCGGCGGAATCTTCCACGGGGCGGTGTTCTCCGTGGGCAGCGACGGCACCGACGGCCCCACCGACGCCGCCGGCGGCTATGTGGACGGAGACACCCTCTCCGCGCTGGAGGGACAGGGGCTGGATGTATGCCGGGTCCTGGCGGACAACGACGCCTACCACGCCCTGCAGGCGGTGGGCGGACTGATCGTCACCGGTCCCACGGGCACCAACGTCAACGACGCGGCGGTGGCGCTGCTGCGGCCGTGACGGGGCAGGCCCGCTTCCGGACCGGCGCTGACCGGGAAAACTTACGCTGGAGTGAGAGATATGACGGTAAATTTTCAGGATCTCGCCGGACGCCTGGTCCGGCCCCGCATGGGCCGCAGGCTGCTGGCCCTGACCCTCAGCCTGATCGTGATCGGCGGCTGTGTGGCGGTATTCAAGACGGTGGGCTTCGGCACCGACCCCTGCTCCACCTTCACTCTCGGAGTCTCCGCCCATACCGGCGTGTCCTTTGGGACCTGCCAGCTGCTCTTCAACCTGCTGATGTTTCTTCCGGTCCTCCGGTACGACCTCTCCCGGGTGGGCATCGGGACCATCGGCAACATGGTGGGCGTGGGCTACATCGCGGACTTCTGCATGGGGCTGATCACGCCGCTGATTCCGGCGGAGGGCCTCTCCATGGCGGCCAGGGTGGTGCTGTTCGCCCTGAGCATGGCCGCTTTTTTAGCCGCCGCCGCCTTTTATATGGTGGTGGACCTGGGGGTGGCTCCTTACGACGCCATTCCGCAGCTGATTGCCGCCCGGGCGAAGCGGTGGAGCTACCGCCGGGTCCGGATGCTCTGGGACGTCTCCGTTTTGACCGTGGGATTTCTCCTGGGCTCCACGGTGGGGCTGACAACGGTGATCACCGGCTTCTGCCTGGGACCCGTGATCGTGTTCGTCTCAGACCGGGTCATGGGATGGTTTTCGTAGAGGGATATATAGTCAAAACACTTGAAAATCGGTATCCCGATTTTCAAGGCGGGCAACGCCCGCTGGCATATAATGTGCCATGTTTTGCCTATGAAGTCCACCACCAGGCCGTTTTACGGCCCCTGGGACGCGTATGCGTCCCAGGATTGAAAAGAAGCAATTGCTTCTTTTCAACTGTGGTGACTATACCCGCGAGAGGAGGGGGGGGGGGGGGGGGCGACCCCCCCCCCCCCCCGCGGGGGGGGGGTTGGGGGGGGGAGGACGGAGAGGGGGGGGGTGGGTGTTGT